>NZ_LGHL01000284.1 GCF_001908205.1 Bradyrhizobium sp. NAS80.1
GCTGATCGAATGAGAGCGCAATTGCTGCGATGCATGAGTCCGGAGTTGGCCCTTCGCGTCATTTCGTTGCCGCGCAGTAAGTAGGTTGCTTTCGGGGAAAAGCAGACATCGACCGGCAGGCGAAACCCGCGGAGTCGGTCGAAGATGACCTTCAAAGCACCTCACGACCCCACGACAGAAGTGCTAGGCTCTTTTTTTCCACACGCGTCCTTGCAGGGAGCGGCGCATGCGGCGTCGGGAGTTCATTTCAGGTACTGCGGCTATGGCTGCGACGGACTTGGCTCAGCCGTTAAGCGCTTAGACCGTTATGTCGCGGAGTATAAAGCGCGTCGCGATTGTTCATCACTAACCAATAAAGGAGGATGGAGGAATGAATTCCGCGAAAGACGTTCTGGACCACCACATAAAGTGTTTTGGTGAGGGCGACCTCACGGGCATCCTCTCTGACTATGCGCCGGGTGCCGTCCTGTTCACGCCGGACGGACCGCTCAGGGGGACCGACGAGATTCGGCCGTTGTTCCAGGCGATGTTTGCGGAGTTTGGCAAACCTGGTGCCGCATTCAGCATGAAGCAGCAGGCGGTCGAGGGCGACTATGCCTACATTCTGTGGACCGCGGAGACTGCCGACAACTTGTACGAGGTAGGCACGGACACGTTCGTCGTGCGGGACGGCAAGATCGTGGCCCAGTCCTTCGCCGGCAAGATTACGCCCAAGGGCTGACCACTGACCCAGGAGCTGCGCGCCGACGTGCTGCGCATCAAGCGCACACTCGATGGCACCGAGCTCGACAAGATCATCTCGGATGTGCAGGCGCGCAAGGCGATGGCGATCGAGCATTGGCGGCGTGCTGATTGGCGTAGGTGGGAGTTGGCGGCCAACAGCTTTAGGGCTGCAGCGCTGCCATATCTTGCACCAGATCAGATGCGGTGATTGGCGCCGCTTAGGATCGGATGGTCGGCGGATGTAACCGACCATATGATCTGGAACGGCCCCGATGCATTCATCTCGCCGGGGCCGCTTTCCGTTTTCACGTTTACTATCCGCGAGTTCTCAGTACTCGATCAACAGTCCCGTGGTGACTTTCGGGGCGAAGCGGACATCAACTCGCGAGCAACCACGTCTGACTCGGTCAAAAATGACCCGAAGGCGACATCGGTTAGGCACTTAGTGATGCCTGAACTCACACTTGGCCCCTTGGGTCGCGCCAGTCGTGATCATTACCGCCGCGCACGATCACGACTTCCCTAGGCAGCGGCTTTCTCTTTTCGCATCTCCCTAAATTTGGCGCAATGTTATAACATTACATCTAAGCGAAGGACCTGCTCAGGCAAGTTTTGAGGCTTTCTGCGCCTGAGGGAGATGCGGATGGGCGAGATCGTAGGATTCGTTTCGAAATCCGAGCGCGAGCGGCTTCGACTCATTCGCGAAGCCCGCGCGATCTATGACGGCATCTTTCCACCGAATGATGCAGCCGGCGAGCAGCCCGAAGACCGAACGGGCATTGAAGGCTCAGACGACAGGTTGCTCTTAGCCCCTCGATCGCCAGCCTAGCATGCCGACTGCAGAGGCGATCCGTTGCGGACAGAATTGCGCTTTCTCAAGAGGGTCAGTCTCGGCGTCACAACGGCCGCGTGGCTGGCGGCTGCATCCTTCGCGGCGGCGCAGTCGTCAGACGTTCCGGCCTGGCTGCAGGGCCATATTGGCGAAGGCCAGGGCCAGATCGCGCAAGTGGTTCTGCAGAGGGGGGCGCGACCTCTATCTGCGAAAGGTGAAGGAAGGCGTCATTAAGAATCCCTGCTATTTTGCCATGGACGCGACGCGCCCGCACGATTTGGGCGATGGCAGATCGGGGGGCCGCTTTTACGTTATCTGCGAAGCTGATCAGTCTTTTCGTGCGATTTCTGCTGGTCACGGCAGCGGCCGCGATTTGAAGGGTGTCGCCGATTTCCGGAACGGAAAAGAGTGCGCGAAGAACTTTGGCAACGCGATGGATTCATTCCTGACAGCCGGCGGCGCCTATGTGACGGGTGAGACCAAGACGTCTTTCAAGGGGTATTACCGCGCTGCGCTGAACCAGTATGCGGCTCTGATCCGCTCGTTCGTTCAGTTTGATGGCGAAGGCGAGACCGCCAACGCCAGAGAGCGCGCCATCGGAGGACATCCGGCCCTCGTACTGAAGAACGTTTGTCTTCGAAAGGATCCGCGCAGCCCATACGCAAACGAGAAAGGTTATGTTCCGTTCGGCAATCTGGAGGACTACTCGGGCGGCCGCAGCGACGGCTGCACTAGTTGGTCGCCCTCTGAGGCCTGGCAAATCATCCCGCTGTTGAAGGACAATCCGACGACGCTTTACATTTATCCTGAATCCCACGACATCGAAGCCGTCGCACAGGCTGCTGCAATTCGCCCGTCGCTGTCGCGTGCGGGGCTGTATTGGGACGCCTTCTGCTTGAAGCAAATCGGCGCTCCGAAATTCTGGTCGAAAGAGGTCCTCGAACCGATCCTCACCCGGTACCGCAAGGATCCAGAACTGCCCCCACGGCCACCCCCGATTTGCAGGCCGTGAACTCGCTTCTTGTTCGTCTCGCGCGCGCCCGAAGTCCTGCGGCCGCCCATGGCTTGAAGTGTAGGGACTATAAGGATGGTCGCTTCGGGGTCAGAAGTCGGGCGTCGTTTTCGAGCCCAGAGACACTACCACCAGCAGTGTGCGGTGATCGAATGGGATTACAATTTGCTGCGATGCACGAGTCCGGAAATGGCCCCTTCGCGCCATTTCGTTGCCACGCAATAAGTTGGTCGGTTTCGGGGAAGAGCAGACATCGAACACAAGCCGACCCCGCAGAGTCGGTCGAGAATGACCCTGGCTGTGTAAAAACGCGAATGATCGAGACACGGCTAGAATTACATTCTTCAGTTCGTCGTCTAAGTTG
>NZ_LGHL01000285.1 GCF_001908205.1 Bradyrhizobium sp. NAS80.1
GTCGGGAATGCAAGTCAATGTGTTGGGCGCCGAGCGTCGGCGGCGATGGAGTTACGACGAGAAGGTCCGCCTTGTCGAAGAGACCTTGCAGCCCGGCGAGACGGTCTGCGGCGTGGCACGCCGGCACGGGGTGGCTCATAGCCTGCTGTTCACCTGGCGTCGACAAGCGCGCCAGGGGCGACTGGGCGGGGATTCTCCGCCTGCTCTTGTTCCCGTCGAGATCACACCTGTAGCGGTTCCGATCTCGAGCGGCGCACCACAACTGGCGTCTTCACCGCCTGCGCAGCGTGCAAGGGCTGGAATCATCGAGATTGAGCTCGGGGGCGGCTGTCGTGTTCGCGTTGACCGTGACGTGGATGTTGAGGCGCTGCAGCAGGTTCTTGAGCTCTTGCGACGACGATGATCCCGATTCCGAACGGCGTCAGGGTCTGGATTGCCACTGGCCACACCGATATGCGTCGCGGCATGCGAAGCTTGGCTCTCACAGTTCAGGAAAGCCTGAAGCGCGATCCTCATGCTGGCGATCTCTACATCTTCCGGGGCCGCAGCGGCGATCTGGTCAAGTTACTTTGGCATGGTGTGCTGCAGAGCATAAAGGAGGTGAATAACCGAATTTGATGCGTACAGCTTTATGAGAGATGGAGGTTGGCCCTCCTGCATCGGCGTTCCAGCCGCAGATGCAAAACCACGACACGGTGGCTTCGCTTAAAAGGCGCGGTCATCAGCAAGTGTTGCAAAAGTCCCGGGTTTACGGGGCAGGTGAGTATCCAGAAGGCGAGCGAAAGCGAATCTTCCGATGACGCGTCGAAAACTATTTAGACGTCGCCAAAATCAGGGGCGCGTGCCATCCCTGAGATCAATCCGTGAGGCGCCTAGATTACTGCGCGGATGGCGACCGGCGTTTAGGGGACGCGATCTGGAGACAGGCTCTTGTAGAGAACTGCAGGAACCAGTCGTTGTGATGCCAAGGGAGAAGTTCAAGCGGCGCACACCGCGAGACGAGAGTACCGAAGCACGACACTGGGGCGGATTGGCTCGTAGTAGTGATGAAGGTGCTGTAATGGGACTGGAACGAAGGGGCCGAGGCAAGTGGTTCCGCCCGCATGCAACTGTGATGAGCAGGAGGACATGATGGGTGTAACCGAACGTAAGCAGTACAATATCGACAAGCAAACAGTGATGAAGGCCTACCGATTGGTCAAAGCCAATGCGGGCTCAGCCGGCGTGGATAAGGTATCGTTGGAAGCTTTCGAGAAGAACTTGAAGGGCAACCTTTACAAGGTCTGGAATCGAATGTCTTCTAGCAGCTACTTTCCACCTGCCGTTCGGGCTGTCCCCATTCCCAAGAAGAACGGCGGACAACGCATTCTAGGCGTGCCGACAGTAGCAGATCGCGTGGCGCAGACGGTCGTCAAGCTGCAGATTGAACAAGCACTCGAGGAAATCTTCCTTCCCGATTCCTACGGCTACCGGCCCGGAAAATCCGCGCTGGACGCCGTCGGCGTCACCCGGCAACGGTGTTGGAAGATGGACTGGGTGCTGGAGTTCGACATCAAAGGCCTGTTCGACAATATCAGCCACAAGTTGCTTATGAAGGCCATCAGGAAGCATGTGCAAGACGAATGGGCTCTGCTCTACATCGAACGCTGGCTAATAGCGTCGATGCAAGGCAAAGACGGAGCGATCACCGCTCGCGACCGGAGCACACCCCAAGGCGGCGTGATCAGTCCCGTCCTTGCCAATTTGTTCTTGCATTATGCGTTCGATACATGGATGGCGCGGAACTTCCCGCGGTCACCATGGTGTCGATACGCAGACGACGGGCTCGTTCATTGCCGAACCAAAGCTGAAGCGGAGGCCATCAAGGCGGCGCTGCAAGCAAGGTTTGAGGAATGCGAACTCGAAATGCATCCCGACAAGACCAAGATCGTCTACTGCAAAGACAGCAACCGCCCGGGTAGCCATACCAGTCAGTCGTTTGACTTTCTGGGATTTACCTTTCGACCGCGCAGGGCAAGAAATCATCAGAAGAAAGAAAACTTCTGTACGTTCTCGCCAGCGGCCAGCAGGGCGGCGATGAAGTCTATGCGTATGACGATCCGGCGGCTCCGGCTCAGGCTTCGCTCGCAGACGGAAGTCGACGCAATCGCCTTGGAACTGAATCCCGTCCTTCGTGGATGGATGCAGTACTACGGCAGATATGGGCGGTCAGAAATGCACAACCTGTATCGATACGTCGACGAATCTCTTAACCGCTGGGCGCGACGCAAATAAAAAGGGCTGAAGAATGAAAAAGTCAGAGCCTCCACCTGGCTCAGATTGATCCGCCGCCGCAGGCCAAAGCTGTTTGCTCATTGGGCGAGGTTGAGTTCTGCTTCGGTACTTGTTGAGAGCCGTATGACGTGAGAGCGTCACGTACGGTTCGGAGAGCGGCTCCGGGTGCAACTCCCGGGGCCGACTCACCATGGGTTGGGCATGTCGCTCTATGCTAAGCGCCTGGACCGAGGCAAGTTCATCTGGCCTTCGGCGTCGAACGGCGCGGTATCGATCTCAGCGGCGCAGATGGCCTATATGCTGGAGGGGATCGACTGGCGTAATCCGCAACTGAGCTGGCGACCGCAGAGCGCGGGCTGAGCACAAAATCCCGCAGATCTTGTATTTTTGGGAGTCCCCGCGCGTCCAATTTGTGATTCATTGCGTCGCATGGATGCCGATCGCGACGCTGTTCTGGATGACGTTGCCGCCCTGAGGGAGGCGTTGGCGATCGAGCGCGCGAGGGGGTTGGAGATCGCCGGTCGCCCGCGCGAAAGCATCGGAAGACGAAGCGCTGATTGCCCAACAGAAGCTGCAGATCGCCAAGCTGAAGCATCAGATCTACGGCCAGCGGTCGGAGCGTTCGTCGCGCCTGATCGAGCAGTTGGCCTTGACGTTCGAAGAGTTGGAAAGTGACGCCACTGAAGACGAGCTGGCG
>NZ_LGHL01000286.1 GCF_001908205.1 Bradyrhizobium sp. NAS80.1
ATAGGGTCGCAAAGACCCCGACCAGAATGAGAAGCGCTAAGTCGCCAGACTCAACGCTTGAAGATCGCTTGCTTCGTTTCCTTGTCCTTCGCCGGCCTGGTGGTTCTAGCGAAGAGCCTCAACCCGATCCCATCCCGAACTCGGCCGTTAAACTCTTCAGCGCCAATGGTACTATGGCTTAAGCCTGGGAGAGTAGGTCGCTGCCAGGCCTGCCAAGGACAAGGAAGTCTCCTCTTGCGATGCTCGACACCAAAACGCCGCCTTCCGGCAACGGAGGTGGCGTTTTGCGTTTGGGCGCAGCAATGCCGCGCCGCCTGCATCTTTCCGTCACGATACGCGTTCAGCATGTGAAGCGAGCGAGCCGCCGGGCTCGTGGTCGCATCCGATTTCGCGCGCTCTCGTTCAGTTGAAGACGATCAGATGCGAGTTCAGGGGCCATTCACGTCGACGCCGCTAATCGGGTTCCGTCCTTGAAACCTGGCAATCAAAATATCCGAGGAGACTTCCATGCCTGCGTTGCTTCGTCCCGCCCTCACCGCGTTCGGCGTCGCGTGCCTTCTGTCCGCAGCATCGCTTACCTCCTCCGGCACCGCGTTCGCGCAAGCCAAGCAACAGGCGGCGCCGGCTCAGCAGACCGCGCCCGCGCAGACACCCACTCTCAAGCAGATCGTGCTGACCGACAAGCAGCTCGACGGCGTGCTCGCCGCGCAAAAGGACATGGATGCGATCACCGCAAAGCTTCCGGAGAACACCGCGCCCGATCAGAAGGTGATCGCGCAGCTCGACGCCGTCGCCAAAAAGCACGGCTTCGCCAGCTATGACGAGTACAGCAACGTCGTCGACAACATCAGCCTGGTGCTCGGCGGCTTCGATCCCGCGACCAAGAAATATGTCGGCCCCGAATCGGTGATCAAGGCGCAGATCGCGCAGATCCACGCCGACAAGAAGATGCCGGCCAAGGACAAGAAGGAAGCGCTGGACGAGCTGAACGAGGCGCTAAAGATCCCGGCGCCCCAGGTCGAGAACAAGGGCAACATCGATCTCGTCGGCAAGTACTACGACAAGCTGGTCGCTGCGCTCGGCGACGATCAGAACTGATGCGATCGATGTTGCACCGTCGTAGGGTGGGCAAAGCGAAGCGTGCCCACCACTGCTGTCTGACCGAAGAGAATGGTGGGCACGGCGCTATGGCGCCTTTGCCCACCTACGATAGCGGTCCTCGATAACAAAAAGCCCCGGAGCCATCTCCGGGGCTTTCGTCGTTTGCAGGCCAGCTGACCCGTCGTCAGCTCACGTCCGCGTGCGCATCCGCATCATGAAGCTGTCGTAGCTGAGCTCAGCAACCTGCATCCATGCGAGAGATTCGTTCCGGAATGCGGACAGGCTGGCGTACATCTTGCCGAAGTGTGGATTGGTCTTGTTGAGATCCGCGTAGATCTCGTTCGCTGCGTTGAAGCAGGCCTCGAGCACTTCCTGGGGGAACGGCTTCAGGATTGCGCCGGCCACCAGCAGACGTTTCAGCGCCGGCGGATTGACGTAGTCGTATTTGCCGGTGACCCACGTGAACGTATCGCGCGAGGCCATCTCGATCACCGCCTGATAGTGCTTCGGCAGCGCGTTCCACTTGTCGAGATTCATGATGTTGTGGCCCTGGCCGGTGCCTTCCCACCAGCCCGGATAGTAGTAGTATTTTGCGACCTTCACGAAGCCGAGCTTCTCGTCGTCATACGGTCCGACCCATTCGGCCGCATCGATTGTGCCCTTCTCGAGCGCCGGATAGATGTCGCCCCCGGCGATTTGCTGCGGCACGCCGCCGACCTTGGCGATGATCGTGCCGGCGAAGCCGCCGACGCGGAATTTCAATCCCTTGAAATCTTCCATCGACTTGATCTCCTTCCGGAACCAGCCGCCCATCTGCGCGCCGGTCGAGCCGGTCGGGATGCCGACCGCGTTGTATTCCTTCAGGAGGTCGTTGAGCATTTCCGTGCCGCCTCCGAACAGCAGCCAGGAAATATGTGCCCGCGTGTTTAGTCCAAACGGCAGAGACGTGCCAAACGTGAAGGCAGGGTTCTTGCCCCAATAGTAATACAGCGCCGTGTTGCCCATCTCGACGGTGCCGTTCGATACGGCATCGAGCACCTGCAGGCCCGGGACGATTTCGCCGGCCGCGAACGGTTGGATCTGGAATTTGTTGTCGGTGGCTTCGGCGACGCGCTTGCAGAAATATTCGCAGCCGCCGTAGAGCGTATCGAGCGACTTCGGCCAGCTTGCGGCGAGCCGCCATCTCACTTCCGGCGTCGACTGCGCAATCGCCGGCGCAGCCACTGCTGTGCTCGCCGCCAGACCGGCACCTGTCACTTTCAGAAAATCACGACGTTTCATGCGTATCCCTCCGTTGCGCCGATTCCTCGACAAGGGAACGATCTTCGTGTCGTCTTTGCTTCGCCGATAACCGACGTTGGTGTTGTGACGTTGGTGTTGTGACGATGTGAATGTGTCCGAAGGCCCTTCAGGGCTCTTTGTGGGTCCCGAGCGTTGCGGTCCCGGCAATCAGGATGACCGGTCGCCTTGCGATAATCAAGCGTCGTCAGGCCGCTCGCAGTTGCGAAGGCTCCAGAACCCAAGCATGAAAAACCCCGGAGATGGCAGCATCTCCGGGGCTCATCCTCTTTACTCGTGCGGGTCGTTCAGCACCTCACGTCTTCGTCCGCATCCGCGCCATGAAGCTGTCGTAACTCAGCTCCGCCACCTGCGTCCAAGGCAGCGAGTCATTCTTATAGGCCATCATGCTCGCATACATCTTGCCGAAATGCGGATTGGTCTTGGAGAGATCGGCATAGATCTCGTTGGCGGCGTTGTAGCAGGCCTCGAGCACTTCCTGCGGAAAGCCCTTGAGGATCGCGCCGTTCACGATCAGCCGCTTCAGCGCCGGGGCGTTCACCGCATCGTACTTGCCGGTGATCCAGGTGAAGGTGTCGCGTGACGCCGCATCGATCGCCGCCTGGTAATGCTTGGGCAGCGCGTTCCACTTCTCTATGTTCATGATGTTGTGGCCCTGGCTCGTGCCTTCCCACCAGCCGGGATAGTAATAGTACTTCGCGACCTTGGCGAAGCCGAGCTTCTCGTCGTCATAGGGACCGACCCACTCCGCCGCATCGATCGTGCCTTTTTCCAGCGCCGGATAGATGTCTCCGCCCGCGAGCTGCTGCGGCACGCAGCCGAGCTTGGCGAGGATCGTGCCGGCAAAGCCGCCGATCCGCATCTTCAGGCCCTTCAGGTCGTCGACGGTCTTGATCTCCTTCCTGAACCAGCCGCCCATCTGGGCGCCGGTGGATCCGGTCGGGATGCCGTAGACGTTGTGCTCCTTCAACAGGTCGTTCACGAGATCCTGCCCGCCACCCCACTGCAGCCAGGAGATCTGCTGGCGCGTGTTCAACCCGAACGGCAGTGCGGTTGCGAAGGTGAAAGCGGGATTCTTGCCCCAATAGTAGTAGAGCGCGGTATTGCCGATCTCGACGGTGCCGTTCGACACGGCGTCGAGCACCTGAAGGCCCGGTACGATCTCCCCCGCTGCAAAGGGCTGGATCTGGAATTTGTTGTCGGTGATGTCGGCGACCTGCTTGCAGAAATATTCGCAGCCGCCATAGAGCGTATCGAGCGCCTTCGGCCAGCTCGTGGCGTACCGCCATCTGACCTCGGGTGACGACTGCGCGATCGCGGGCGCAGCCACTGCTGTGCTCGCGGCCAGGCTCACGCCCGTCACCTTCAGGAAATCACGACGTTTCATGCGTACCCTCCGTTGTGCCGATGCTTCGACCAGGGAACGATCTTGGTGTCGTCTATTCTTCGCCGAGGCTCGACGTTGTTTTGTTGAGGCTTGCTAGCGTTTCCGAATGGCCCTGATGGGCTCTTTTTGTTGGAATTCCGATCATTGCGGTTCCGCTGATGAGGATGACCGGGCGCTTGGCGATAATCAAGCCTCATGCCTTCCTCGCAAGTGCGAACGCTGGCCAGACGCAAGTAGGG
Source organism: Bradyrhizobium sp. NAS80.1 (assembly GCF_001908205.1). GTDB lineage: Bacteria > Pseudomonadota > Alphaproteobacteria > Rhizobiales > Xanthobacteraceae > Bradyrhizobium. The sequence goes on from NZ_LGHL01000286.1 coordinate 4,027, forward strand.
GGCATCCGCGATCTGCTACCTAATTGGGCAAAAAGAACGGGAGATCGAGCATGGCAAGCAAGAAGGTTGTGGTCGCCGGAGCGACCGGTCTCGTCGGCAACGCCGCGTTGCGACACTTCGGCACATCCGCCGCTTGCGAGGTTGTTGCGCTGTCGCGGCGCAAGCCGCGCGACCTCTACGGTGCGCGTCACGTCGCGATCGATCTGACCAGCGAAGCCGATTGCCCGTGCCGCGGCCGAGCTGCAGGGCGCCACCCACCTGATCTACGCCGCGCTCTATGAGGCGCCGCAGCTCGTCGATGGCTGGCGCGACCAGCAGCAGATCAAGACCAATGACGTGATGCTGCGCAACCTGATGGGCGCGCTCGAGCCGGCGGCGCCGGACCTCAGGCATGTCGCTCTTCTGCAGGGTACCAAGGCCTACGGCGTTCACGTTCGTCCCCTAACAGTGCCGGCGCGCGAAGGCCGCTCCGAAATGTACGAGCAGCCCAATTTCTACTGGGCCCAGGAAAACTTCCTGCGCGAGCTCCAGGCCGGCAAGGCCTGGCACTGGAGCATCTTGCGGCCGGTGCTGATCGTGGGGCTCGCCATGGGCGGCGCAATGGATCTGATTCCGCCGCTCGGCGTCTACGCTGCGATGCTGCGGGAGCAGGGCAGGCCGCTCGACTATCCCGGCGGGGCCGCGCGCGTGTCGCAGGCGGTCGATGTCGATCTGCTGGCGCGCGCGATCGCCTGGTCGGGCGAGGCCAAGGCGGCACAGAACGAAGCCTTCAACGTCACCAATGGCGACGTCTTCACGTGGGAGAACATCTGGCCGGCGGTGGCCGACGCGCTGGGGATGAAGCCCGGCAAGCCGGTCCCGCTGTCGCTCGCGAAGGAATTCCCAAACTGGGTAGGTCCGTGGGACGCGCTACGGCGCAAGCACGGCCTCGTGTCGCGGGGTCTGGCCGAATTCGTCGGCCTCTCGTTCCAATACGTCGATTACAGCATGCGCTACGGCCGCGCCGAATCCGGTCCACCCTCCATCGTCTCGACGGTCAAGATCAACCGCGCCGGCTTCACTGAAATGATGGACACCGAAGACATGTTCCGGAAGTGGTTCAGGCAGGCCAAGCAGGAACGGCTGCTTCCTTAGAAATCGTTGCTACAGCGGTCGCGTGCTCCCTCCCGCAAGCGGAAGAGAGGCGCCAAGTTCGCGATCAGGGCGTGTACTCATATAAATTCGATGTCTGCTCTCTGGGATAAAGCGAAAATGCGCCAAAGGCACGGGAATTTCGCCTTTTGCGCCATGAGCGGCCTCTCCCGCACGTCGCAGTTTGACCCTCATTTCGAAATCCATAAAATCGAAGGTTAGGCTTACGGCGGAGTTTGACGTTGCTCCCTCGTCGAGGTGAAAAACGAAGAGACCTCGTGCAGGATCGTAGAACAGCTCGCGGCAAAGCAGAACGGATGGCCCGACGTTCAATGCAGCCTTACCCCCTCCACCCGGCCTTACGCAGACCGTCGACGAGATGCGCGTGGTCTTCTGGACGAAACCACGGCGCTCTGTTGCGGACATACATCTCGAATGCCCCCGGTGCGCGCAAGACAGCCTTTTCCAGCTCTTCCTTCGCTTCCGCTGTGCGGCCAAGCTGGCCCAGCGCCGCCGCGGACCAGCGGTAGATCATCGGAAAATCGGGATACGACCGGATCAGACGTTTTGCGGCCTCGATCGAAGCCTCATATTCGCCGCAGAAATATAAACCGCACGCAATGTGCAACAAGCGGACTGCCAGATAGGGGTCGCGGGGATCGAGCCTGATACACGCGTTGAGAGCAGTAACCCCCTCCATGGGCCGTCCGGCAAAGATCAGCGTTGCGCCACGATGGCCATGCGCGATCGCCAGATTTGGGCTCATGGAGAGAGCTCGTTCGATCTCCGCCAACGCATCGTCAGCCTCGCCGCGTGCTTGCAAGGCCCAGCCAAGGCACGAACGGGCTTCCGCATCGGCACCATCGAGCGCGACCGCCCGGCGGGCCAAGGCCTCCGCCGAGCGTTGCGCGTCTCGCAGGCCTATCTTCTGGTAGAGCGCGGCCGCTTGCAGCTGGTACAGAGCGAGCGCGCTGTAGCTGCCGCCGAAGGTCGGGTCGAGATCGATCGCCTGTCTGAAGAATTTCTCTGCAATCTCATCGTCGTCTGCGGTCGCTTTGCTCAGATGCCACAGGCCGCGCTGATAGGCTGCCCAGGCATCAAGGCTCCCCGGCGGCCTGCGCATGGCGCGTCGGAGCTCGGCGTCTGCAATGGCGGGGGCGAGCGCAGTCGTCAGCGCTTCGGTAAGCTCATCCTGCATGGCGAAAACATCCGCGAGATCGCGGTCGTAGCGTTCGGCCCACACATGATTGCTGGTCGCCGCCTCTATGAGCTGCGCGGTCACGCGGATCCGGCTGCCGGCCTTGCGCACGCTACCTTCAAGCACGTAGCGGACGCCGAGCTCGCGCCCGACCTGTCTCACATCAACTGCTCGCCCTTTGTAAGTGAACGACGAGTTCCGCGCGATGACGAACAACGAGGGATAGCGCGATAGCGCCGTGATCACATCTTCGGCTATACCGTCGGAGACGAATTCCTGCTCGGGGTCGCCGCTCATATTGGTCAGCGGCAGCACGGCGACAGACGGTTTGTCAGGCAACGCGAGCGCCGGAACCTCGCGTTTAGGCGTCGCAGTCCGCGGGCCGGCGTCGATGATGATGCGGTAAACGTGGACAGGCCGGGCGATGTTCTTCAGAGTTTGCTCGCCCGCTTCCTCGACATCGAAAGGCACCTTGTCGCGCGCGTGATTGAAGACAGTCTGAGAGATACAGATGCCCCCGGGTTCGGCGATGCTCTCGAGCCGCGCCGCGATGTTGACACCGTCTCCAAAGATGTCATGGGCTTCGACGATGATGTCGCCAATATTGAGCCCCACACGGAAGAGAATGCGCCTGTCTTCCGCATCGTCGCTGGTAAGTTCGTTGATGCGGGACTGGAACTGCATGGCAGCCCGCACCGCTTCGACCGCACTTGGAAACTCCGCCAAAAACCCGTCGCCGGTGTTCTTCACGATGCGGCCGCCGTGCTGCGCAATCGCGGGCTCGACACCTCCGGCGAGGAGTGCCGTCAGCTTGGCGTGGGTCGCCTCTTCGTCATTGTGCATGAGCCGAGAATAGCCAGCCACGTCGGCGGCCAAGATCGCCGATAATCTACGCTCGACTCGAACCCGCTCTTGCACCATGGCCCGCACCATGGCCCACCAACCCACCCATACTCTACGACGGATCAGACCGCAGCACCAAACGGGCTCTTACGGTCGTTGCGGCTAAGTTGAAACGCGTCAGCCGCACTGACCGAGGTTTGTCTGGGATTTGGAAAGAGCGCGAATGCGCGCCGCCTTAAATGCCTGCATCACAGTTGGGTTACGGGCCTTGTGATCCTGATTGTCGACTTCCGGTTCTGGGCCCCTAAGCGGACAAGACCAAGCGTGCCTCGCATGTCCGCATCGGAGCGCAAACGGATCTCGCCGCGTCCGAAGCTGAAACGATAGATCTATGAGTACGCGCCCTAACCCTCCCTGGCGAACGCCGCTTCCATCGCCTTGCGCGTCTTGATGGTCTCGTTGTTGGCGTCGAATTCGACATCGCTCCAGCGCACGATCTCGCCATGCGCGACGTCGTGCTCGAGCTTGAGGCGATGCGCCAGGCCGATCGGTAGGGCGCTCGCCTTCAGGCTCGCTGCAGCCGGCACCAGCTTGCCCCACACCGTGTAGCCACCTTCGCCATCCAGCATCTCGCCGGCGCGCAAGTTTCGCTTTGCCACGGCGGCGACGTCGCCGCGGAAACCATAGGGCTGTCCGGTCGGCTCACCCCGAAGCGCGGCCGAGAGCACCGAGATGTTCAGCTCCAGCCCGATCAGGTGGTATGGCTTGTACATCGCGGCGAAGCGTCCGCTGGCGTCGGTCTTCAGGCCGTATTGCTTGAAGCAATCGGCGGCGTAGTCGTTCGGCGCCTCCAGCACGACGTACACGCCCCAGCGCAGGTCGCGAAACACCGGGCGGCCGTCGCGCTCGAGCGAGGAGACCACTTCCACCACGCCGGATCGTTCCAGCACGCCGCCCATATTGTGCGGCCGCATGATGTGCGGCAGGTCGTCGACACCGCAGGGCGGAAACAGCAGCCCGCTCGCGGGCACGTCGAGCCCGCAGGCGTTGGCAATCGCGGCCATCTCGATCGCCGATTTGGTGCCGTCGAGGAAGGAGTTGAACATCTGCGGATTCATGCCGGCAGACTGCGCTTCGCTGGCTGTCAGGCCGTAGTGCTGCCAGACGCCATCAGGCGTCACGTCGTGATAGGCCGGCAGATATTTTGTGCCTTTGCCGGCAGCGACGACACGAAAGCCCGTGGCACGCGCCCAGTCGACCATCTCGGCCGTCAGCGCCGGCTGGTCGCCATAGGCGAGCGAATAGACCACGCCCGCCTTGCGCGCCTCTTCGGCGAGCAGGGGGCCCGCCAGCACGTCGGCTTCGACATTGACCATCACAATATGCTTGCCCGCCGCGATCGCGGCGCGCGCGTGGCGGATGCCGACCGCGGGATTGCCGGTCGCCTCCACCACCACATCCATTGCGCCGCCCGCAATGGCGCGGGCACCGTCATCGGTGAAGACGGTCGCGGCGATCCGCGCCTCGTCCCACCCCACCGTGCGGCACGCCTCGCGCGCACGGTCGCGGTCGATGTCGACGATGACAGGCACTTCCAGCCCCGGCGTGTGCGGCACCTGCGCGAGGAACATCGAGCCGAATTTGCCGGCGCCGATCAGCGCGACACGGACGGGCTTGCCGGCGGAAGCGCGGGCTTGAAGAAGGCGGAAGAGATTCATGGGAAACATCCAGTACAACTATCGTGTCCCGGACGCGGTGCAGCCTGGGCGATGCGTAGCATCGTCCTGGTAACGCTGCTCCGCAGAGCCGGCAACTGTTATGTTGACCTGGTCTGTAGGTACGGCTTCCTGTCGCGCATAATGGCGTTGAGGACCGTCAACAGCTTCCTGGCGACGGCAATGAGAGCGAGC
>NZ_LGHL01000287.1 GCF_001908205.1 Bradyrhizobium sp. NAS80.1
TGAAGGCCGGCACGCCTGCGCGCGCCGCGGCATGCGCTGCGCACAGCGCGAGCATCACTGCCCACGGACTGACGATTGCCGCGAGCGCACTCCAGCGCAGGCCGAGCGACAGCAGCAGCGCGCAGCCGCCATAGGTCCCGATCCGGCTGTCGCGCATGATCTCGAGCTTACGTTCGCGCGTCCGGCCGCCACCGAGTCCGTCAGCGGTATCGGCAAGGCCGTCTTCGTGCAGCGCGCCGGTGATGAAGATGGTCGTGCCCAGCGCGAGCAGGGCGGCCGTTGTCGGCGTCAATCCCAGCTTGCTCGCGACCGCATAGACCGCGCCGCCTGCAAGACCGACCACCAGCCCGGCCACAGGCAGCGCCCAGGTTGCGCGCGCGACGGCGCCGTCCTCGACCGGCTTCGACGATGCCACCGGCACGATCGTGACGAAGGATGCTGCGATCCTGAGATCGGCAATAACGTCCCGTAAGAATCCGGCGCGCGGCATCATTTCAGCTTCATCGGCAAGCCGGCGACGACGAACTCGACCTCGTCGGCGACCGCCGCGATGATCTGGTTCATGATCCCGGCGGCATCGCGAAAGCTGCGCGCCAGCGCATTGTCGGGCACGATGCCGAGGCCGACTTCATTGGTGACAAAGACGACGGGGCTCTTCTGGCCGCCCAGGAAGGCGGCGAGTTTCATAACCTCGTGTTCCCAGTCACGCTCCGCATGCATCATGTTGGAGAGCCACAAGGTCAGGCAGTCCACGAGCCTTGGGCCGCCGCCGTCGGTTGCGATCAGTTCCTGCAGAAGATCAAGTGGCACTTCCCGCTCGATCCAGTCGACGGCCTTGCGCTTGGCACGATGCTTTGCGATGCGCGCTTCCATCTCGGCATCGAGCGCCTCGGCAGTGGCGATGTAGACGGGCTGGCCCGGAAAGCTGCGCGCGCGCGCCTCGGCCCGGGCGCTCTTGCCCGATCGCGCTCCGCCCGTGATCAAGATGACCGCCATGAAACCCTCCTGTCGGCCAGCACTAATCACCAAACGCGGCCAAAGACAAAGCCGAAATCAGTCAGTCAGGGGCTTGCGCTCGGCCGCCGTCTTGCGCAACAGGGGCGGGGTGAGACGGGAGACGTGCGTGGGGTTTGCGGGCGCGATGGTGGTGGCGATGGCGGTGGATGCCCTGTTGGGCTGGCCGTCGTGGCTGTTCGCGCGCATCGGCCATCCCGTGACCTGGCTGGGCCGGCTGATCGCGGCTATCGACGCCGCCTGGAATCGCGCGTCCGACCCGCCGGCATTTCGCCGCGCCGCGGGCATTGCCGGCGCGCTCGCGGTCATTGCGCTCTCCGTTTTGCTTGGTTGGGTGCTTCAGTCCCTGCTTCCGTCGGGCTGGATCCAGATCGTGCTGGTGGGTGTCCTGGCGTGGCCGCTGGTCGCACTGCGCTCGCTGTATGATCATGTCGCGGCCGTCGCAAAGCCTTTGCTGAATGGCGACATTGCTGCCGCACGCGTCGCGGTCTCGCGCATCGTCGGCCGTGATCCCAAGGCGCTCGATGAAGCCGGCATCGCGCGCGCGGCAATCGAGAGTCTCGCGGAGAACGCGTCCGACGGCATCGTGGCACCCGTGTTCTGGGGTGCGCTGTTCGGCTTGCCGGGCATCGTCGGCTACAAGGCGATCAACACGCTCGACTCCATGATCGGACATCGCAGCGAACGTCACGAAGCCTTCGGCTGGGCTGCAGCGCGGATCGACGACGTCGCCAATTTCATTCCGGCGCGCCTGACCGGCTTTCTTTTCGTGCTTCTGGCGCCGCGGCGATCTGAGGCGCTGTCGTGCATGACGCGGGATGCACGCCGTCACCGTTCGCCCAACGCCGGCTGGCCGGAAGCGGCGATGGCCGGTGCGCTCGGTGTGCGGCTCAGCGGCCCGCGCATCTATCACGGCAGCATCACCAACGAGCCCTGGCTCAACGAAGGCGGTCGCGATCCGCTCGCCGCCGACATCGGTGAGGGACTGATGCTCTACCGTCGCGCCATGTTGCTGCTTGCCGGAATGCTTGCGATCCTCGCCTTCGCGTGAAAGAAAAGGACATGCGCGAGCACGGTGGAAATCTCGATCTGGCCCAGCGGCGTTTCGGTGGGCGCGCGGAAGACTGGATCGATCTGTCGACCGGGATCAACCGGCTGCCTTATCCGGTGGGCGAGGTGAGCTCGCGCGCGTGGAGCGCGCTGCCGTCGCGTGCCGAGATCGAGGCCCTGCATCAGGCGGCCCGGCATGCCTATCGCACGAGCGCGGCGCTCGTCGCGATGGGCGGAGCGCAGGCCGCCATTCAACTGCTGCCACAGCTGACGCCACGCGGCCGCGCGCGCATCCTGGCGCCAACCTATAATGAGTATGCAGGGGTGCTGTCGGCTGCGGGCTGGGATGTCCAGGAGGTCGGGGAGCTCGACGCGCTGGCAGGCGCGGATCTCGCGGTTATCGTCAATCCCAACAATCCCGATGGCCGGTGTTTTGCGCCAAAGGATTTGCTGGCGCTGCTGCCACGCGTCGGTCGACTCGTCATCGACGAGAGTTTTGCCGACGCCGTTCCGCAGCTGTCGCTAGCCCCCGAAGCGGATCGGCCGGGACTGCTGGTCCTGCGCTCGTTCGGAAAGTTTTATGGTCTTGCCGGCCTGAGGCTTGGGTTCGCGATCGGTAATGCGGCCGAGATCGCCAGGCTCGCGACGGCGTCGGGTCCATGGCCGGTCTCTGGAGCAGCGATCGCAATCGGCTGTCGCGCATTGCGTGACGACGCCTGGGCCAAGGGCACGTCAGAGCGGCTCGCACGCGACTGTGTCCGCCTCGACGACATGGCGCGAGCGCAGAGTTGGGTGCTGGTTGGCGGCACGCCGCTGTTTCGTCTCTACGAGACGGCTGACGCGCTTGCCGCCCAGGAGAGGTTGGCGCGCGGCCAGATCTGGTCGCGCGTCTTTGCGCAGAAGCCAACATGGCTACGCCTTGGGCTTCCGGGCAGTGAATCCGAATGGGCACGCCTCGCCGAAGTGCTAACGCGCTAGCGCGAGCAGGCCTTCGACGTCGAGATGGGTTTCGATGTGATCGGCGAGCGCATCGAGCGCGCTCTCGACCCTCGCGTGATAGGGCTCGTCGCCGGCGGTAATGTCGAGCTTTGCCAAAAATACCTTGCGGAAATCATCCGACGTGAACAGGCCGTGCAAATAGCTGCCCTGCACACGGCCATCGATCGAGATCGCGCCTTCCGGCTCGCCGTTCAGTCTCGCAAACGGGCGGACGCGGTCCGGCCCGTCGGTTCGGCCGATGTGGATTTCGTAGGCCTCGATCGGCTGATCCGTGGCGGCATGCACGGCCGTAACACGCGTCAGCGTTTTCTGCGGGCTCATCACCGTCGCGACATCCAGAAGGCCGAGGCCCGGCGTGTCGCCCGCAGGACCTTCGATCCCGTCGGGGTCGGCGACGCTCTGCCCGAGCATCTGATAGCCGCCGCAGAGGCCGAGCACGTGGCCGCCCCTGCGGTGATGCGCCAGGAGATCGATGTCCCAGCCCTGTGCGCGCAGGAAGGCGAGATCGCCGTGCGTGGACTTGGAGCCGGGGATGATGACGAGGCGCACGTCGCCGGGGATAGCTTCGCCGGGACGCACCATCACGAGATCGACGCTCGGCTCGAGCTTGAGCGGATCGAGATCGTCGAAATTGGCGATCCGCGACAGCGCAAGGCATGCGATCTTGCACTGGCCCGGCTTTCGCGCGTCACTCAGACCCAGCGCGTCCTCGGCCGGCAGCTCGCCCGCGCGTGCGAACCAGGGTAGCACGCCAAAGCCGCGCCAGGCAGTTTTCGCTTCGATCAGCCTGTAGCCGTGGTCGAACAGCGTGGGATCGCCGCGGAACTTGTTGATGACAAAACCCCGGATCATCGCGGCATCGTCGGGGTCGATCACCGTCTTGATACCGACGAGCTGTGCGATGACGCCGCCACGGTCGATGTCGCCGACGAGCACGACGGGTACATCGGCCTTGCGCGCAAAACCCATATTGGCGATGTCGGCTTTGCGTAAGTTCACCTCGGCCGGACTGCCGGCGCCTTCGACCAGCACGAGATCGGCGCGCGCCTTCAGCCGCTCAAAACTCTCCAGCACCGCGCCCATCAGCGAAGGCTTCAGTGTCGCATATTCGCGCGCACGCGTGGTCGTGACGCGCTTTCCCTGAACGATCACCTGCGCGCCGACATCGGTCTCGGGCTTCAGGAGCACCGGGTTCATATCGGTGTGCGGCTCGACGCCGGCGGCGAGCGCCTGCAGCGCTTGGGCGCGGCCGATCTCGCCGCCGTCGACGGTGACGGCCGCGTTGTTCGACATGTTCTGTGGCTTGAAGGGGAGCACGCGCAGGCCGCGGCGCGTAAATGCGCGCGCAAGGCCGGCGACGAGGAGCGACTTGCCCACGTCCGAGCCGGCCCCCTGGATCATCAATGCGCGCGCCATGGCCAGCGTCTTCAGAACTCGACGCCGGCTTGCGCCTTGATGCCGGAGCGGAAGGGGTGCTTGACCAGTGTCATCTCGGTGACGAGATCAGCGATCTCGATCAACTCGTCCTTTGCGTTGCGCCCGGTGAGGACGACATGCGTCATCGGTGGCTTCTGTGTCTTGAGGAAATCGACGACCTCCGCGATATCGAGATAGTCGTAGCGGAGCGCGATGTTGATCTCGTCGAGCACGACCATGCGCAAGTTGGAATCTGATATCAGCTCCTTGGCCTTTTCCCAGCCGGCGCGTGCGGCGGCGATGTCGCGGGCGCGGTCCTGCGTCTCCCAGGTGAAACCTTCGCCCATCGCATGGAACTGGCAGAGATCGCCGAAATGGCCGGTCAGCAGACGCCGTTCGCCGGTATCCCAGGCACCCTTGATGAACTGCACGACTGCGCAGGGGAAGCCATGGGCGACACAGCGAACGATCATGCCGAAGGCCGAGGAGGACTTGCCCTTGCCGGCGCCGGTGTGGACGATGATGAGGCCCTTCTCGCCGCTCTTGGTTGCCATGATCTTGTCGCGGGCGACCTTGATCTTCGCCATTTTCGCATTGTGCCGGGCGTCGGTGTCCTCGGCCGTTTGGGTATCCGGTTCAGATGTCATCGGACGGCTCCTTCGGCTTGACAAGTGGCGGCGGGGGGCAAATGGTGGCCCGGCGCAGGTTCCTGTCCTATGACAGGCGAAGAGGGAATGCGATAGGGTTCGAATCGGCAAGATTTGAGTCCAAAACGCAGCCGCCCCCGCGACCGTGACCGGAGAGATGCCCGAAACCACTGATCCCCTAGGGGATCGGGAAGGCGGGGATCGAAGGGCAAAGCCCTGCTCCGCAAGCCGGGAGACCTGCCTGCGCGGACGATTCTGGACCGGCGGACGGGGTGTTCCGCGACGGGGAAACGGGCCTCACATACCAGGGTCCGTGTGCCTCATCGCCTCCCGCTCATTATCCTGGAAGAGGCGATGACCGTCACACTTCACGTCTGCATCACCTGCCGTGCCGGTGAGACGCTTAGCGAGGGCGAGGCGACGCCCGGCAAGCGCCTGCATGGTGCGATCCTCGATGCCGGCGTGCCCGACGGCGTCAATGTGGTTCCCGTTGAATGCCTCTCGGCATGCAGCCAGGGCTGCTCGGTCGCGCTCAGCGCGCCCGGCCGTTGGTCCTATGTCTACGGCCGCCTGTCGGATGCGAACGCGCGCGACGTGGTCGCCGGCGCTGCGGCCTATGCGGCGGCGCCCGACGGCCTCGTGCCATGGCGCAGCCGTCCCGAGATCTTTCGCAAGCAGTCGCTTGCCCGCATTCCCCCCCATTGCCGTCGTGCCGGAGGCCGCTGAATGAACTCGCTCGCAAAAGTCCCGGTCACGGTGGTTACGGGTTTTCTCGGGTCCGGCAAGACGACGCTGATCCAGCATCTGCTCGCCAATGCCAATGGCAAGAAGCTCGCGGTGCTCGTCAACGAGTTCGGCAGCGAGGGCGTCGACGGCGAGATCCTGAAATCCTGCGCCGATGCGAATTGCCCCGAGGAGAACATCGTCGAGCTCGCCAATGGCTGCATCTGCTGCACCGTCGCGGACGATTTCATTCCGACCATGGAGCAATTGCTGGCGCGGCCCGTAAAGCCCGATCACATCCTGATCGAGACGTCGGGCCTGGCGCTGCCAAAGCCGCTGCTCAAGGCGTTCGACTGGCCGGAGATCCGTTCGCGCATCACGGTTGATGGCGTGATCGCGCTCGCCGACGCCGAGGCCGTGGCCGCCGGCCGCTTCGCGCCGGATCCGGATGCGGTCGAAGCGCAGCGCGCGGCGGACGAGAATCTCGATCACGAGACGCCGCTCTCGGAAGTGTTCGAGGACCAGATTGCCTGCGCGGACATCGTGCTGTTGACGAAGGCGGATCTTGCGGGAAGCGTGGGCATTGAAGCTGCCAAGGCGGCGATCGCCGCCGAGATGCCGCGCCGCGTGCCGATGCTGCCCATCACGGACGGTGCGATCGATGCGCGCGTCATCCTTGGTCTCGGGGCTGCCGCCGAGAATGATCTCGCCGCGCGTCCCTCGCATCATGACGGCGAGGAAGAGCACGAGCACGACGATTTTGCTTCTGTCGTGATCGACCTTCCTGAGGTTACCGACATCGAAACGTTGGTCGCGTCGGTCCAGCGTCTGGCGCGCGAGCAGAACGTGCTGCGCGCCAAAGGCTATATCGCGGTCGCGGGCAAGCCGATGCGCCTGCTGCTGCAAGCGGTTGGTGAACGCGTGCGCCACCAGTTCGACAAGCCCTGGGGGGCAGGTATCAGGCAATCAAAACTCGTCGTGATCGGCGAGCACGGCGATATCGACGAGGCCGCGATCAGGGCGGGATTTGGTCTTTTGGGATCTGGGATCTGATGCACGTCGTCTTCCGCGAGAGTCGCGGGCTCGAAGAGACCGCGACGCCAAGGGACATCGGTCAGGACCCGGCCGACCTCGTGATACTCTCGTATTCGGACTCCGATCTGGCTGCGTTCGCGGCCGGCTGGCGCCGCGGCCGCGACAGCCTGCCGTCACTGCGGCTCGCCAATCTCGCGGAGCTGCGTCATCCGCTTTCGGTCGACACCTATATTGAGCGCACCCTTGCGCAGGCGCGTGGCATCCTGGTGCGCCTGATCGGCGGTGAGTCCTATTGGTCGTATGGGCTCGCAGCCCTGCAGCAACTCGCGAAGGACCGCAACATCGTGCTCGCCGTACTGCCGGCCGATGGCCGCGACGACACGCGGCTCGACGCGTACTCGACCTTGCCGGTCTCGACGCTGCGGCGGCTCAAGGTGCTCTGTGACACCGGCGGTCCGGTCGCGGCGCAAGCGGCGATCGCACAGCTTGCGCTCGCCTCCGGCCTCTATGCCGGTCCGGTCGTTGGTGAGATGATCGTGCCCGAGATGGGGTTTTACGATTCCGAGCGCGGCGTCGTCGCTGCGCCCAAGGACGGCGAGGGCAGGCCGCGTGCGCTCGTGACCTTCTATCGCTCCTATCTCACCGCCGCGGACACCGGTCCGGTCGATGCCCTGATCGCCGCGCTGCGCGAGAAGGGCTTTGATGCGTATGGCGTGTTCGTTACGTCGCTGAAGGCCGCGGGCGTTGCGGATTGGCTGCGTGATCATCTGACGAAGCATCCTCCCGCCGCGATCGTCAATGCGACGGCATTCTCCGCGATCGTGGACGACGGTACGACGCCGTTCGATGCCGCATCGTGTCCGGTGTTCCAGGTCGCGCTTTCGACCGCGCGGCGCGAGGACTGGGCGGAGTCGCTGCGGGGCCTGTCGCCCGGCGACCTCGCGATGCATGTGGTGCTGCCCGAGGTTGACGGCCGCCTGTTCGCGGGCGTGGTGAGTTTCAAATTGGCAGCACAGCGCGATCCCGATCTGCAATTTTCGCATCTTGCGCACGGGCCCGATGAGGAACGCGTGAAGGCTGTCGCCGCGCGTGTCGCGGCCTGGCGGATACTTGCAGAGAAGCCGGCCGCCGAGAAGCGGCTGGCGATCGTGCTCTCGAATTATCCGGGGCGCCCGCACCAGATCGCGCATGCGGTCGGTCTCGATGCTCTGGCTTCGGTCGAGGCATTGTTGTCCGATTTTGCGGAGGCTGGCCTCGATGTTGTGCCAGTCCAGGCGCTCGGCGAGACGCTGCTCAAGCGGCAATTGACCTGGAGTGTCGCCGATTACCGCGCAGCGCTTGTGCGCCTTCCGCAGGTCTTGCAGGACGATCTCGCCCAAGCCTGGGGTGCGCCGGAGAGTGATCTGAGCTGCCGCGATGGCGCTTTCCATTTCGCCGCGATCCAATGTGGCCAGTCCATCATCGCGGTTCAGCCGGAGCGCGGCGATGTGATCACGCGCGATTCCGATTATCACGATCTCGCCCGGACGCCGCGCCACGTCTATGTCGCGTTCTATCTCTGGCTCCGCGGGCAGGGCTGCGATGCCGTCGTGCACATGGGTGCACACGGTACGCTGGAGTGGCTGCCCGGAAAATCCGTCGCGCTGTCGTCAAGCTGCTGGCCGGAAGCCCTGATCGGCGATCTGCCCGTCATCTATCCCTTCATCGTCAACGATCCCGGCGAGGCTGCGCAGGCCAAGCGGCGCTTAGGTGCCGTCACAATCGGCCATCTGCCCCCGCCGCTTGCGGCGTCCGCTGTGCCGGAGGGCATGCGCCGGCTCGAACGGCTGCTCGACGAATATTCGACCGCCGATGGTCTCGACCCCGCCCGACGCCAGCGGCTGATTGCTGCGATCCGCGACGAGGCGCGTGCGGCGGGCCTCGAGGATGATCTTGGTCTGGATGCATCCGCCGCGCCGGCCGAAGCGATCCCGCGGATCGATCGTTTCGTCTGCGATCTCAAGGAGAGTCAGTTCGGCGATGGCCTGCATGTGTTCGGCCGCGGCGCCTGCGGCGAAGCGGAGCGTGACGCGCTGCGTGCCGCGCTTGCGGGGCAACGCGTTGCGCCGGGACCGTCGGGCTCGCCCTATCGCGGGCGTCAGGACGTGTTGCCGACCGGGCGCAATCTCTTCGCCGTCGATCCGCGCGCCGTGCCGACGCCGTCGGCGCATGCGCAAGGCGTCAAGCTCGCGGAAGAGCTGCTCCGTCGTCACTTGCAGGACCACGGCGATTGGCCGAAGGGGCTGGTGGTCGATCTCTGGGGCTCGGCGACGATGCGCACCGCGGGCGAGGAATTTGCGATGGCGCTGCATCTGGCCGGCCTTGCACCGCGCTGGGATCACGCCTCCGGCCGCGTGACCGGCTACGACATCACCGCGCCGGCTGAGCTCGGCCGTCCCCGTGTCGACGTGACGCTGCGCGTGTCGGGCCTGTTCCGTGATGTTTTTTCCGGCCTTGCGCAATTGTTCGAAGCCGCCGCCGAGGCGCTCGCAGCGCGTGAGGACGAAGGCGACGAGAATCCGTATCGCCACCGCGCGTCCCGCGTGTTCGCACCGCGCCCCGGACAATACGGCGTGGGCCTCTCTGCGATCCCGGATGCCTTCACGCCGGAAACGCGCGACGCTGCGGGCGAAGCCTGGTTGGCGGCATCGTCCTGGGCGTTCTCGGCCGATGGCGAGATCAAGCCCGATCGCGCCGGCATTGAGTCGCGGCTCGCGTCGGCCGATGCCTTCGTCCATGTCCAGGATTTGCCGGAGACCGATCTTCTGCTCGCCGCCGACTATGCCGCGCATGAAGCCGGCATTGCCGCGGCCGCAGCGCATCTCGGTGCTGCTGGACCATCGCTCTATCACCTCGACACAACGCGTCCCGACCAGCCGCATGCGCGCACGCTGACCGAGGAAATATCGCGGGTCGTCCGCGCGCGCGGGGCCAACCCCGCCTGGATCGCCGGCATGATACGCCACGGTTTTCGCGGGGCCGCCGAGATCACCGCGACGCTCGAACACATGGCCGCGTTCGCCCATCTCGCGGATGCCGTGCCGCCGCATCTGTTCGACCTCTACTACGATGCGACGCTCGGCAATGACGACGTCCGCGCCTTCATGGCACGCGAAAATCCGGCCGCGCTCGCCGCGATGGAGACCTGTTTCACGCGCCTGCATGAGGCCTCACTCTGGCGAACGCGTCGCAATTCGATCGCGGCCGCGCTGCGGGAGGCGTCATGAGCGCTTGCATGGTCAAGGGCTGGTGTCCCGGCGCGCTGCGTCCGATGCAATCGGGCGACGGGCTCGTGGTCCGCGTGCGTCCGTTCGGTGGACGTCTCGAAGCAAGCCAGATTGCCGGCCTTGCCGAACTCGCCGGACGCTACGGCAACGGTCTCATCGATGTGACGAGCCGCGCGAACCTCCAGATCCGGGGTGTCGACGAACAGGGCCATCCGGCTCTGCTCGACGGTCTTGCGCGGCTGCGGCTGCTCGACCCCGACGCTGACATCGAGGCGCGGCGCAACATCCTGGTCACGCCGTTCTGGAACTCCGGTGATGAGACGCAAGCGCTCGCCGGCGAACTCGAAGAGGCGCTTGCCGACAGCGCACTTCCGCTTCCCACCAAGTTCGGTTTCGCCATCGATGACGGACGGTCGCGCGTGCTGGCCGGCGATTCCGCCGATGTGCGCATCGAGCGCGATCATGGCGGCCGTCTCTTGGTGCGGGCCGATGGCGCAAGACTCGGCCGCTCCGTCGCGCGCGGAGAGGCCGTGAGCACGGCGCTTGCGCTCGCGAGCTGGTTCATCATCTCCGGCGGCGTCAAAGGCGGGCGAGGGCGCATGGCAGCACACATCGCAGCAGGTGCGGAATTGCCGGTCTCGTTGAGCGGCGAGACCGAGCCTGCGCCGGTGATGGCGGCGTCGCGGCCCGGGCACTATCGGCAAGGCGCGATGGTCGGCGTCGCGTTCGGGCAGATGCCTCATACCACGCTGCATCAGCTCGCCGGCTGCGGACATGCACTGCGGATGACGCCATGGCGGATGGTTTTGAGCGAGGGCAAGCGCGAGATGTCGAGCGCGGCAGGCCTCATCACCGAGCCTTATGACCCGGCGTTGCGCGTCATAGCCTGTAGTGGCGCACCGCGCTGCCGCGAGGCGCATGCCGACACGCGCGCGCTGGCGGCGGCGCTCGCGCCGCGCATCGCAGCCGATACACGGCTTCACGTCTCCGGCTGCGCCAAGGGCTGCGCCCGTTCCGGCGCCTCGGCGGTGACGCTGGTGGCGACCAGCGCCGGCTTCGATCTCGTCCGCGACGGCACGACGCGCGATGAGCCGGTCCTGCGCGGGTTAAACGGCGCTGACATCGTCAGCGATCCCTCTATTCTGGTCGGAGGGAACTGATGCCGCATCTTTATGAGACCGATGGTGCGGCGATCTACCGGCAATCCTTTGCGACCATCCGGGCCGAGGCGGATCTTGCCCGCTTCACGCCTGACGAGGAGCAGGTCGTGGTGCGGATGATCCACGCTGCCGGCATGGTCGGCCTGGAGGCGCATATCCGCTTCACGCCCGGGATGGCGACCGCTGCGCGTGCGGCCTTGCAGAAGGGCGCGCCGATCCTGTGCGACGCGCGCATGGTCTCGGAAGGAATTACGCGCGCGAGACTTCCCGCGGCCAACGCCGTCATCTGCACGCTTGGCGACGCGGCCGTTCCCGCGCTCGCGCAATCGATGCGCAACACGCGCTCGGCTGCGGCGCTGGAGTTGTGGCGGCCGCATCTCGATGGTGCGATCGTTGCGATCGGCAACGCGCCGACCGCGCTGTTTCATCTCCTCAACATGCTGGAGGACCGGAACTGCCCGCGGCCCGCGGCCATCATCGGCTGTCCCGTCGGCTTCGTCGGCGCGGCGGAATCCAAGGCCGCGCTGATGGCCGATCCGCCGGTGCCGGCGCTGACGGTCGAGGGCCGCCTCGGCGGCTCCGCGATCACGGTCGCCGCCGTGAATGCGCTGGCGAGCCGGAGCGAATAGACATGGGACGCATTATCTGTTGCGGCCTCGGCCCCGGTGATCCTGACCTGATGAGCGTGCGCGCGGACCGGACGGTGCGCGGTGCGAAGCATGTCGCCTACTTCCGCAAGAAGGGCAGGCCGGGTCAGGCGCGGCGCATCGTCGAGGGCATGCTCGCTGCCGACGTCACCGAATATCCCATGGAATATCCTGTTACGACGGAGATCGCCTTCGACAGCCGAGAATACGTCCAGCTGCTGGCCGGTTTCTACGATGAATGGGCGGAGCGCCTGGCGCGGCTGGCGCGCGCGGTCGACGTTGTCGTGCTCTGCGAGGGCGATCCTTACTTCTACGGCTCGTTCATGCATCTGCACATGCGCCTGCAGCGCCGTGTCGAGATCGAGGTGATCGCCGGCATTCCCGGCATGGTCGGCTGCTGGAATGGCGTCGGCGAGCCGATCGCGCTCGGCGACGATGTGACGACGGTGCTGATGGGCACGCTGACCGAGGACGAGCTCGAACGGCGCATGCGGGATTCCGATGCGCTCGTCATCATGAAGACCGGACGCAATCTCGCAAAAGTGCGCCGCGCGCTCGCATCCGCCGGCCGGCTGGATGACGCCTGGCTGGTCGAGCGCGGCACCATGCCGGGCGAGCGCGTGGTGCGTCTCGCTGATATCGATGCCGCCGACTGTCCTTATTTCGCGATCGTGCTGGTGCACGGCAAGGGCCGGCATCTGGACGCCGCCGAATGACGGGCACGCTGACCATCGCGGGCCTCGGGCCGGGCAGCGATGCGCTGGTGACGCCGGAGGTTTCCGCCGCGCTTGCCTCCGCGACCGACATTTTGGGATACGCGCCCTACGTTGCGCGCGTGCCGCCGCGACCGGGGCTCAAGCTGCATCCCTCGGACAATCGCGAAGAGCTGCAGCGTGCGAGCGAGGCCCTGCGGCTTGCCGCCGAAGGCGGTCAGGTCGTCGTCGTCTCCTCCGGCGACCCCGGCGTCTTCGCGATGGCCTCCGCCGTGTTCGAGGCGCTCGAACAGGCGCCGCAATGGCGGGAGCTGCCGATCCGCGTGCTGCCGGGCATCACCGCGATGCTGGCGGCGGCCGCGCGTGCCGGCGCGCCGCTCGGCCATGATTTTTGCGCGATCAACCTCTCCGACAATCTCAAACCATGGGCGATGATCGAGAAGCGCCTGCGGCTCGCCGCGGAAGCCGATTTTTCGATCGCAATGTACAATCCCCGTTCGGCGAGCAGGCCGGAGGGTTTTGGGCGCGCGCTCGCGGTGCTGAGAGACGCCGGTTGTGGCGAGCGTCTCGTGATCTTCGCGCGCGCGATCAGTGCCGCTGACGAGAGGATTGAAACAGTGGCGCTGAACGAAGCGACACCCGAGATGGCCGACATGCGCACGCTGGTGATCGTCGGCAACTCGCAGACACGCCGGGTCGGCCGTTGGGTCTACGCGCCGAGGCAGGTCCGATGACCGAGCCACTGCATGATCTCGGCCACGCTCTCGACCCGCAACCGTTCGGGCCGTCGCGGCCGCGAGATCATGATCACGGGCAGGCCGAGCATGCGGGCCGCGTCGATCTTGGCGCGCGCGCCGTCGCCGCCGGAATTGCGGGCGACGATCCACGTAATGCCGCGCCTGCGCATCATCTCAAGCTCACCGTCAAGCGTGAACGGCCCGCGCGACACGATCACATCTGCGGAGAAGAGCAGCGGCGTTTCGGGCGGATCGACGAAACGCAGCGTGTAGGTATGCTGCGGCTTCGCCGCGAACGGCGCGATGTGCTGGCGGCCGATGGCGAGGAAGACTTTTGCCGGCGCCTCCGGCAGCACTGCCACCGCGGCGTTGACATCAGGAATTTCGATCCAGTTGTCGCCGGGTGCCCTGGTCCAGGGGGCGCGTTCGAGCGCGATCAGCGGCGTGCCGGTTTCCGCGCAGGCATCAACGGCGTTACGACTCATCTCGGCAGCGAAAGGGTGCGTCGCGTCGATCACATGCGTGATGGCTTCGCGGCGAATGTAGTCGGCAAGCCCGCTCACGCCGCCGAAGCCGCCGATGCGGGTCGGCAGCGGCTGATCGGCAGGCGCACGGGTGCGTCCGCCATACGAATAGATGGCGTCCTGCCCGGCGCGCGCGATCTCCGCAGCGAGCAAGCTCGCATCGGCGGTTCCGCCCAAAATGAGCGCGCGCGTCATGGCTGATCCCTGGCTGACCATCATCGGTATCGGCGAAGATGGCCTTGCCGGGCTGTCCGAGGCAAGTCGAAAGGCGCTTGACGATGCCGAAACTGTCTTCGGCGGCGAACGCCATCTCGCGCTTGCCGGCGTGACCGGGCGCGGTCGCCCATGGCCGGTGCCGTTCGACGCCGACGTCGTGCTGAGCTGCCGTGGCCGGCCGACCGCGGTGCTCGCCTCCGGCGATCCATTCTGGCACGGCGCCGGCGCAAGCCTCGCCGATAAACTCGGTGCCGGCGAGTGGACCGCGCATTCGGCGCCGTCGACATTCTCGCTGGCCGCCGCACGGCTCGGCTGGCGCCTCGAATCCGTCGCATGCCTTGGGCTTCACGCCGCGCCGTTCGAGCGCCTCGTGCCGCATCTGGCGCGAGGTGCGCGCATCATTTGCCTTGTGCGAGACGCGAAGGCGGCCAGTGATATCGCGAAATGGCTGACAGAGCGCGGATGGGGCGCCTCGGCATTCTGGGCTCTCACCGCGCTTGGCGGGCCGCGCGAAAGCATCAGGGAATATCGCGCCGATAGTTTTGCGGGTGATCTCGCTGGAAACCTGGTCACGGTGGCGGTTGAGGCAAAGGGCACACAGGGCATTCCCCGCAGCACGGGACTTTCAGACGATCTCTTCGTTCATGACGGCCAGATCACCAAGCGGCCGGTGCGCGCGCTCGCGCTTTCGGCGCTGGCGCCGCGTCCCGGCGAACGGTTATGGGATATCGGTGCCGGCTCGGGGTCGATCTCGGTCGAATGGGCGTTGTGCGGCGGGATGGCGACCGCTATCGAGACACGTGAGGATCGCGCTGCGAACATCCACAGCAATGCCGCGGCGTTCGGACTGTCGCATCGGATCACGGTTATCGCGGCGAATGCGCCCGAAGCTCTCGCTGCGCTGGACGCGCCGGATGCCGTCTTCATCGGCGGCGGCCTCGACATCGCGATGTTCGATGCCATCTGGTCGCGGCTTTCGCCGGGGACGCGGCTCGTCGCGCACGCGGTGACGCTGGAAACGGAAGCGCTGCTTGGCGAGCTGCATCAGCGCCACGGCGGCGAGTTGATGCGGGCCGAGATTGCTCATGTGGGCCCGCTCGGCCGCTACCGGTCCTGGGAGGCGGCACGGCCTGTGGTGCAATGGAGCGTGGTCCGATGATGGTTGCCGGACTCGGATTCAAGCGGGATGTCACGCTGGCTTCGCTGCGCGAGGCGCTCCTGGCGGCCGGCGGTTCCGAAGGCCTCTCGGCGGTGGCGACTGTCAGCGACAAGGCCGATGCGGAGGTGCTGAAGCAGCTCGCGCGCGAATGCGGTGTGCCGATCAGGGCTGTTCCGGCCGAAATGCTGGCCAGTATCGACACGCCGACGCAGTCGGCGCTCATTGCGGAAAAGTTCGGAACGGGATCAGTCGCCGAAGCCTCGGCCCTCGCGGCAGCCGGTCCTCGTGCGCGATTGATTGCGACGCGCGCGGTCTCGCGGGATCACACCGCGACCGCGGCGATCGCGGAAGGAGACGGCGCATGACGGTGCATTTCATCGGTGCAGGGCCGGGGGCTCCCGACTTGCTGACGCTGCGTGGTCGTGACCTGATCGCAGCCTGTCCGGTCTGCCTCTATGCCGGCTCGCTGGTGCCCGAGGGCGTGCTGGCGCATTGCCCGCCCGGCGCGCGCATCGTCAACACCGCGCCGCTCTCGCTCGACGAGATCGTCGCGGAGATCGCTGCCGCACACTCGGAGGGCAAAGACATCGCCCGCCTGCATTCCGGCGATCTCTCGATCTGGTCGGCGATGGGCGAGCAACTCCGCCGCCTCCGCGCGCTCGGCATTCCCACTACGGTGACGCCTGGCGTCCCGTCCTTTTCGGCCGCCGCGGCCGCGCTGGAGGCCGAGTTGACGCTGCCCGGCCTCGCCCAGACGGTGGTGCTGACGCGCACGCCGGGCCGCGCCAGCGCGATGCCCGAGGGCGAGAAGCTCGCCGCATTCGCCGCAACCGGAGCAGTGCTTGCTATCCATCTGTCGATCCATCTGCTCGACAAGGTCGTCGCCGATCTCACGCCGCATTACGGCGCGGACTGCCCGGTTGCGATCGTCTGGCGTGCGAGCTGGCCGGACCAGCGCATCGTCCGTGCGACGCTTGCAACGCTCGATGCTGCCGTTGGCGCCGAGATGGAGCGCACTGCGCTGATCCTGGTCGGCAGGACACTCGGCTCGGCAGATTTTGACGAGAGCCGCCTCTATGCCGCCGACTACGATCGCCGCTATCGGCCGGTCGGCGCCGAGCCGCGCTTTCCAGAGGTGTCGTGATGGCGGCAGGCCTCGTCATCTCCGCGCCGGCCTCCGGCGTCGGCAAGACCACGCTGACGCTGGCGCTCGCACGGGCCTGGCGCAATCGCGGCTTGAACGTGCAGTGCTTCAAGAGCGGGCCTGACTACATCGATCCCGCCTTCCATGCTGCCGCCACGGGACGCGCTTCCGTCAATGTCGATAGCTGGGCCATGGATCGCGCGACGATCGCGCATCTTGTCAGCCGCGGCACTGACGCCGATGTCGTGCTCGCCGAGGGCTCGATGGGCCTGTTCGACGGTGTCGCTGCGCGCGGTGTCTCCGGCACCGGCGCCACAGCCGATATCGCGGAGATGCTGGGCTGGCCGGTGCTGTTGGTGATCGATCCATCCGGACAGGCGCAGACGGCGGCTGCCATCGCTACTGGTCTTCGTGATTACCGCGCCGGCGTACGTCTTGCGGGCGTCGTGCTCAATCGCGTTGCCAGCCCGCGCCACGAAGATCTCGTGCGGCGTGCGCTCAACGAGGCCGGCATCGCCGTGTTCGGCGCATTGCCGCGCCATGCTGAGATCAGCCTGCCGAAGCGACATCTCGGCCTGGTGCAGGCCGAGGAGCAGGTCGAGATTGGAAAATTGATCGACGAGGCCGCGCGCTTCGTGGCCGAGCATGTCGATCTCGATGCGGTGCTGCGGTCGGCCGCCGCCTGGTCGCCGCAACCTGCCGCGAACGGCCTCAACGTGACGCCGCCCGGCCAGCGCATTGCGCTTGCCCGCGATGCGGCATTCTCGTTCGTCTATCCGCATATGCTGGAAGCCTGGCGCGCGGCTGGCGCCGAGATCTCGACATTCTCGCCACTTGCCGATGAAGGTCCTGATCCGAGTGCCGATGTCTGCTGGTTGCCCGGCGGCTATCCCGAGCTTCATGCCGGGAAGATCGCGGCCAATGCGCGCTTTCGCAGCGGCCTGACTGCCTTCGCCGAAACGCGACCAGTGCACGGCGAATGCGGAGGCTATATGGTGCTAGGGGCCGCCTTGACCGACGCCGATGGTGTCCGCCATGAGATGACAGGCCTGCTCGGACTGGAGACGAGCTTTGCCAAGCGCCGCATGCATCTGGGCTATCGTCTCGCAGCGCTCGCCGCGCCGATGCCGGGGCATCAGGTGGGCGCGCGCCTGCGCGGCCACGAATTCCACTATTCGACGATCGTCGCGCAGCCAGATACGCCCCTGGCGGTCGTGCATGACGCAACGGGTGCCGTCATCGCCGAGACCGGCTCGCGGCGCGGCCATGCCACCGGCACGTTCTTCCATCTGATCGCGGAGGACCGGTGAGCGGTTTTGTCACTTTCGTTTCCGCCGGCCCCGGCGACCCCGAGCTTCTCACGCTCAAAGGTGCCGCGCGGCTGCGCGAGGCAGACGTCGTGCTCTATGACGACCTTGCTTCGGGCGCGATCCTCGACCTCGCCCGGCCCGGCGCCAATCTCGTCGCGGTTGGGAAACGGGCAGGGCGGCCCTCGACGAAACAGCACCACGTCAACCGCCTCCTGGTCGACTATGCCGCGACCGGCGTGCGAGTTGTGCGGCTGAAGTCGGGCGACGCCGGCATTTTCGGCCGGCTCGAGGAGGAGCTTGAAACGCTGCGCGATGCCGGCATCGGCTACGAGATCATTCCCGGCGTGACCTCGGCCTGCGTCGCCGCCGCGCAAGCCGGCATTCCCCTGACCCGGCGCCACACCTCGCGCCGGGTGCAGTTCGTCACCGGGGCCGACGTCACCGGCGAACTGCCGCCCAACCTGAACTGGGCGGCGCTGGCTGATCCCGAAGCGACGACCGTGGTCTATATGGGCCGGCGCACCTTCCCGGCCCTTGCCGCAAGATTGATCGAACATGGCCTCGCCTCGGATACGCCGGCGCTGTTCGCCGAATCCCTCGGGCGGCCCGACGAGCGTCTGGTGCGCACTACGATCGCCGAGCTCGCCGAGCAGCTTGCGCGCGGCGGTGCTGCTTCCACGGCCGCCGTGATCCTGTTCGGTGCGCTCGCGGGGGACTATCCGTCATGATGACGCTCTCCGTGATAGGCATCGGCTGCGGCGATCCCGGGCAGCTCACGCGCGCCGCGATCCGCACCATCAACGACGCTGATCTCGTCCTGATCCCGCGCAAGGGAGCGGCAAAGTCTGATCTCGCGGACTTACGGCGGTCGATCTGCGCGGAGGTGCTTGCAAACGAGAAGACGCGCATCGCCGAGTTCGATCTTCCCGTGCGCGATGCGGACGAGGCGGATTACCGCAAGGGCGTGGACGATTGGCACGATGCCGTCGCTGCGACCTGGTCGCGGACGATCGCCAGCCACCTCGCAGGCGACGGCAAGGTCGCGCTGCTGATCTGGGGCGATCCCTCGCTCTACGACTCCTCGCTGCGCATCGCACGGCGGCTCAATCCTTCGCCGAAGATCGAGGTCGTGCCCGGCATCACCTCGATCCAGGCGCTGTGCGCGGCGCATGCGCTGCCGCTCAACGATATCGGCGAACCGTTCCTGGTCACGACCGGACGCCGCTTGCGGGAGGGCGGCTGGCCGCAAGGTGTCGATACCGTCGTGGTGATGCTCGACGGCGGCACGGCGTTCCAGTCGCTCGATCCTGCGGGGCTCCACATCTGGTGGGGCGCCTATCTCGGTATGCCCGACCAGATCGTCATGTCGGGCGCGCTGGCCGAGACCGGCTCGCGCATCGTCGCTGTGCGGCAAGCGGCGCGAGAGCGGCACGGCTGGATCATGGACAGCTACATTCTCAAGCGCAGGCCGTGAGGCAAGCGAGGCATCATGCTCCCTGAATGGGTCTACCGGAAATGCCCAGAGATCTCCGCGGTCCACCGCGAGGCGGCGGTCGCGCGGCAGGCGCAGCTGACGAAGCCGGCCGGCGCGCTTGGCCGGCTCGAGCAGCTCGCAATCGAGCTTGCGGGCCTGCAGGCGACCGAGCAGCCTCGTGCCGCGCGGGTGCCGATCGTCATCTTCGCCGGTGATCACGGCATCGTTGCACAGGGCGTGTCGGCTTATCCGCAAGCCGTGACCATCGCGATGATGGCGAACTTCGCGTCGGGCGGCGCCGCGATCTCGGTGCTGGCGCGCGATCTTGGCTCAAACCTGGAGGTCGTCGACGCCGGCACGCTGGCGCAGGAAGAGATGGCGGGCATCGTCACCGACAAGCCGCGCAGCAGTACGCGCGATTTCAGTGTCGAAGCTGCGCTCACGCCGGAGGAGCTGGCGTTTGCCTTCGAGGCCGGCCAGCGCGCCGTTGCGCGGACGGAGGCAGGTCAGCCCGATCTCCTGATCTTCGGCGAGATGGGCATCGGCAACACCACGACCTCGGCGGCGATAGCGGCGAGCCTGCTTGGCGTGAGCGCCGAGGAGATCGCTGGCAGTGGCACCGGCGTTGATGCGGCCGGCCGCGCGCACAAGGTGCGCGTGATCGATGCTGCGATCGCGTGCCATGGCGTTGCGGGTGCGACGCCCGAAAAGATCCTGTGCAGCGTCGGTGGCCTCGAAATCGCGGCGATCTGCGGCGCGATCATCGCGGCCGCACAGCGCCGCATCCCTGTATTGATCGACGGCTTCATCGTGTCGGTCGCGGCGCTGGCAGCAGTGCGCCTCAACCCGACGTGCCAGCCATTCCTGCTGGCCTCGCATCAATCGGCGGAGCAGGGGCATCAGCTGGTGCTGCGCGCGCTGAACGTGCAGCCGCTGATCAGCCTCGATCTCAGGCTCGGCGAGGGATCGGGCGCCGCCATCGCGCTGCCGCTGGTGCGATTGGCATGCAGCCTCCACAACGGCATGGCGACGTTTGCGCAGGCCAATGTGCCGGATCGCCCTAGCTGATCAGGTTCAGGCTGAGCGCTGATTGACGGAGACGACGCGCCAGCCGGCCGCAAGCCGGTCGATCCGGGTCAGCGAAAGCGGATCGATCACGAAACGCAGGGCCGCTTGTGGCGCAAGATCCAGCGCGATGCACAGTGCTGCGCGGATCGTGCCGGAATGCACCACGAGAGTCGCAGGTCCCGTTCCGATCCGCGACAGACCCTGCCGAACGCGCGCAACCTGATCCTCAAAATTTTCACCGCCCGGGGGCCTTGCGCGCGCCGGATCATTCCAGAACTGCGCGTAAGTCTCGCCGCCGCTCGCGGCGAGCTCGTCATGGCGATGGCCGGTCCAGTTGCCAAAATCCTGCTCGCGGAATTCGCTGACCAACTCCGGCTCGAGTCCCAGCGCGCGGGCCGTCTCGACCGTACGCCGTGACGGGCTGGCATAGCTCGCGGCATCCCGCGGCAGGCGCTGCCGCAGCGCCCCCAATTGCGCGCGATCGCCGAGATCGGCCGGCGCGTCCGACGCATGGATGGTCCCCGTCACGCCTTCGACGGGCGCATGCCGTATCAGCCAGAGGAAGGTCTCGCCTTCCATGCTCATCTCCAAGGAAGCTGGTCGCTGTGACAATAACGCCGCAACACGTACATTGACTCCGTCTTGATGGTAATCCTAGATGGCCTTGACGGTTTCCCCATCAGGGAATGAAAAGGGAATGCGGTGCGGGGACGTTGTCCTCAATGCCGTAGCTGCCCCCGCAACTGTAAGCGGTGAATCCTTCGTCAGAAGCCACTGGGTCCTCGGTCCCGGGAAGGCGACGAAGCGGTCACGACCCGCGAGCCAGGAGACCTGCCGTCAGCCGTGGTCACACGCGAAGATGTCGGTCGGGGAGTACAGACATTCGGCTTCATCGAAGGCCTGAAAAGCCGGGGATGAGACCTCGTTCGCTGTGACGTGCCACTGACGTCATACCGAGGTCCCGAACCGTGTTTTCCATTCGTGTTGTACGACCGTGCCGCTTGCTGCTCGCCTCTACCGCTCTCACGTCGTTTGTTGCCGCCGATTTGCCTGCCGCGCTGGCGCAGCAAGTCCGCGAACACCTGCCGCCCGTTGAAGTCTCGCCCGCTCAACCGCGGAAGCAGGCCAAGCCGGCCGGCCGCGACGCGCAGAGCGCACGCC
>NZ_LGHL01000288.1 GCF_001908205.1 Bradyrhizobium sp. NAS80.1
CGATTCAGGTGCTCAACAATGAATCACAAGCGATTCATCCGATTCAAGATTCTTCGATCGAAGCCTCCCGCAATTGAATCAGGCGCTTGTGGGTAATTGAAAGCCGGCGAAGGGCTGTCGCTCGTCCTGAAACATGTCGACGCTGCGATCAGACCGTTTGCTGACACTCCGCAACATGCCGTGTTGATTGATCTCGCATCATCCCGTCCGGATGCGGATCTGGATGGCCTCATGGAGCGGGTGCTGTCCTCAGGGCTAGAAGAGGGGGATGTCGAAGACGCCGTGGTGGCCCAGAGCGTTCGAAAGCGGACGGAGCTGTGGAAGCTGCGGGAAGAGCAGCCGGAAGCACAGAAGCGTGCGGGTGAAAGCGTTCGGAATGACGTCTCCGTGCCGGTGGCCAAGGTGCCTGAGCTGATGCGCCGCGCCTCTGCCGCGTTCCGTGAGCTCGTTCCGGGATCGCGGCCTGCTCCATTCGGTCATATGGGCGATGGAAACATTCATATGAATCTCGTTCAGCCGGAGGATATGTCCGCGGCCGAGTTTCTGTCCCACTTGGCAGCGATCATGGACTGTGTCCATGGAATCGTCGCCGATCTCGGTGGCTCCTTCGCCGCTGAGCACGGCATCGGCCGGCTGAAGGTCGGCACGCTGGAGAAAAGCCGGTCCGCCGCCGAACTCGGCGCCATGCGGGCGATCAAGGACGCGCTCGATCCCCGCGCAATCATGAACCCCGGGAAAGGGCGGAGGCCAATTGCGCGGCGGCCTTGTTTACTGAGACATCAGAAGGCTGCGGTACGCGCTGAACTGGAATATCCACCTACCCATTGCGTTGCGCTCGACGACGAAGCGGTGCCACTGGCGATAGTCGAGGGCAGCCGAAAGCTGCTCGCGGAGACTGCTGCCGCCCGACTCTTCGGCCTTGAGCCGCTCTTCCTCGATGCGTCGTTGCAGCCCCTTGGTGAACGTTCCGATGGTCGCCATGATCGTCTCTCTCAAACGCCAGCCAACCCTGCTGTCCACCCCGACGGAAATTGAAAGGTCAGCCAGTACTTGGATGAGTCACGATGGATTCCATCAAAAGATTGGAGGCGAAACGCTCTTTGGCGGTAGCTCAATGGTGCGTTTTGGCCTAGTAAGGTCAAAAGTGCTTTATCTTTTAATGGGATTGATTGACACTCTCTCTGGCGCACTGCTTCTCCATCGTATCCGGCTGTTCGAAGCGACAGTAAGTCAATGAACACTGCGACTATGGTTGTTGCAGCTAGTTCCGTGATGTTCGAAAGCGGACTTGCGAAGGGCGCTGCGGATTGCAGTGAGTGCAAAAACGACCTCGTGGTTCGAGCCATTTCGCCTCACTTCTTGTGCGGCGTCGACGTATCCGGAAGGGGACCGACATAGACGGCACGCGGTCGGATTGGGCTTCCGTTTGCCCGCTGTTCGAGGGCATGAGCGATCCAGCCAACCGATCGCCCCAACGCGAACAGCCCGAATGCACTTCCGCGCGGCAGACCGAGGAAGCGGCAGACCGCGACGAGAGCGAAGTGAATCGTCGGCTTCTCGCCGGTAGATCGTGCGACAGTTTCGACCAGAGACGCGGCCGGAGACGCGGCCGGCGGCAAACGCGAGAGCAGCGCCGCGGCGCGAGGATCACCATTCGGATAGAGCAGCTGACCGAAGCCGGGCAGTGTCTCTCCTGCCATCAGCCGTCGCCGCACGGCGATGTCCGGACCATCGGTCTCCACCATGTCCCACAGTGCTTCGACGCGGGAGGCGGTTCCTCCATGCAGCGGGCCTGACAACGCGGCGAGGCCGCCGATCACACAGGCTCTCAAGCTTGCGCCGGTGGACGCCGTGCAGCGCACGGCGAAGCCGGACGTGTTAAGTTCGTGGTCTGCGCATAACACCAACACAGCGCGAACCAGATCCGCGCCGGACGCATCAAGGTCCCAGTTGCGCGCGCACTGCTGATGCACCGGCTCAACGGTCGGCGCGACAGCGGTAACGCAGCTCGCGAGGCAGCGCACGAGCTGACCGCAGCCTGCGGCCAGAAGCGCGGGATCGGAAATCCACGCAGCCGTGTCCTCCTCACCCGTCAGCGACGCGAACCGAGCCATCAGCGTCTCCCGCGACAAACCGGTGGCCGGCGCGCTGGCCGCGCTGTCGGCCTGCATCGAGGTTCGTGGGGCTTCGGGTCCGAAGGCCGTCGCGCGCCTGGCCGGCCAGAGGATCGCCGCGGCGTCCTCTAGATCAGCGGTGCGCGCCAGATCGATGACATCAACGCCGCGATACCAGATGCGGCCGTCGCGGATCAGGGTGATGCCGGACTCGAGCACAGGGAGTCCCCAATCGAGGGTGGCTTTTGCAACCTCCTGGGGCCGACGGCCCCGGTGCCGCTCGGCCGCGAGCCGGTCCACGGCGGCCTCGGCATACTGACGTTCGCGGGGGTTTTCGGCGACGTACGCCTTCAGCAAGCCACGACTCACATAGGCGTACAGCGTTTTCCGCGACACGCCGAGCCGGACCGCCGCCTCCTGGGCTGTGAGAAATGCCATGGGGTTACGATCTCCAACGACATAGGTTGATTCATTTTATCAATCTTGACGATAAGAACTCATCCGGTTGTTTTATCAATATGTCATCCAATGAAAACAACAAAGCGCCCGCTCTCGATGGCGCATCGGACCCGCGGCGCGCAGGACACGCTGCATCCCATCCGATGCATACGCGTCTCGGCTAGGCGGAACGACTTCACGCACCCAGGGAAGAGGAACTCCTGCATGATCATGATGCTGGGGCTAGCCGCGATGCTGCTCGTCGTTTACGGCCTCGTCAGGGGACTGGCGGCACCAATCGCGGTGCTCCTGCTCATTCCCATCGGTGCCGCGCTGCTTGCAGGATTCTCGCTGCATCAAATCGGTGAATTCGCCGAACAAGGGATGAAGTCGGTCTTTCCGATCGCAACGCTGTTCCTGTTTGCTGTCCTGTTCTTTTCAGTGGTCCGGGATGCCGGGATGTTCGACCCGCTAGTCAAACTCGTCCTCAGGCTGTCCGGCGACAACATTCCGCGGGTCACGGTCGCGACCTCGGTCGTGGCGATCGCGGTGATGCTGGAAGGGATCGGCCCAGCCACATTTCTGATCACGATCTCGACCTTCCTGCCGATCTATGACCGTCTGGGCCTCAGCCGATACGATTTGCTGTTCATCACCGGCTTGTCGGCTGGCGTCGTCAACTTCGCTCCCTGGGGCGGCCCGATGGGACGCGCATCGCTGGCGCTGCATCTGTCTCCTGTCTCGGTGTGGATGGGGTTGATCCCTTTGATGGTGATCGGCGTCGTGACTGCGCTCGGGGTGGCCGCCTGGGTCGGACAGCGGGCGAAGATGCAACTCGCAGCAAGCGAGCGATGCGGGGCGCCGACTGCGCCCGCGATTGCAGGATCTCCAATCACGCAAGCAGCCGTCGCTCTCGACGCAAGGCGCCACCACCCCTCGATCTACTGGATCAATGTCGGCCTGACCATCGCCGCGGTGGCCTGCATGTTCCTGACCAAACTGCCGCCGACCCTCATCTTCCTGACCGCGCTGTGCCTCGCCTTGATCGTCAACTTCAAAGCGCCGGCGCAACAGGCCGCGCAGATCAAGGCACATGCGGGGGATGCGGTCGCCGTCAGCGCGCTGATGCTGTCGGCTGGCTGCTTCATTGGCATCATGACGGGCAGCGGTATGTTCCCCGCAGTGTCGGCGATGCTGATCGAGCTCGTTCCCGAAGCCCTCGGCCGATACATTCACGTGATCATCGGCGCATTCTCGATCTTCCTCGGCATTCTGTTCAGCCCGGACGCCTTCTATCTCGGGCTGATGCCGATGGTGAACGGCGTGGCTGGTGCGCACGGCATTCCTCCGGAATCCGTCACCCACGCGATGATGCTCGGTGAATGTGTGGGCTTCTCGGCCACGCCGGCGGTTCCGTCGGCGTTTCTCGCCGCCGGGCTCGCTGGCTGCGATCTCGGCAAGTTCATGCGGCTCGCGGTGTTGCGCCTGTGGCTGGTGAGCCTTGTGATGCTCGCCGCAGGCGTGCTGTTCGGCATCATCTCGGTCTGAACCATGCACGCGGCGCGCGACACACTCAACAATCCCAGGAGGTCACCATGCAATTGAAACCAATCCCCGCAGTGTTCATGCGAGGCGGCACGAGCAAGGG
Organism: Bradyrhizobium sp. NAS80.1; assembly: GCF_001908205.1. Lineage (GTDB taxonomy): Bacteria > Pseudomonadota > Alphaproteobacteria > Rhizobiales > Xanthobacteraceae > Bradyrhizobium. The sequence continues at coordinate 4,201 of NZ_LGHL01000288.1, forward strand.
ACTCATGTTCCACGCGCGGGACCTGCCGACGGACCGCGAACAACGCGACCGCATCTTCACTGCTGCAATGGGGTCGCCTGATCCGAACGGGCGGCAACTGAATGGCATGGGCGGCGGCTTGTCGTCGCTGTCGAAAGTCTGCGTCCTCGCGCCTTCCACGCGGGACGACGCTGATATCGATTATACCTTCGCCCAGGTTTTGATCAGCGAGGATCGGGTCGACTATGCCGGCAACTGCGGGAACATGAGCTCTGCCGTTGGTCCCTTCGCGGTCGACGAAGGTCTTGTTGTCGCGAGCGGCTCGGAGGCGACCGTTCGCATCCACAACACCAACACCAGCAAGATCATCCACGCCACCTTTCCTCTGGAACTCGGCAAAAGCCGCTATGGCGGCGACCTTGCGATCCCAGGCGTTTCAGGGACCGGCGCACCGATCCGGCTCGACTTCTTGCAGCCAGGCGGGGCCACGACCGGCCGGCTATTGCCGACAGGAAACGTGATCGAACGTCTCGACGTACCCGGCATCGGACCAATCGACGCCTCGCTCGTGGATGCCGCCAACGCCGCGGTGTTCGTGCGCGCCGCGGACATAGGTCTAAAGGGGGACGAGCGACCCGACGTGCTCGAAACCAATACCCGCGTCATGGAGCAGCTCGACGCAATTCGGATTCAGGCGTCGGTGGCAATGGGCATCGCGAGCGACGTGGATGCGGCGCGTCGGATCAGCACCGTGCCTTACGTCGGCTTCGTCAGCGCGGCGTCCGATTTCATCACCTTTGCGGGCGAAGTGGTCCGGGCGCAGGACATCGACCTGCAGGTTCGCATGATTTCGAACGGCCAGCCGCACCGCGCGCTGCCGCTGACCGCGGCCCTCTG
>NZ_LGHL01000289.1 GCF_001908205.1 Bradyrhizobium sp. NAS80.1
CGGGAACAACGACGGCCCGCCCCGGAACGACCACGCAGCGGCCGGCTGGCCCGGCGGGTCGCGCGCCCGCGGTCGCCGCCGGACCGGACGAGGACGAGGGTCCGCGCCAGATCCGTCGCGGTCCTGGCGGGGCCGCGCGTCCAGCGGCAGCCCCCACAGACCACCCACAAGCCCGGCCCGCAGAAAGAGCGCGGCCGCCTGACCGTCGTCACCGCGCTCAATGCCGACGAAGTCCGCGAGCGTTCGATCGCCTCGTTCCGCCGCCGCACCCAGCGCCTGAAGGGTCATGCCTCGAACGAGCCGAAGGAAAAGCTCATCCGCGAGGTGACGATCCCGGAAGCGATCACGATCCAGGAACTCGCCAACCGCATGTCCGAGCGCGCGGTCGACGTCATCCGCATGCTGATGAAGCAGGGCGCGATGCACAAGATCACCGACGTGATCGACGCCGACACCGCGCAGCTCATCGCCGAGGAACTGGGTCACACCGTCAAGCGCGTTGCCGCGTCAGACGTCGAAGAAGGCCTGTTCGACCAGGTCGACGATTCCACCGACACCGAGACGCGTTCGCCTGTGGTGACCGTGATGGGCCACGTCGACCACGGCAAGACATCGCTGCTCGACGCGCTTCGTCATGCCAACGTGGTCTCCGGTGAAGCCGGCGGCATCACCCAGCACATCGGCGCCTATCAGGTATCCTCGCCCGAAACCGGCAAGAAGATCACCTTCATCGACACGCCCGGCCACGCCGCGTTCACCGCGATGCGCGCCCGCGGCGCCAAGGTCACCGACATCGTTGTGCTGGTGGTTGCGGCCGATGACGGCGTGATGCCGCAGACGGTCGAAGCCATCAACCACGCCAAGGCGGCGGGCGTGCCGATCATCGTTGCCATCAACAAGATCGACAAGCCCGATGCCAAGCCCGAGCGCGTGCGCACCGAGCTGCTCCAGCACGAGGTGCAGGTCGAATCGTTCGGCGGTGAGGTCGTCGACGTCGAGGTCTCCGCCAAGAACAAGACCAATCTCGACAAGCTCCTGGAGATGATCGCGCTGCAGGCCGAAATCCTCGACCTGAAGACCAATTCGGAGCGTCCGGCCGAAGGCACCGTGATCGAAGCCAAGCTCGATCGCGGCCGCGGTCCGGTCGCGACCGTGCTGGTCCAGCGCGGCACGCTCCGTGTCGGTGACATCATCGTCGCCGGCGCCGAGATGGGCCGCGTCCGCGCGCTGATCTCCGATCAGGGCGAGACCGTGCAGGAGGCCGGCCCCTCGGTGCCGGTCGAGGTGCTCGGCTTCAACGGTCCGCCGGAAGCCGGCGATCGTCTCGCGGTCGTCGAGAACGAAGCCCGCGCCCGCCAGATCACCAGCTACCGCGCGCACCAGAAGCGCGAGAACGCGGCGGCCTCGATCTCCGGCATGCGCGGCTCGCTCGAGCAGATGATGTCGCAGTTGAAGACGGCGGGCCGCAAGGAATTCCCGCTGATCGTCAAGGCCGACGTGCAGGGCTCGCTGGAAGCGATCCTCGGCTCGCTGGAGAAGCTCGGCACCGACGAAGTCGCCGCCCGCATCCTGCATGCCGGCGTCGGCGGCATCTCGGAATCGGACGTGACGCTCGCGGAAGGTTTTAACGCCGCGATCATCGGCTTCAGCGTTCGTGCGAACAAGGAAGCCGCTGCGGCCGCCAAGCGCAACGGCATCGAGATCCGCTACTACAACATCATCTACGACCTCGTGGACGACGTGAAGAAGGCGATGAGCGGTCTGCTCGCGCCGACCTTGCGCGAGACCATGCTGGGCAATGCCGAAATCCTGGAGATCTTCAATATCTCCAAGGTCGGTAAGGTCGCCGGCTGCCGCGTCACCGACGGCACCGTGGAACGTGGCGCCAATGTGCGCCTGATCCGCGACAACGTCGTCGTGCACGAAGGCAAGCTGTCGACGCTGAAGCGCTTCAAGGACGAAGTGAAGGAAGTCCAGGCCGGTCAGGAATGCGGCATGGCCTTCGAGAACTATCACGACATGCGTGCCGGTGACGTCATCGAGTGTTATCGCGTGGAGACGATCCAGCGCTCCCTGTAAGTCCAAATCTTACCGAAGCGCCCGGATCTTTTTGAGCTGAAATTGAGAGAGTGGGATGGCCGGATTTTTTCCGGCCATCCGCGCCTCATTCGTTTCAACAGGACAAATGACAATGCTCGTGTCCCAAACACGGGCAACGAGGTGATTTTCGACCATGCCCCGCCACCATCAGAAAAAGAGTTCCGCACCCGGAGGCTCGCAACGTCAGTTGCGTGTCGGCGAACAGGTTCGCCACGCGATGGCCGAGATTCTGGCGCATGGCAATGTGCATGATGCGGACCTCGAAGGTCACATCATCACCGTGCCGGAGGTACGGATGTCGCCCGACCTGAAGCTCGCAACAATTTACGTGATGCCGCTCGGTGGCCGCGACACCGAGATCGTCATTGCTGCGCTCGAGCGCAACAAGAAATTCCTGCGCGGCGAAGTCGCGCGGCGCGTTAACCTGAAATTTGCACCTGACATTCGCTTCCGCGTCGACGAGCGATTCGACGAAGCGGAACGGATCGAGAAGCTTTTGCGAACACCTGCGGTGCAGAAGGACCTGGAACAGGATCCGGACTCGGATCGGGAAGAAGAACAATGACGATGGACCCGGCTCACGGCACGATCGACGGCGAACAGGCCAATCAGCGCGACGTGCAGAAAAATAATTTTGCGGACGTGGGGAGCGATGCTCAGCCGCATCAGGAGCCGCGCCGCGTCAACAACGATCCGCGCGCCAGGCAGCAGAAGGGCAACCAGCCGCGCCGCGACCGGCGCGACGTCCATGGCTGGGTCGTGCTCGACAAGTCGATCGGCATGACCTCGACGCAGGCCGTCGCGGTGCTCAAGCGCCTGTTCAACGCTAAGCGCGCCGGCCATGCCGGCACGCTCGACCCGCTCGCGTCCGGCGGCCTGCCGATCGCGCTCGGCGAAGCCACGAAGACGGTTCCTTTCGTCATGGACGGCCGCAAGCGCTACCAGTTCACCGTGTGCTGGGGCGAGGAGCGCGACACCGACGATATCGAGGGCCGGGTGACCGCGACCTCCGACCAGCGCCCGACCCGGGAGGCCATCCTGGCCCTGCTGCCCCGCTTCACGGGGGTGATCGAGCAGATCCCGCCGCGCTATTCCGCGATCAAGGTCCAGGGCGAGCGCGCCTATGACCTCGCCCGCGACGGCGAGGTTGTGGAACTGGCTCCCCGCCCGGTCGAAATTCACCAATTATCCCTTGTGGATCAACCAGATAACGACCGGGCCGTGTTCGAGGCCGAGTGCGGCAAGGGGACCTATGTCCGCGCGCTCGCCCGCGATATGGGCCGGATTCTCGGCACCTACGGCCATATCTGCGCCCTGCGGCGGACCCTGGTCGGCCCATTTGGCGAGAACGACATGATTCCGCTGGATCAGTTGGAGGCTTTGTGCGATAGAGCCGCGTCCGGCGAGGGCAGCCTCGCCGACGCGCTTTTGCCCGTTGAGACCGCGCTGGACGACATCCCGGCACTGGCCGTCACTCGGGCTGATGCGGCAAGGCTCCATCGGGGCCAGGCCGTTTTGTTGCGCGGACGGGATGCGCCCACTTGTAGCGGCACAGTCTATGTCACGGTGGCAGGCCGACTTCTCGCGCTTGCTGAAGTTGGCAATGGCGAAATCATCCCCAAGCGTGTGTTCAACCTGACCGGCCTGACTGCCAGCCCCGGTCGCAACGAGAGAAATTGACGATGTCGATTGCCGCAGAACGCAAAGCGGAAGTCATCAAGACGAATGCCACCAAGGCCGGCGACACCGGCTCGCCCGAGGTTCAGGTCGCGATCCTTTCGGAACGCATCAACAACCTCACCAACCATTTCAAGACCCACGTGAAGGACAACCATTCGCGTCGCGGCCTCTTGAAGCTGGTCTCGACCCGCCGCTCGCTCCTCGACTACCTGAAGAAGAAGGACGAGGCGCGGTACAAGGCGCTGCTCGAGAAGCACAACATTCGTCGTTAAGTGTTCCTGCGCGCGCCACTGGCGCGCGTTTTCGCGCGTGGTTTCGAACGAAAGCGTTTGCTTAAAGGTTTTTGATCGAGGCTACGTGCACGTCGGGTGCGAGCCAACGATGATTCGCATCCGAGGCGTGATGGGCGAAGACCGCGGTTCGGTGTTCGCGTTCACGCCGACTGACAGTCCAGCAGCAATCCGGCGGCTGGGCACAACGGGCAAGGCGCCCGTATGACCCGAAAGGATGGACGCCATCCGAAATCCGAAAACCATGGCAGGATCGCAGGACGCTGATCATCGCTTCGATCAGCGTCCCGCAATCTTGCGCATGGTTTTTGTTTTTCGAGCCGTCCCTTCTTTCGAGAACCCATGAAAGAAGACCTCTATGTTCAATAAGCATTCAGTCGAGATCGACTGGGGCGGACGCCCTCTCAAGCTCGAAACCGGCAAGATCGCCCGCCAGGCCGACGGCGCTGTCGTGGCCACCTATGGCGAGACCGTGGTGCTCGCCACTGTCGTCGCGGCGAAGGCGCCGCGCGAAGGCGTCGACTTCCTGCCGCTGACCGTCGACTACCAGGAGAAGACCTACGCTGCGGGACGCATTCCCGGCGGCTATTTCAAGCGCGAGGGCCGTCCGACCGAGAAGGAGACGCTGGTCTCCCGCCTGATCGACCGTCCGATCCGTCCGCTGTTCGTCGACGGCTGGCGCAACGAGACCCAGGTGATCGCCACCGTGCTGTCGCACGACATGGAGAACGATCCCGATATCGTGGCGCTGGTGGCATCGTCGGCTGCGCTGACCCTGTCCGGCGCGCCCTTCAAGGGCCCGATCGGCGCAGCGCGCGTCGGCTTCGCCAATGACGAGTTCATCCTCAACCCGACGCTCGACGAGATGGTCGATACCCAACTCGACCTCGTCGTCGCCGGCACCGCCGACGCCGTGCTGATGGTGGAATCAGAAGCCAAGGAGCTCAACGAGGACATCATGCTCGGTGCGGTGATGTTCGGTCACCGTCACTTCCAGCCGGTCATCAACGCGATCATCGAGCTCGCCGAGAAGGCCGCCAAGGAGCCGCGCGAAGTCACCGTGATCGACAATGCCGCGCTCGAGAAGGAAATGCTCGGCCTCGTCGAGCAGGAGCTGCGCGCCGCCTACGCCATTCCGGTCAAGCAGGATCGCTATGCCGCGGTCGGCAAGGTCAAGGAAAAGGTGATCGCCCACTATTTCCCCGAAGGGCAGGAGCCGAAATACGACAAGCTGCGCATCGCCGCCGTGTTCAAGGAGCTCGAGGCCAAGATCGTTCGCTGGAACATCCTCGACACCGGCAAGCGCATCGACGGCCGCGACTCCAAGACGGTGCGCAACATCGTCGCCGAAGTCGGCGTGCTGCCCCGCGCCCACGGTTCGGCGCTGTTCACCCGCGGCGAAACCCAGGCGATGGTCGTGACCACGCTCGGCACCGGCGAGGACGAGCAGTACATCGACGCGCTGTCGGGGACCTACAAGGAAACGTTCCTGCTGCACTACAACTTCCCGCCCTACTCGGTCGGTGAGACCGGCCGTCTCGGCGGCACCAAGCGCCGCGAGATCGGCCACGGCAAGCTGGCCTGGCGCGCGATCCACCCGGTTCTGCCGCCGCACCACGAATTCCCCTACACCACGCGCGTGGTGTCGGAGATCACCGAGTCCAACGGCTCGTCCTCGATGGCTTCGGTCTGCGGCGCCTCGCTCGCGCTGATGGATGCCGGCGTGCCGTTGAAGCGGCCGACCGCCGGTATCGCGATGGGCCTGATCCTCGAGGACAAGCGCTTCGCGGTTCTCTCGGATATCCTGGGTGACGAGGACCATCTCGGCGACATGGACTTCAAGGTCGCCGGCACGGAAGCGGGCATCACCTCGCTCCAGATGGACATCAAGATCGAGGGCATCACCGAGGAGATCATGCGCGTCGCGCTGGCCCAGGCCAAGGACGGGCGTATCCACATCCTCGGCGAGATGGCCAAGGCCCTGACCGCGGCCCGCGCCGAGCTCGGCGAATACGCGCCGCGCATCGAGACCTTCAAGATCGCCACCGACAAGATCCGTGAAGTGATCGGCACCGGCGGCAAGGTGATCCGCGAGATCGTCGAGAAGACCGGCGCCAAGGTCAACATCGAGGACGACGGCACCGTGAAGGTCGCTTCCAGCGACGGCGAGGCGATGAAGGCCGCGATCAAGTGGATCAAGTCGATCGCGTCCGATCCGGAAGTTGGCCAGATCTATGACGGCACCGTCGTCAAGGTGATGGAGTTCGGCGCCTTCGTGAACTTCTTCGGCTCCAAGGACGGTCTCGTCCACATCAGCCAGCTCGCGGCCAACCGCGTGCAGAAGACCTCCGACGTCGTCAAGGAAGGCGACAAGGTCAAGGTCAAGCTGCTCGGCTTCGACGATCGCGGCAAGACCCGCCTGTCGATGAAGGTGGTCGACCAGACCACCGGCGAAGACCTCGAGGGCAAGGAGAAGCCGGCTGATGGCCAGCATGCTCCGCGCGAAGCGGCCGGCGAGTAAGCCTCGCTAGACAGTTCAGAAACACGAAGGGCGGCCTCTCGGCCGCCCTTTTTGTTGTGTGCCGAGTATGAGCGACAGCTTGGAGGTGGAAGTCCTCTATCCAGCCTGATGGCGGTGAAGGATTAGCGAAGCGCAAGGGCGTCATCGCGAGGTGGGGTCTGAAGAAAGCGTGGAGCAAAGCCGCG
>NZ_LGHL01000029.1 GCF_001908205.1 Bradyrhizobium sp. NAS80.1
GGAGCGTTCGTCGCGCCTGATCGAGCAGTTGGCCTTGACGTTCGAAGAGTTGGAAAGTGACGCCACTGAAGACGAGCTGGCGGCAGAGCGCGCTGTGGCCAAGGCGACGACGGTGCGCGGATTTACGCGCAAGCGCGGCGAACGCCAGACGTTCCCTGAGCATTTACCGCGCGAACGAGTGGTGATCGAGCCGCCGACGGCTTGCGAGTGCTGTGGCGGCAATCGTCTGCGCAAGCTTGGCGAGGACGTGACGAGGACACTGGAAGTGGTACCGCGCAAGTGGAAGGTGATCGAGACGGTGCGGGAGAAGTTCTCCTGCCGCGACTGCGAGAAGATCAGCCAGGCCCCGGCGCCATTCCATGCCGTCGCACGGGGATGGGCCGGCCCGAGCCTGCTGGCCATGATCATGTTCGAGAAGTTCGGCCAACATCAGCCTTTAAACCGCCAGGCTGAGCGCTACGCCCTGGAAGGCGTGCCGATCTCACTGTCGACCATGGCGGACGCCGTGGGATCGGTCAGTGCATCGCTGGATCCCCTGCTGCGCCTGGTCGAAGCCCATGTCATGGTGGCCGAGCGCCTGCATGCCGATGATACGACGGTGCCGGTGCTGGCCAAGGGCAAGACCGATACGGCACGCTGCTGGATCTACGTCCGGGACGACCGGCCGTTTGGTGGCGCCGGCCCGCCGGCGGCGATGTTCTACTACTCCCGTGACCGCAGGGGCGAGCATCCTCAGGCGCATCTAGCCCGGTATGCCGGCATCCTGCAGGCCGACGCCTATGACGGGTACAACCAGCTCTATCTGGCGGGACGCCACCCTGGACCGATCCGGGAAGCGGCGTGTTGGGTCCATGCGCGGCGCCCGTTCTTCGCCATGGCCGATATCGAAGAGAATGCGCGTCGCAAGGCCAGCGGCAAGAAGGAGATCCCGCTCTCGCCCATCGCGGTCGAGGTTGTGCGGCGGATCGATGCGCTGTTTGAGATCGAACGCTCCATCAATGGCAGGAGTGCCGAGGAACGCGTTCAGGTTCGGCAGACGCTGAGCCGGCCTCTGGTCGAGGACCTTCAGGTCTATATGCAGGAGCAGCTCGTCAAGTTCTCCCGTGGGCACGACCTGGCCAAGGCGTTCAACTACATCCTGAAGCGATGGGCGAGCTTCACGCGGTTCCTGGAGGACGGACGCGTCTGTCTCTCCAACAACGCCGCCGAGCGAGGATTAAGAGGTATAGCTCTCGGGCGAAAATCCTGGTTGTTCTGCGGCTCTGATCGCGGCGGACGGGCTTCTGACCAGTTGAACGCAATTGTCCCCGCAGCCCGCAGCGATCTCGTTCTCTCACTTGGAGTCATCGATGGGCGCAATGTCTGGCGCTTTAATCTGCCGGCGTTGTTCAACCGCTTGGCGCCCATTGTTGCAAAGCTGGGTCATGACCCTGTTGAGATTGCAGCCTCGTGTTCGTTGCTTCATGTCCCAATCGACCTGGAGCTCGAAAGTGATCTCGATTTCGATGTGAAGAGCCGGCTGGCGCTCTCGGTTCAGAAGATCAAGGAACTCGCAACCTTGGGAAGGGCCCTCGCGTGCAGTCAGACCGATGCATCGCGTCTCCTGGCGGCGTCGGAAGAGACGCGTCGCGAGACCTCGCCCAAAATTCACAATGCGAATGTCGCCTAAGGTGTGGCTTCGATCGACGAGACTATGCGTCGCCGTCGCAGTCCATACGCAACGCGTGCCGCGATCCAGCGCGCGCGTGTCACCTTGCCAGTATTTCAAACGACGACGATCGGATCGTTCGCCCAGACCGCAGAGATCCGAAATGCCCGTGCCTCCCATGCGCGGGGAACGTTGAGTGACGCGCATTATGAAAAGGTTATTAAAGCCAAAACGGCGCAGATGGCAGGAGACATCGGGCTCGACGTGCTCGTGCATGGCGAGTTCGAGCGCAACGACGACATGGTGCAATATTTCGGCGAGCAGCTGTCCGGCTTCGCCTTTACCAAGCACGGCAGGGTTCAGTCCTATAGCTCGCGATACGTCCGTCCGCCGATTCTGTTTGGCGACGTCTCCCGATCGAAGCCGATGACGGTCGACTGATGGCGCTATGCGCAGTCGCTGACGAAGAAGCCGATAAGGCGATGTTGACTGGGCCGGTGACCATTCTGAACTGGTCGTTTGTCCGTGATGACATTTTGCGCAGCGAGGCCTGCCGGCAGATCGCGCTCGCGATCCGAGATGAGGTCGTCGACCTTGAGAACGCCGGAGCGACAATGATCCAGATAGATGAGGCTGCGTTGCGCGAGGGATTGCCGCTACGCAAATCACAGGGGAAGAGCTATCTCGATTGGGCCGTAGATAGCTTTCGCATTTGCTCATCGGGCGTCGCCGACGAAACCCAGATACTCATATGTGCTATTCTGAGTTCAATGACATCATCGATGCTATTGCGGCGATGGATGCCGAGGTCATTTCGATTGAGTCGTCTAGGTCAAAGATGGAGCTGCTAGACGCGTTCAAAAGTGACAAATATCCAAATGAGATTGGGCCCGGCGTCTATGACATCCATTCGCCGCGCGTTCCGGATGCGGCCGAGATGAAGAATCTCGTGATGTTGGTCCGCCAGCAGCTCTCTGACAAGCAGCTTTGGATCAGTCCCGATTGCGGCCTGAAAACCCGAAAGTGGGAGGAGGTGCGTCCTGCGTTGATCAATATGGTCGCAGCTGCCCGTGAGCTTCGAGCGGCGTCCTGGTCGCGCGGAGATCGTCACCGTTAATCTCCCATTCATGAGAACGCCGCGCGTTTTGCAGTCATTGCACCGCATTCCGCAATCATGCCGTTTCGTTCGGCTGCATGCTAACGCCAGATGGGGCATCACGGCTTGGACCAAGGCCGAATACGACTATGCCGGCGCTGGACCACAAGGCGGCTCCGGAAGAGGCGCTGGCCGAAGTAGGGCAGGCCGGAGAACTTCAATACCGACCTAGCAACCCGTCCATGCGCTCCCGATTGACCTGAAGCATCTCATTCTTCAGTGTCGCTCATTCGCCGCGAGCCCAGGAACGAACTGTCGGTGAACAGATTGTCGATGCGCCGACTCAAGGCAAGATTATGGTCGACCGGCCGTTGCGTGAAACGCCCGTGCGTTTGTGCCAGCGCAGTTGCTTCTTCCAGACATAGACCTGGTCGGGTGAACCTCATAACGCTGGGCCAGATCGGCTACCGTGGTTTGCTCCGCCAGTGCGACGTTGCTTTCGGCGCCAGAGTCGATCATTCATCTCGTCTTCATCGTCATAGTGCTCTCCGTCCATGAAGCGGAGCGGCCCTTTTTCCGACTTGGTCTCCGGCTCCAAAATCGAAGCAATTTGAACGGCGCCATTATGCGATGCGCGGAGCGCTATCGCCGGATACGGGGCAGGATGCGCGTGAAGTTAAACGCCGTCGTCGGCCAACCTAACCTACGAGGCGGATTACGTCTGATTTGTGATCGCTCGACGCGCTGCCTGAGACCGGCTTGGGGGCATCCCGGCTAAGGCGCTTGCTCCGCCCACAAGGCGCATTCGCTGCGAGCCCAGTTCGATCAGAATAGCGGCGTAATAGTGGTGCCTCGACTTCGCGCGCGCGGATTCTGACGGGATATCCGTCGCCTCGCGGCCAGGATGATCTCTGCACCGGAGCCCGCTACGTACGTTGGACGACGTGTTGCGTTCAGTCGAAGAAAACTCGACGTCGGAGTTGTAATGAGATATGCGGATTGTCGGAAAGCACACGCGCAATGTTCGGAAGCTGCCAAGCAGTCGGAAAATGCGGAGGTTGGGCCGCTAAGCCGTCGAGCTGTTTTGCTCCATCGTCGTGGCCCAAATCCTGCATCGCGTTCGCGGTCGAGGCGGTGGGATCGGAGGAGCGCTTGAGTCTTGATCTAGCAAATGGCGATCCGGCATCGGCGAGGAACGTGAACTGCCCGTTTCACGCCGATAAAGCCGGCCGGCAGCCGGGGGGAGCGGAAGATCCTGTTGCTGACGGGGGCATCGCGTGGCATCGGTCACGCCACTGCCAAGCTGTTTTCGGAAGCTGGTTGGCGCATCATTTCTTGCGCGCGCCAACCTTTCGACGACAGTCGGTGCCCATGGGACTCGGGAACCGACGATCATATCCAAGTCGATCTTAGTGATCATCGAATGCTGCCGCGCACAATCGCTCAAATCAAACAGCGCCTCGCAGGCGCGTCCTTGCATGCATTGATCAACAATGCCGGCGTTTCGCCGAAAGCGCAGAATGGCGCGCGGCTGACATCGCTGACGACGTCGATCGAGACGTGGATGAGTGTGTTCCATCTCAATCTGCTAGCTCCGATCCTGCTTGCGCAGGGATTTTTTGGCGAGCTAAAAGCCGCGTCAGGCTCAATTGTCAACGTGACCTCAATCGCTGGCTCGCGGGTGCACCCGTTTGCTGGCAGCGCTTATGCGACTTCTAAGGCGGCGCTCGCGTGTCTTACACGCGAAATGGCACATGATTACGCGCCGCATGGCATCCGCGTGAACGCAATCGCACCCGGAGAAATCAAGACGGGCATGTTGTCACCGGAAACGGAAGCACGTGTTGTGCCAAATATCCCATTGAGCCGAGTTGGCACGCCGGAAGAGGTCGCGAAGGTACTCTTTTTCTTATGCTCGGATGCCGCAAGTTATATCACGGGCAGCGAGGTGCCGATCAATGGGGGCCAACATCTATAGTCGGCCAAGAGCAATCGCACTTCGAGTTGTCTCATTTGAACGCATGTCCTCAGTCGAATCCGACGCGATAACTGCGCGAGGGTAAGAGTGATAAAAGCGAGGCACGACAAGTTTACCGCCATCTATGAAAATCTGCGATACGTTGTCATCTCGTCGACTTGGATTAGAGCGAGAAGACATGCAACACGAATCTCGTAAAGTCGAACAAGGTGCCAGGGAGGACGATCACGCCAATGGAGACCTCCTTATGCTGCATGTTGCTTCCGCACGCGCAAGACCTGCCTCACAATCGGAGACCGACCGCGAGGTGTTGATAGAGCCGTTGTGCGAGAGCGCGCTGGCCGGCATACTCGAAATTTCGAAAGTGCTTACCGCGCCCTGCCGTCTAGAAGTCGCGTTGGCCAAGGTAGTCGATGTTCTGCAATCGTTTGTGCAGATGCGGCACGGCGTCGTCTCACTCTTCGATGATGATGGAACGCCGAACATGACCGTCGGCGGCGGCTGGAGCGATGGCAGTGACGAGCGTTACCGAATGCGTTTGCCGCTGAAGGCAATCGAACACATTGTGGCGACGGACACCTCGCTCGTTGCCGAAAACGTAACAGTGGAGCCGACCTTTACATCCGCGGACATTGATGTGCTCGGCGCGTCCGATAATATACCAGTGTCGTTCATCGGCGTTCCCATTCGCATTGACGCGAAGGTCGTTGGCACGCTGACGATCGACCGCATCGTGGACCACAGGTCGAGTATTCGGCTCGATGATGACCTTCGGCTTCTCACCATGATTGCCAATCTAGTGGGCCAGACAGTTAAACTGCACCGCTTTTTCACCTGCAACCGCGAGCGGCTGATGGCGGAGAAGGACGGGCTGCAAAAGCAATTGCACGAGCTTAAGCAACCTGCGAGGGAGCGTAAGAAAGTTCGTATCCAGGGCATCATCGGCGATAGCCCCGCATTGCGCGCCCTGCTTGAGAAAATCGCGGTGGTCGCCAAATCGAACAGCACAGTGCTGCTGCGCGGCGAATCCGGTACGGGCAAGGAGCTGGTTGCCAAGGCCATTCACGAGCTGTCATCACGCGCAAAGCGGCCTTTTATCAAGCTCAATTGCGCTGCGCTCTCCGAGACAGTGCTGGAATCGGAACTATTCGGTCATGAGAAAGGTGCGTTTACCAGCGCATTTAGTTCGCGCAAGGGGCGCTTTGAACTTGCTGACAAAGGAACTCTCTTTCTTGATGAAATCGGCGAAATCTCAGCCTCGTTCCAGGCAAAGTTGCTGAGAGTCCTGCAAGAACAGGAGTTTGAGCGCGTCGGTAGCAACCAGACAATGAGGGTCGACGTTCGTGTCATCGCCGCGACCAACAAGAACCTTGAAGAGGCTGTGGCACGAAACGAGTTTCGTGCGGACCTTTATTATCGCATCAGCGTGGTTCCCTTGCTGATTCCGCCGCTTCGCGAAAGGCGCGGGGATATTTCGCTTCTCGCTGGCGAGTTTCTCAAAAGTTTCAACAGTGAGAATGGACGTACGCTGACCTTCGATGCGAGCGCGATTGAGGTGCTTATGAACTGCGGCTTCCCCGGAAATGTCCGCGAGCTTGAAAATTGCGTCGAACGTACCGCGACGATGGCGCCGGGACCGTCAATCGTCAAAGACGATTTTGCGTGCTGTCAGGAACAATGCCTTCCATCGAAGCTATGGAAGAGCACGCCGGACGAGACAAAGCTCCTACCGAGACTAAATGTACCGGTTGGCGTTAAGCCCGTCACGCAGCCGACTGAAGCTGCTGCTCCGGTCCCGCCCTTCGGCAGCGAGCAGGCTCCGCTTGCACCTGCCGGGACAGCTCCCCTAGGTGGTCCGAAGATGGCCGATCGCGAGCGTGTCATTGCGGCAATGGAAAGGTCCGGCTGGGTACAGGCAAAGGCAGCGCGCCTGCTTGGAGTCACGCCACGTCAGATCGGCTACGCGCTGAGGAAATACGGGATCGAGATCAAGCGTTTCTGAAGGACTGCCGGGCTCTCGGCGCGCCGGAAGGGCGAGCCTTGCGTGCAGCGCGATCGCTGTTACAAACAAGCGGTGAGGTTTCGCGGACTCTGGATCCATCACCATCGGATGCGGTCCTCGCGTTGACTCCGGTGCGGCCGTGATCGACAACAGCACGTCGCCAGCAGTCACCGCGCTCAAGCAAGAGAGAAAATGGCCGGTCCGGTGAAAAGTCGACTTGGCGGCCGCGGCCCGAAAGCATTTTAATGTAAACTGGCCGATTGCTTACGTGCTCGTGGACCTGCAACCGGTGCTGCGGAGAGGAGATCTTGGCGGTCAACTCAAAAAAAGCGCATCGCGCATCGTCAGTGCCCTCCTTATGTCTAGATAGACAGCCTGACGGCCAATGTCGCAGTCGCGACGAATGTCGGAAGTCTGCCGCGGTGAAACGTCGGGATACGACCATCAGGTTGTATAAGCCCTTCTACTAGGCGTCTGCCTTTTAAGACCGACGCAATGGTACGACATTTGCTGCGCTTCTCCAGTTGCTGCAATATCTGGAGAAGTAAATGCACATCGTCGTCTGCATCAAGCAGGTTCCCGATTCCGCGCAGATCCGCGTGCACCCCGTGACCAACACCATCATGCGTCAGGGTGTGCCGACCATCATCAATCCATACGATCTCTTCGCGCTCGAGGCAGCGCTGGAATTGCGCGATCGGTTTGGCGGCGAAATCACCGTGCTTACAATGGGGCCAATGTCGGCTGAAGGCTCTTTACGCAAGGCGCTGACGTTCGGCGCCGATCGAGCAGTTCTGCTCACTGACCGCTGTTTTGCTGGCTCCGATACTTTGGCAACAACCTACGCATTGGCAGCTGCGATCCGAAAAGTTGGCAAGGAGTATCGACCGCCAGATCTCATCTTTACCGGCAAGCAAACCATCGACGGCGACACCGCGCAAGTGGGACCCGGCATTGCGAAGCGGCTTGGCATGCTGCAGCTGACCTACGTTGCCAAGATCAAAGCACTGGATCTGACCGCGGGCACATTTGAAGCGGAACGGCGCGCCGAA
The DNA here is from genome assembly GCF_001908205.1 of Bradyrhizobium sp. NAS80.1. GTDB lineage: Bacteria > Pseudomonadota > Alphaproteobacteria > Rhizobiales > Xanthobacteraceae > Bradyrhizobium. The sequence goes on from NZ_LGHL01000029.1 coordinate 7,777, forward strand.
GGCGGTGTCCAGGTTCTGCTTACCAGGCTGCCTTGTCTCATTACCATGCTTGAGGGCACTAACCAGATTCGCCGCGGCGCCATGGCGGATGCGCTACGAGCCGCCCGCGCGCCAATCGTGAAATGGAACGCACAGGACGCGGGCGTTGAGGACCTTTCCAAATGCGGTCTTAAGGGCTCGCCGACCGTGGTCAAGCAGGTCTTCGCTCCCTCGGCGCGCGCTGAGAAAGCGGCTCTGGTGGAGGCTCCCGAGCAGCCGGCGCAGGCATTGATCGAGGCGATCTTCAAGCACGAGCCTAAGCTTGAAGCGGACCTTGCCGCACTGGTCCGCGAGTAATCTCGGCCGCTTTGCGGGGGGCAGGCAAGCGCGTCGCTGCGCAACTCCGAGGTTCTAACTGCTGTTGGCAAAAACTCGATGGCAGGGCCGCGGCAAGCGCGGTCCCGACAAGAGGAAGTTCCCCGCGCGGGCCTTACGTTTTCATAGCTTTGGCCGGTCTGGATGGATCTCGTCATACGGAATGGGCGGTCAAGCCCGATGCGTGAGGTTGCAGATGGCAAAGTCAGACGGCTGAAGCCCGTATCGGCCAATGCGCAGGAAAATAAAGCGCGCCCTCGTTTAGGCCCATCCGCCAAGACTTGGTTCTGAATGAAGAACATCGTCGAATGGGGTTCGAACGCTGCTATAGTCACCTCGCAGCTTCAGCTCCTTGAAGATTTGCGGCAAGGAGAATCACCGGCGACAAAGCGCTTGCCGAACTCTCTGACGAGCCTGGATCAGACGAATGGCAACGCGAACGTGTGCTGGCTGATGCTTGAGGCGGGCACTGCGAATATGTCAATGGACATGCTTAGCCGGATGCTCCAGGAACTGAGCATCAGACGTATCCCCGAGCTCTTTCACGATCCGTATGTAGCTGTTGTTGCGCCAAATCGCGGATCTCCTCTCTCGTGGTCGCTGGGTATTCTTCAAGGAGCTTGGAAGGCGGGAGCGACGGCCGGGCCTGCGTGCCCAAAACGGCGGCCCGGGCTCGAGCGTCGCTTTCAAATCGCTGAACTGCGTCGCCGCTACTTCTGCCGTGGCTCGTCATCACTTGAGGAAAGCGCAAGATGAGGCAAGGTCAATTCACCTTTGCCTTCGGCAAGGCAGGTTTGGAATTTTTGTGCGGCGGCACTCAGAACTGGAACCTTTAATGCCGTTTCGTTCGCTAATCGCACGCCGCAATCAATATCCTTTTTGTTGGCGTTTCTGATCGATATTGCCAAAGCATCTGGCTTTTCGTCCAACAAAAAGGCTGCGAAGTTTCGGAATACTCCGCTGTTGGTCGCGCCGCGACTGACCAAAGAGCGTAAGATTGCAAGATCAACGTCAATGGCAAGCTGGCAAGCTTCGGCTGCCACCGCCGCTATACCCATCGTCATGCTATTATAGACAAGTTTGAGCTTATGGCCCTGTCCAATATTACCCACATGGACGATGTTCTCGCAAAATGCGCTAAGGACACGAGCCGCGATAGGAAACGTGCTCTCATCCGATCCGACGATGGCGTTGAGACGCCCTTGCTCTGCTTGTTGAGGGCTTCGTGTTACGGGGGCATCTATGAAGTGCAAGGCATGCTTTTTGGCATGTTCGGCTAGAGTGAGGGTTGAAGCAGGATAGGACGTGGTGCAGTCAAGTACTAAACTCTGTCGGGGTAAATGTGCAAATAGCCCATGTTGCCCAAGGCAGACTTCCTCGACCTCGCAACTTGAGGGCAGGGATAAAACGACAGCACTTACATGCCGGGCCAATTCAGAAAATGAGGTGTGCTCATGAGCACCCATGCCAGTCAAGCGTTCCGCGCCAGCACCGGTTCTGTTGACTTTGATATGCAGTTCACTGCCATGACGCAAAAGACTGAGTCCTATGCCTGTTCCCTTGCGCCCTGCGCCGATTAGGCCGATTCTTTGCCCGGCTGTGCCAGGCATTGCAGTTGACGAAGTTTCAGTCATGCTCTGCGTCGTTATGAGTGTTGAAAAAGGCCGCGCTCCTGCAGAATGGGCAGCAGCTTATGATGGTCCTCAATGAGGTAATCCGGCTGCGCCGCTCGCAGGCGCGTCTCGGAGACAAATCCGCCCGTAATCGCTACGCTGACCAAGCCAAGATCGCGTGCAATATCCGTTTCGACCGGCATGTCCCCGACGATGAAAGTTGAGCTGGGGTTCAGATCGTTTGCCCGCATATACAGACGAAGCCGCTCGCCCTTGCTCATGCTTTTAAATTGAGTAGCGCGACTTTCAAAGGCCAGAACCTTCGCGACACAATCTTCGATTCTATGTCTTCGTAATTGGGTAATAAGGGGCTCGACGATATGGTTACTGACAATAATGCTGGAAACGTCTTGTTGGCGCGCCGTTTCCAAAATGCGACGCGCGCCTTCTCGCAGCTCGGCTTTGCTCGCCAGCGGTTCGTAGGTGTCGTGAAAAATCGCGCTGTCATGGCTATCCACCGTTTCGAGTTCTCTCTCCGACATTCCTAGATTGCGGAAAAAAAGGGAAAGTGGAACATCGAAATGATCTCGAAGAGTTTGCATATCGATGGCAGCCCGGCCCAAGCGGTCCAAAATGGTGTTTGTCGTTTGTAGCAAGGCGTCCGTGTCGTCGAGGAGGGTGCCGTTCCAATCGAATACAAGAGCAGGTTTCATCATGGCCTCATGCTGCAGACGTTTTCGTTAAGGTGAGATCAGCGGTCAATCTATTCAAATTCTCGTCCGCGCGTTTTTGCCCGCCAGGGGTTGGCATCTCGAATGTAAACGCAGAAAGATCGATTTCGTCATGGCCCTGCGGCAGCAAGGAAAGCAGATTGTCAAAGGGGAGATAAGTCACAGTAGCAGCGTTCATCGATAGAGCAGTTTTGCGTTCGATCACCCGGAGCGTTTCCGGCGCGATCCTATGGAAGCGCAGGCTATCCTGCCGAATATCGAGTGGCAGGCTTTTCCATATGTGCCAGAACGCTAGCTCATCTATGGTCTCGATACCGATGCCGCAGTAATTTGGTGCAACGATCGGCGGCGAACCGATTGCCCAATGCACAGCCTTTGCCCCAGCGGCAAGGAGCATTTCCGTCACTGCGCAGCTTGTATCGCCACGAACAAGGGCTTCATCGGCTATGACCATGATTTTGTCTGTGAGGTCGTTCGTTGCGACGCGGTACTTTTGCCGGATGAGCGATTTTCGCTTGCCAAGAGACCCGATAAGTGTGCGCCGAGAACAGTTTATTGCGATCACTTCGTGCCGTTGGACGAGCGCACTTTGGTATTTGGCGAGCGACGCAAATAGACCGTCGGCATACGGCGTCCCGGTGCGTGGCATGGAAGAAACGATTATGGGAGCTGAGCTTGTTTCGACTGCTAATCGCGACCAGAGAATGCGGCCTAAGGCCAATCCGATGTTATGGCGAGTTGCCGGATGAGAGTGCCCTCGCACCAATGTTCTTGTATTTCCCAGATAAAGCGTCTCGTAGGCGCAAAGCTTGGGGCTGTGTCGAACCTGGCCCACAAAGTTATCAAGGCAGTCTCCCGTTATGCCATTCACATGCTTAATGTGACTAGGCCCGAATTCGTCGAGTCGTCCTTGTAGCCCAGAGAAAGCACTGTTTTCTGAGGCAAAAAGTAGAAAACCATCGTCGGTTTGCATGAATTCCAAAGGCCGCAAACCACTGCGATTGCGGAAGGCAGTTAGATTTCCGAGGCCATCCAACAAGAGTGCGCTGACGGCTCCATCAATACGCTCGTCAATGTCTTGGAGGACGTTCTCGTAATTAACCGGCAGACCGTGCTGCCAGTAATCTCTTTGACAAACGCGCTCGATAAGCTTGAGCAAGAGCTCTGCATTGGTCCTGCTGCTGATGGAATGACCTTCAGCCTGCAGATCCTTCCTAAGTTCATCAGCGTTGACCAAAGCCCCGTTCAAACAAATTGTCAAACGGCGGCAGGCGCTTTTATGATTGTCAAAGGGCTGGAAGTCGGCGTCACTCGTCTGTCTAAGAGAAGGAGCGCGAACGTGTGCAATTGCAATAGCGCTATGCGCCCTGAAATGCGAGCCCTGCTCATTAAAATCAAGCCTTGCGAGTGTGCCTGCTGGCCGGCGCGACTTTATATGTTGAAACTGTTCTTCATGCATAAACGCGGCAACGCCGAACCCCGCCTGTCCGCGGTGTGCAAGCTTTGGCACCATGTGCTTGAGCTGATCGTAGACCGTCCTTTGTGAGCGGCCTGAAGGCAACGGGAATGCGCCTGCAACACCGGACATGCTATGTCTCCTAGTCCCATGATTGTGGATGTCGCCCGTTGCGGGTGGTTGCGTTCAACCGTGTCCAGTGCAGGCACGCCAATGTCTGGAGCCGACATCGAGCGGTGGTTATCCGTCGGCTTGCACGAAGCACATGGTTTGCACCTCAGTAAGCAAGGCTCGTACCAAGGCCTCTTTCGCGCGCATGACGGCTCGCCGAATCTGGCACACGAAGTGTGTGATCCGAGAACGCGTCCGCCAAAAGTCAGCCCTGGTAGCACGGTGATTGATGGGATCGAGTCCGTGTGGTCCTAGAAGCCGCAGCAAAGAGGGTTGTGCGACTGTTGCCGGGGCCGGAATGTCGTTGTCCAATGCTCAAGCGGACAGTCCCAACTGTACGCTGAAAGACGTTCAGTGAACTGGGCGCCCGACCGAGGGGCATCGGGCCGGTTTGCTGATTGGATTCGTGCGCGCTCCGATCTCCTGATGTCACACAGCGAACGGCGCAGTCCGCCGTTGTTGCGGCCCTGAAGCGCTTCATGGCGGCATCAATGCGCAACGTGAGGGCTATCGAAGCGTCAAATAAGGAAGGCGTTTGTGAACGAAGCTCGCAACGACGGAATTAGTTTTCGACGCCCCTATGTGGGTTTTTAGCCGTGTCGTCTTGAAGACGTTCATGTCCGGCCCCTGACATCAGGGCGCAAAATGTTTCCCCGCGCGGTCGCAAAGCACATGATGTTTTGTTTTCCAGCATAGCCGTCTTCCGGCATGTTGATTGCAGGGACGGTGAAGGACGCATTTCAGGAATCGCAATCTCTCGTTGTCACAAGCCAGAGTTCAGATGAAGCCTATCTATTCTATCAAGCAACTCCGTCATTGTTCGAACGTTGGCGGCGCTACGCAGCACACTGGGTGGCATCGCGCGACCGGCCATGTTGCCCACACGGTGGAAATCTCGAAATCATCCAGGATGCCAAGGCCAGCGCGGCAGGCAGTCGCAGATCAGGTGTGCGACAAGCGACCGTTCCGACAGCCAGCGGCATCACGTGGACTACGGAAATGCAGAAGCGCCCTCGGCTCAACTTGTTCGTGCAAGAGCGAAGTAAGCTCCCGGCTAGGTTATCTGATGGGCTCTGATTGGCCGTCATCGTTAAGGCGCAGTACCAGTACATGATGTCGCGCGATATTCGCGAGACGGAAACCACTATGGTGACCAGTATCATGCGCGGTGGCTTCCGCGACAGCAAGATGCTGCGTAGCGAAGTTCTGGCGCTCATCAAGGACTAAACCGTGACCTATGTATTGACGAAAACATTCGGACATGAAGTCGGCCTGTCTGCTACGTTTCGCCAGTGGCGCTCGCCCAATGCCTGGGCCACACAAGACGAAGCGAACGCGCACCCTACGCAACCGCCGCGAGAGTCCCTCCGGCCATGATGCCGCCGACTACCTCAGCACGCGCATCATGGCGAAGGCGCAGAACAGTGCCGAGGTGCCGGTCTCGATCCGGTATCGGCGCGGGCAATCCTATCCGCCGCGAGTTTTTTTGGGAGTTTCGTTCATGTCCGTCGATGACAGGCCTACGCTCAGCGCTCCCGACGACGATCCCTGGCTCTGGCTGGAGGAGATCGAGGGCGTCCGCGCGCTCGATTTCGTCGAGCGGCAGAATTGCCTGACGCTGGAGAAATTCGGCGGCGCGGCGTTCCAGCGCGACCGCGATATCCTCGCGGCTATCTACGATCGTCCTGATAACATTCCCTATGTCGGGCAAAGCGGTGGCCTGCTCCATAACACCTGGAAGGATGCGGAGCATCCGCGTGGCATATGGCGGCGCACGACGCTCGACGAGTTTCGAAAAGCTACGCCAACCTGGGAAACCATCCTCGATGTCGACCAGTTTGCCGCTAGCGAGGCAGAGGACTGGCTGCTGCACGGGACAGCATCCCGGCCCGGCTATACGCGCGTCATGCTGAGCCTGTCGCGCGGCGGCAGCGACGCCGTCACCTTGCGGGAATTCGACCTCGACACGAAAAGCTTCGTCGCGGACGGCTTTACGCTGCCGGAGGCCAAGAGCGGCTTGGACTGGCTCGATGCCGATACGCTGCTGCTGTCGAGCGCGCATGGCGAGGGCATGGCGACGAGCTCGGGATATTCGCGGACCGTTCGCGTGTGGCGGCGCGGCGAGCCTGTCGATCAGGCGCAGGTGATCCTCGAGACCACGGCCGATCACATAGCGATGTCAGGCATGGCCGACGACACGGGACCGGCGCCGCGGGTCTGGATCGTCGACCAGATCGAGTTCTTCAATCATGCGATCTGGCTGCGCGATGCGGCCGGCACGACGACGAAGTTCGATCTTCCGACCGGCATCTGGCCGCAGGCCCATGGCGACTGGTTCGCGATGAAGCTGCGCAAGGACTGGACGGTGCAGGGGCGGACCTATGCCACCGACACCGTGCTCGGCATCTCGCTCTCCGCGTTCCTCGCCGGCAGCCGCGATTTCGCGGTCGTGTTCGAGCCCGGACCGCGACGCGCCCTGCAAGGTCTGTTCTGGGCGGGCGGCAAGCTGGTGCTGTCGATCCTCGACGAGCTCAGGCCGAGCTTTGAGATCTGCACGCCATCAGCCGCGGGCTGGCACCGCGAGACGCTTCCCGGCCTCCCCAAGATCGGCGTCGTCGACATCTGGCCGCTCGATCGCCATCCGTCCGAGAGCAATGGCGATTTGCTCGCCAATGTGCAGGATCCGCTCACGCCGCCGTCGCTGCTGTTGATCGCACGCGGTGTCGCAAGCCCGACCGTGCTGAAGCAGGCGCCGAAGACGTTCACTGCCGACGGCCTCGTGGTCACACAGCACGAGGCGATCTCGATCGACGGCGAGCGCATTCCCTATGTCCAGACGGGTCCCGCCGGCGAGACCGGCGATGCGCCGGTCTATATGAGCGCCTATGGCGGCTTCGCCCATGCGGTGAAGCCGTACTACAACCCCTCGCTCGGCAAGCTGTGGCTCGAGCGCGGCGGCACCATCGTGCAGGCGAATTTGCGCGGCGGCGGCGAGTTCGGCACGCGCTGGCACGACGCCGGCCGGCTCGCCGGCAAGAAACTCTCGCACGACGATTTCGCGGCCGTTGCCGCCGATCTCGTGCGACGCGGCGTGACGCAGCCAAAGCGGATCGCGGCGCAAGGCGGGTCGAACGGCGGTATCCTCATCACTAAAATGCTGGTGCGGTACCCCGAGCGCTTCGGCGCGCTGTTCTGCACCATCCCGCTGATCGACATGCGCCGCTATACAAAACTGCTCGCGGGCGCGAGCTGGATCGCGGAATATGGCGACCCTGATGAGCCCGAAGAGTGGGAGTGGCTGAAGACCTACTCGGCCTATCACAACGTAAAGGCCGGCCAGTCCTATCCGCAGATCCCGATCGCCACGACACGGCGCGACGACCGCGTTCATCCCGGCCACGCGCGCAAGATGGCCGCAAAGCTGCAGGCGATGGGCTACGAGGCCTGGTTCTACGAGCCCGAAGCAGGCGGCCACGGCTACGGCAAGGACAACAAGGAGCGCGCCGGCTTCGAGGTGATCGGCTTCCGGTTTTTGAAGGACAGGATTGGGTGGAAGGACGGCGAGGTGTAGCAGCGTGCTCGGGTTGCGGTCTCGACGCTTTGACTGCATGATTGCATGACGATGTGAGGCAGGCACCGCTCTCTCATTCCCTCCCCCCTTGTGGGGGAGAGGCGGAGACCAACTACCTTCGCATCGTCTAACGCCATGCCGCAAAATCGGTCAACGCCTGCGGATCGTTGGCGGGATAGAGGCCGAAGATGCCCCGCGGCCCTTGTTCACTTCCTCGGTGACGAAATCCTCGAACGCGGTCATCTCGAAGGTTTCATTGGCGATTTCGTCGGCGAGATGCGCGGTGATCACGATCCCGCCATCGGCATCGCCGAGAATGACGTCGCCTGGAAAAACCAGCGCGTCGCCGCAGCCGATCGGGGACGTTGATCTCGATCGCGTGGTGCAGCGTCATGTTGCTCGGCGCGCTCGGGTGGTGGTGGAGGGGGGAAGCCGAGTCTAGCGATCTCGGCGGAGTCGTGAAAGCTGCCATCGGTAACGACGCCGGCAACGCCGCGCTCCATCAGCCGCGTGCGCGCGGTCGCGGAATACCTCGATGGTGTTGAGGTCCTCGCGTGCCGGCATGTAGCGCAGCGTGAAGGCCTCGCCGACGAGGCAGCTATTGCTTCGAATTGAACAAGTTGTCTGGTTGGCGCTCGAAGCACTCGGTTTCACGGTCCGGTTCATTCTTTGCCGGGTGCGCTTGGGCGAGCGAGACGCGATGCGTGAAGCTGGTCGAACAATTGGCCGCAGGCTTCGCGGCCGATACCGCCAGGACGCACCGTACTAGGCCTGCTATTCTAATGAACGCAGGCGCTGCATAGCGGCCACCTTCACAGACTGATGAATGTTCAGATGATTTGAGACTGATTAGGCGGGCTGCGAAGGGGGGGCTCTGGCTCATCAGGGGTTAGAGTTTAAGCGGCCTGCAGTCGATGCTGCAAGCGACGATTTGCGATGGTGTCGTGCTTGATGCGCTGACGTTCGGCCAGGATTG
>NZ_LGHL01000290.1 GCF_001908205.1 Bradyrhizobium sp. NAS80.1
TCTGGGGCCTTCTCCACGAGCGCGCGAAGGTTCATCATCTCGTCGGTCATCGGTGGTTCCTCGAATCAGGTTGGTGTCAGCAACCCGACCCTACCGGCGAATTGCCGGTGACCACCGCAAAGCCGTCCGCCCGCTACGGCGCTATTTGAGGGCGCGCGTGCGGACGGCTTTGCTCCACCGAGCTACACCATCACTGGGGACACGACCGCGCCCCGCCCTTCTGCACGATCAACTCCGCTGCAATACTCCGCTAGCCAAAATGCGGTGGAATGCCAACCTCGAACGGGATAAGCCAAGCTCACGACTTCGTGCAGCGTCCTCAATACGAAAGTGAAGCGAGAACAACGTCATCAAACTACGCTAAACTGCGAGATTGCAGCCGGTCGCACTACTCCCCACTCAATCATTTCGGACGGCGTTTCGTTCTTGATTTATAAACACAATTCAGCACGTTCGACGGACAGATCCCGAACGGTATACCCGCCGCAATCTTTCGGTCTTGAATTCACAGAACAATTTGAGCCCCTCGCGCTGCTGGAGATTCCGATATCTATTGGGGTCAATCGACTGATCAATGCTGCCTGCGTAGCCAAGGTTGTTATCCAGCACCGCTGCCGCGCATCTCCAAGTACCGTCAGAGATCGGGAAAGCGCTGGCGAGTCGGTCGATGCCCTCGTGTTCGTCCGCCAATCCGCGCCGGCCATACTGGTCATTTTGCTCCAGAGTCAGCCCTCTCCAGGGGGTCGCCTTTTTGAGCCAAACCGGACCTTGGCGCCCATCTTGAGGTCGTCGACTGGCCCAACAGCGGACGTTTTCGATCGCAGCCGCATTTGGCGTCGAAACGCAGGCGGAGCCGCAGACTTCGTGATCGCCTCAGCCCATGAACTGCTCGACGAGACGCTCTTTGGATTCCGAGATCTCGCTGAGCAGATCACTTGGCGGACGGACGTCTCCTCCTTCATATCGCCGACGATCTGTCCGACGGGGTCCGTCTAGAATTCTTTTGCCCGGACTCGTTCCACCCGGGTACGCCCTTGGCTCCACCAAAGCAGTCCCTGAAGCGGAGCCCCCAGCGGTTCGGGAGCGCTCTCCGTCTCCCACGCATCGGTGAACGCGCAGCGCAAAGTCCGGCAGCTCTTTCCAGTGACGCTGCGGGTCAGCACCGCATCCTCCGAGCCTGCCGCGAACATCTTCTCCTTGATCTCTGGAATCACTTCGCTCTGCTTAGTCTTCAGCCAGATCGAACCGCACCAGGCACCCTCACATCCGAGCGCGAGGGCGGCAGCCAGTTGCCGACCTCGGCCGACGCCGCCGGCGCCGAGCACCGGCAACGGTGTGACGGCATCGACGATGCGTGGCCAGAGCACCATTGACGTCGTCGTTCCGGTATGGCCGCCGGCTTCCGTGCCTCCCGCGATGACAAAATCACACCCGACCTCTATGTGCCTGATCGCGTGCTTCTCGGCGCCGGCCATGGCTGAGATCTTGATCCCTTTGGCGTGAGCGCGCTCGACGAGCGAACGCGGCGGCGAGCCGAGCGCATTCACGATGAGCCTTATGGGATGCTCCATCATATCGATCATTTCGGCGCTTTCCCTCGGCGTAAACGTGAAGCTCGAAACCAGGTCGCGCTCGATACGGGCCGCCTCCGACGCGGCAGAGGCGGTATCCCGGCATCGTCGATGAGCTTGCGAACGAACGCGAGATGCTCCTAGGGGACCAGACGCTCCGGATCGAACTTAAGGTCGCTCGAGTCCTGGTAGGTCGTCGGCATGAGAACGTCGATGCCGTAGGGTTTTTCGTTGATGTGATCGTCGAGCCATTTGAGTTCCTCGCGGACTCTCTCCGGACTCATCCGCGCCATGCCGAGAACGCCGAAGCCGCCGGCCTTCGAGACCTCCACCACGACGTCCCGGCAGTGGGAGAACGCGAATACCGGCACATCGATGCCGAACATTTCGCACATTCGGTTTTTCATGTCGTGCTCCTCGTCATGGCGTTTCGTTCGATCGAACGAAACCGGTCGCCATCCCGTCGAAGGCGACCGAACTCCGAGCTCGCCCTCGATCGTCTCCTATCGCGGTTGCGCGGCGGCCGCGGTCTCCTTTCCGGCTGACGACTGGGCCGCGGTGCCGAACTCGATCTCCCGGTAGCCCTGGTCGGCGACGTCCCTGATGATGCCGACGAACTTCGGCGTACCGCCGTTGTAGACGAAGTAGCGCACGGTCCCCTCTTCGTGTCCGGCGACGTTGGAGTTGTAGCCCGTGAACCATCCCTTTGCTTTTCGCATCAGCATGATTTCGTACATCTTGATCACATGTCCGGTCCAACGCTCCTGCGCCTCGAGCGTGGCTTCGGCGCGCGTATAGCCGCGGTCCCATATGTACCGAAGTAGATCCGTGCACCAGGCGACACCGTTCTCGATGCCGCGCGGGAAGTTCGTCGAAGCGGACGCGCTCTGCGGCCCGGTCGGCATCAGGAGATTCGGGAAGCCGTGAACGAGCATGCCGAGGAAGGTCGAAGGCGCATGCTTCCATTTTTCCGCCAGCGACTCGCCGCCGATGCCACGGATGTCGATGAGATCGTAAGCGCCGGTGATGGCGTCGAAGCCAGTGGCGTAGACGATGATGTCGAATTCGTAGTCCCGCTCGGTGGTGCGCAGCCCCTCCTCGGTCGCGCGAACGAGCGGCGTCTCGCTGATGTCGACGAGATGCACGTTCTCGCGGTTGTAGGCCTCGAGATACCTAGTCTCCAGCGGAAGCCGCTGCACGCCAAAGCCATGATCCTTGGGGATCAGCTTTTCGGCCACCGCGGGATCGTCGACCCGTCGGCGCATGCGGTCGGCGATGTACCGCGAAAACTCGGCGTTGGCGGCCTCGTCCATGAAGATCTCGCGGTAATTCCCGAGCCAGATGCCGAAGCCCGGCTCGTCGTAGAGTCTGTCCCACAGCGCCAGTCGTTCCTCGCGCGTCGCTTCGTAGAATCCCTTGCTCTGGGGCCCGTGAAGGAAGCTGCCCGGCGTTAGCGCGCAGGCGGCGAAGATCTCGTCGAAGCGCGACCGGATGTCGGCCATCTCCGCGTCCGAGATCGGACCGTTGTTGAGGGGCGCATTCCAGTTCGGCCGGCGCTGGAACACAGTGAGGTCGCCGACCTTGTCCGCGATCTCGCCGATCAGCTGAATGCCGGTGGCGCCGGTGCCGATCACCGCCACCCTCTTGCCCGTAAGATCGACCGGCTCATGCGGCCAGTAGTAGGTGTGGAACGATCGGCCCTTGAAGTCGTCGATGCCTTCGAGCCGCGGCATGGTCGGCGCGGAGAGCAGGCCGATCGCCAACACCACGAAACGACACGTGAGCTCGCGACCGTCCGAGACCGTCACTCTCCACAGATCGTTCGCTTCGTCGAAGCGCATGGTCTCGACCCGGCAGTCGAACTGCATGTGTCTTCGCAGATCGAACTTGTCCGCGACGTACTCTAGGTAGCGCAAATTCTCGGGCTGCCCGGAAAAGCGCTCCTTCCAGTGCCACTCGTCGAGCAATTCGCGCGAGAAGGAGAAACCGTAGGTGTAGCTCTCGGAATCGAAGCGGCAGCCGGGATAACGGTTCCAGTACCAGGTGCCACCGAGATCGGCCGCCGATTCCAGGACGGTGGCATCGACGCCGAGGTCGACCAGGCGTTTGATCTGGTAAATGCCGGCGACGCCGGCCCCGACGACGATCACCTCGAAATGCGTTTTGCCTTCTCCCATAGTATTCGCTCCGACAGTTCGCGCTGCTTTTTGTTTTGGCCTAGGGCGGCAGGTCGGCTCAATCTCTCGCTCGCGCAGAAAACCTAGTGTCTATTCGGCGGTAGAGAAAGATGGCCGTCATCGCGGGGCGCGTCTTCGCGGAAACGGAATGCCGGCCATGTGCGCGGAAGCGCCACCATCGACGGGCAAGATCGCTCCGGAGACGTAGGACGCCTCGGACGACGCCAGAAACCGTATTGTTCGGGCGACTTCGTCGGCCGTCGCCATGCGCTGCTGCGGAAGTTCGATGGACGACGAGCCGCTCGCGAAGCTTTCGCGTATGTCCGACATCATATCGGTATCCGTCGGTCCCGGCGCGACGCAATTGACCCGGATTCCGTCGGCGCTGAAGTCGACCGCCCAGCTTCGCGTCAATGCCGCGATGGCACCCTTGCTCGCGGTGTAGGCGTCGGTCCGGGGAATCGCGCTGATCGCAGCCACGCTGGCGATGAGCACGATCGAGCCGTCCGCGCGCAGCCGCGGCCTGAAGGCCCGGACCGTCAACATGACGCCGGTCAGGTTGACCGCGATCGTGCGATCCCACGCATCCAGCGACAGCTTCGTCGCGGAGTTGTCGGAGGGCCGAAGATTGATCCCAGCCGCCGGCACCAGCGCGTCGATCGCCCCAATGGCTTCCGCGGCGGCGAGAAGCTCAGCTTCCTTCGTCACGTCGCACACGTGGTTCGTCACGCCCGCGATCGGACACTCCTTGCGGTCGATGCCGTGGACCTCCCAGCCAGCCTCGAGGAAGCAGGCGGCGGTCGCGGATCCGATACCACCAGAAGCTCCCGTCACCACCACGATCGGATTTGTCATGACGTCAAGCCCGCTTGCCTTCGTCCGGAAGGAACAGGCCGCCGAACTCCTGCCGAAGGCGGAATTTCTGGAGCTTGCCAGTCGCAGTTTGCGGAAGTTCGGTGCGGAACAGGATCTTCTTCGGCACTTCGAACGGCGCGAGGTTCTGCTTGCAGAACAGGATCACGTCCTCCTCGCTGGCGGCCGCGCCCGGCATCAGGCTCACCGCGGCGACGACCGCTTCGTTCCACTGGGGATGGGGTACCCCGAAGATGGCCGCCGTCCGGATCGCGGGATGGCCGAGCAGGCAGCTTTCCACCTTGACGGAGGAGACGTTCTCTCCGCCCGATTTCACGATGTCCTTCTTCCGGTCGACGAACAGGAGCAACGAGTCCCGGTCCATCCGGCCCAGGTCGCCCGAATGAAACCAACCGCCCTCGAAGGCGCGCGCCGTGGCCTCCGGGTCCTTGTAGTAGCCCTCCATCACCATCGGGCCGCGATAGACGATCTCTCCGACACTTCCGTCCTCGATCAGGGACCCGTCGTCGCCCATGATGGCGAGCTCGACGAGCGGCATGGCCCGACCCCAGTACGCCCCCTCCTTCGTGAACTGATACTCGGGCGCGAAGACGACGGTCGGCGGGTAGGCTTCGGTCTGCCCACTCGTCAGCGCGAATCGCGCGCCCAGGCGCCGCGACGCTTCCCGTAGCGTCGAACTGTCCATCGGAGCCATCGCGTAGAGGCAGAATCCGAGACTGGACAGATCGGTCGTGTCCAATCCTTGGTGCGCCAGCAAGGCCCGGTACATCGCAGGAAGCGCGAACATCCAGGTTATGCGCTCCTTCGGTACGGCTTCGAGCAGAGCGTCGGCGTCGAATCCGTCGAAGATCACGACGGTGCCGCCGCGCGCCAGCGTACCGCTACTGATCGAAAGCTGGCCGCAATGGAAGAGCGGCAGGATGGCGGTCGCCACCGAATGATCGTCGAATTCGCAGGCGAACGCATTGTGCACGGCGCCCGTGGTCACGTTGGTGTGCGACAGCATGGCGCCTTTCGGCGCCGACGTCGTGCCGCTGGTGTACATGATGATCGCGATGTCCCTGTCACCGACGGTCGTCTCGGGATCGGTCGACGGCTGCCCTTCGGACAGCAGCGAGAAAGGATTCGCCGGAGCCTGGCCGTCCGATCGTTCCCCGATGGAATAGATCCGGCTCAAGGTCGGCACCTGCGAGGCGATCTGCTTGAACCGTTCGTGTCTCTCCGGATCGACGAAGATTGCCGATACTTCGGCGTGGCGCAGCACGTGCACCAGGTCCGCATCCGGAAGCGCGGGGTTGGAAGGACAAAAGACCGCACCGGCCTTGGCCGCCGCGAAGTACAACGTGAAGAATTCCAGCGAATTCCTCGCGAGCGCGCCGATCCGCGCCCCGTTCCCGAGCCCGGCGGCGAGCAATCCGTGCGCGATGCGGTTCGTCTCCGCCTCGAACTCGCCGTAGGTGAGCCTCGCGCGCCCCATGACGACGGCGGTCTTGGCCCGGTGACGGCGCGCCCCGCGCCGCACGATGTCGCCGACGTTGACCCGCCGTACGATGTTGCTCGACTGATCCGGTGTCATGGGAGGACTCTCGTTGAGGGAGGCTCGGAAGATCAGGCCCGTTTGAACTGCGGTTTCCGCTTCTCGAGGAACGCGTCGATGCACTCGCGGTGCTCCTCGGAATGGAAGCATTCCTTCTCCAGCGCGAGCGACGTATCGAGCGTCAGGTTGACCGCCTCGCGCAGGATCTTGTTCAGGGAAGCCTTCGTCCCGCGCATGGCGAGCTGGGGTCCATCGGCGAGCCTCCGGGCCATCTTCGTCGCGGTCTCCATCAATCGGTCCGCTTCGACCACGTGATTAACCAGGCCGATGTCGTGGGCCTCCCTCGCGGTGAGCTTCTGCCCCGTCATGAGAAACTCCTTGGCGCGGGCCATCCCACAGAGCCACGGCCAGATGACGACGCCGCCGTCGCCGGCCCCGATGCCGGCCAGCACGTGCGTGTCGGCGATCGTGGCGGCTTCGGACGCGTAGATGATGTCGCTCATCAGCGCCAAGGTGGCGCCGAGGCCGGTGGCGGCGCCGTTGACCGCCGAGACGATCGGTTGCGGCACCTCGAGCATGTCGACGATGATGCGGCGCGCCTCGACGAATAGGCGATCTAGGGCCTCCTGCGTCATGTTCTTAAACCAGTCGAGGTCGCCGCCGGCCGAGAACGCCGAGCCGGCTCCGGTCAGGACGACGGCCCGCGTCTTCTCGTCCCGCGCGACGTCGGCCCAGAGCCACGACATTTCGGTGTGCATGCGCGCGTCGACCGCGTTCAGCTTGTCGGGCCGATTGAAGGTTACGGTCATCACGCCGCGATCGTCGTCAAACGTGATAAGGCGATACTTCGATTTCCATTCGCTCATTCTTCTTCCTCCCGGTTCGGGCGACTGGATCTCAGGATGCGAGAAAACCGCCGTCGACCGACAATGCCGCGCCGTTGACGTACGAAGAGACCGGAGACGCGAGCCACAGGGCGAGGGCCGCGACCTCGTCGGGCTTTCCGAGTCGGCGCGCTCCCGTCCGCCGGATCTTCTCCGCGAGGATCGCGTCGGGCACCGGCGCGTTTGGACCCACGACCAGCGGCGTCTCGATGTAGCCGGGACAGATGGCGTTGACGCGTATCCCCTTGCGTCCGTATTCGAGCGCGGCCGACTTCGTGAGACCGATGACTCCGTGCTTGGCGGCCGTGTACGCACTGCCGCCGGGCGCGCCCCGGACGCCGAACACAGATGCCGTGTTGATCACGACACCGCTTCCCTGCAACTCGAACCGACGGAGTTGCGGCTGCATGCAATTGAAGACGCCGATCAGGTTCACGTTGATGACGTGCCGCCAGTCGGCGGCGCCATAGTTCCCGACGAAGGCCGAGGGGCCGGTGATGCCGGCGTTGTTGAACGCGATGTCCAACCGGCCGAAGGACCGCAGCGCCTCGTCGACCAGTCCTTCGCACTGCTCTCCGTCGGTGACGTCGATCTGCACGAAGACCGCGCGCGCCCCCAGCTCCTCGACGAAGGATAAGGTCTCGGCGCCCCCTCGCTCGTCGATGTCGGCGATCACGACGCTGCAGCCCTCGCGGGCCCAGCCCAGCGCAGCGG
>NZ_LGHL01000291.1 GCF_001908205.1 Bradyrhizobium sp. NAS80.1
CCGCCTTTTGGGCGGCGTCTCCGTCGCGCTTTTTTCGGCGCGCGACCAGCGCTTTTGTAAGCAAGGAGCCATGCCGGACTCCCGCGCTGCGTATCACCGAGCCGGGATTGATCTTACCCCCGGCGACCGTCGGCCTATCGGCTTTGGTCTCCACGGTCCGGGTCGCAATTGGCACAGCGTTGCCCGGATTTTGTTTGTTTCCGGGGATGGAGCGCCCCGGCGGCGCTGCGGTCATTCATCCCGGCGCTTTCGCTACCGGCGGCGGGGTCATGGCCGATCTCGACCCGCCGCTATTCTCGCGCAGCGCGGATCGGGTTGTTGGACAGTGAAGCGGGAGCCTCCGAGCGGACCTTCACGCCAACAGCCGACCGCGCTCGCGCGGTGTGCTCGCGGTGTGCTAGAGGCTCGCGTGGGTCCATTCGTCTTCCAGGGCGCGCATAGCCTCTGCGCTAGCCCGCCAGTCATCTCCCGAGACTGCTCCAAATTCGCTCGGCCAGTGCTCGCTGCGGAAGTTCTCGACCAGCCATCTGACCGCTCCCTGCTCACGAAGCGGGTAGAGCGCGATGAAGATGTTGAGGAGAAGCAAGGTCGGGACCGGACCCGGAGCGAGTGCCTCGGAGCGTTCCTGGTTGCCAGTTTCCTCGATCAGGTGCATATGACGCGCGTCAGCCATTTTCGATCTCCATCGTTGGTTGGCGAATGAGCATTTGCCCGCGCGCCGGGGCGGTCCGGCGCGCGGGTTTTGTTTTGTGCGGTTTAAGTGCGTCGGCGGTAGGCAGCCGTGTCATCAGTCGTTAAAGCCGAGACGAACGCGCTCGCTGTCGGGAACGAGCGTAATGCCTGCGTAGGTGACCGTCTTGAGCGTGCCCTTCCGGATCGCGCGCCAAGTGGTCTGGCGACTGGTCCCGGTCATTTCCGACCATTCAGCAATGCGGTAGCCGAGGCGAGGTGCGTGCGAGTGCGGCTCACGCTGGACAGTGGTATTGGCTGCGATCGTCATGCGATCTTCCTTCGGTTACTTGACGTACCGAAGAGCCTCCACCTGCACCTTGTGTAAGGCTAGGTTAACTTGCGCGAAATCCGACCGCCGAATTTAACTGACGCTTTCTCCAAAGAGAGGTGACCTGCCTGAGCAAGTTGGTGTTGGGCGAGTCAATTCCAAGCGCCCGATGTAGCGATCCGACAGTTTTGGTCAGCTCCTGATATTCACTCAGATCCTCAATCCCGAATTCGTACATGAGGTCGAATAACGGTTCCCAGAGCAAAGTGCGTTCAAGGCTTTTCTTGCGACTGTCGGCGAGGCGACGGCCAAACACGCGGTAATAGATATCGGGATCGCGAAACACCTCCTCCGCCCCTTCCTTTACAAATTCCAGAGCAAGGTCGATCTCGTCGAGGGGAGTAGCGACGCCAAGGTCCATGTCGCTGAGCCATTTCGGCCCTGACTTTGTCCGTTGGCGTTTTGCATTTGCCATGACGATCGCATGACGCACCTGGGGCTCCCGCAGCTTATTGAAAAGGTTCTTTGCCGCCTTTGCAGTAGACGCGAAATTTTCCTTGGCCTCCTGCACGCCGAACGCTGGTTGGCGTTTGCGTGCAACCCAAAGGTCGATCGCCATCTTGTCGATCTTGATGACGATCCACCTGCGGGCAGGAGGATGTCGCGGACCAAAGCCTTCAAGGATCTCAGGGATATGAACAGACGCCTTCCAAGCGTGCGACAGTTTCACGTCGCCGTACATTGGACAGCGCAGCGCGGCCAGCCAGTCCGGCATATCGCTAGTCACGTCGGCCATGTGTTGAAACCACCACGACGGATACCTCTAGATTGGTCGGGAAACAATTTGGCGCGATCAGGGCAGATACCCGGTTATTTCGCAGGCGACGATTTCGGCGAACTTAACCGTCCGTCCGGTGAGCAGCAGCGCGATACTCCTGGAAACACCGTGGGAGTTCGCAATGGCGGCAGCGATGGAAGGTGCAACCGACGATAGTGAGACGGATAAGTCGGCGCGACCGCGCCGGATGCTCAACGAGAAGCAGGTCTTGGCAATCGTCCCGGTGTCGAGGACGACGCTCTATCGATTGGAGAAGGCGGGCAAATTTCCGCGCGGCGTCTTCGTCTCGCCGAACAGAAGGTTTTGGTACGAGGACCAGATTGTCGCTTGGCAGAACGCGGTCAACGAATTCGATCCGCATCGGGCTCGCGGCAAGGGGCGGCGTGGGCGTGCGGGTTAGTTGGACACGCTTTCAGATGTTGTACCGGTGCAAAGCGCCGGATCGATGTCCGCCCGCTCGTGCTCTTGGGTGGCGCTCTCGAAACGGTCACTGGGGCAGCACGATTTGACTCTTCGGATTGAGAACCGGACACGGCGAAACGCAGGCTTCTGTCGCGGCGGCCTGGCTTCGGCGCGGACGGCCAACCGGCACCCTGATGGTCGAGGCTCCGATGATCGAGGTCGGCGATGTGCTGAGGAAGGGAGAGCCGCCTGCTGATGCGGTCGAACGCTTAAGGCACCGGCTTCGCGAACTCGATGCCGACCGGCACTGGATCGAAAGCTCGTGCGTTCCGTCAAGCGATTGCAAAGCGCGCATGCGGGGGGAGATCGAAACCACCGCGGCAAGTGGCGCACCGTCCCTTGAAGGGCTGATCGAGCACTTCGGCGACATCGCATGGCCGCAGCATGTCGTGCACATCCCGCCGTTCGCGATGGGTGAGAAAGGTGCTGCGGTTACCGGCAGCGCGAGTGGCGAGCTAACGGATGTTATGGCGTTAATGATCTGGCTGCACAAGTCGGCGGTGTCCAAGGTGATACGAACGCGCTGTCGCAGAAAGATCGCGAAGTGCGCCTTGCCGAGATCGGGCGCGACCGGCGGCGCGTCGAGCGAGGGGAAGCCGAATTGTGCTGGCGCGCGCAGGCCGAGGGCGCAGCGATTATGCACCGCCCGGATATTGATCCGCGCGCCCTGCTGGGCGTTGAATTGATCGCCGCACCGGCTCCGGTGCCCAAGGGCGACGGCCTGTTTGGCGTGATCCGCCGTGCTGGCCCGTAAGGTTTCCGAGATTTCGATCGAGCATAGACAGGCGTCGCGTGAGAGCGGCGGCGGGTGACGTGCCATCCGCCGCAATGGGAAATCCGCTTATTCGACGCTCTGGTCATCACCGCCGGGGTCGCATCAACGATCGCGATGGCCGTCGTCATCCTGAACTTCTGACCGGACACGGTGCGTTTCCCGGGCCTCAGACCATGTTTACCGGCGTTTACGCACTCCGCCCGGTCCGAGGCAGTCCCGTCCCCGTAAACGCACGCAGTGAGGCCTACAGCCGAGGCCGTTGAAGGTCCGCCTCGGCCAGCGACAGATCGGCAAGCCGCGATACCCTCACGGAATAGGTGGAGCCGCCTCCAATCGCTTGCCTAGTCGCCTCGCGCTGCCGGGCATAATCTGGCCAAGCAGCGATAGAAACACCGCGCGGTCACGCCGCGAAAGCGCCCGCCATCCCTCCAAACCTGCTCCGAGTTGGTCATTGGCCGCTACCTTGCAGAGTTCGCATTAATAGCGGCCGCCTAAAAATCGGGAAAGGCGCGTGCCAGATATGCCGATGGCGGGCGGTCCCGGGATCCCGCGTTGGATTACCCACCCCAAGTACCTATGCCATGCCCGGTTCCGGAATTGAGCCTGGCGAACCCCTTAACCCGTTCGGAACCGAAACCTTCTTAACCTACGTGAATTCTACCAACGGGGCGTAGCGATGAGGCGCGCGATGGCCCCGCTCTCAATGGGCGACGTGTTTCTTACGGTCGCCATCATGTCCACCGCTTTCCTGATCGAGATCGGCTTTTTCATCTTGATTGGAATGTTCTGAAAGGAAACGCGCGCAGCCGATGCGAGGGTCTAGCTCTCCACAAGCTTGATGGTTGAGACCGGCCATCTTCCATCATGGCCTTTGATCGCAATCCGAAGCCCGTGCAATTCATCCAGCCAAATGTTCTCCACTGTGCCTGCCTTTCCGTCGGTAAGGACGACGGCTTTGCCGATCAACTCAGATTGCGCCTCACCGTACTCGTTCAAGATCGTTAACGCATGACGTTTCACCGATGGCATTGCTCGTCCATGTTCGGCCGAGCCATCCGCGCGGATCAATGGCGAGGTTTCCTACAATGCTCCGCATCGGGAACGATTGACTGTGAGCGCTCCAATTCGCGGAGCCGATCGATTTGCGTTTCGAGGCGCGCTGGCAGTTTCGGCTCTGGTTTCAGTGACGCGCGCAATCTCTCGCCGATCTCTCGAACGATGGCCCGGCTGTGCACGTAGTCGATGTCGATGTTATTGCGCATAAGGGGAGCCCTTCGGTTCGGTGAAAACGATGCCGCCCGCAGGCCGACATCGGCCCCAGTCCTGCTCCCCGCGACCTCAATCGAGGCACGGCTGACGAGTTTGAACGAAATCCGAGACCGCCGCTTTTGGCTATCTTGCGCGAGCGCTTGTATTCAGAACAGCGGGTCGCTGGCAGCGACCTTTGGCTATCCGCGACATGCGCCGTAATAGTACCGGCGAGCGGCGGTCTCATGCTTTTCTAAAGCTTCGCAGGTGCTTTCGTTCCTTGGATCTCTGATCGCGACGCGATGGTTTCCCTTCCGACGAGGAACTCGGCGTGTAGCGTTGCGACGCTTAGACCACGGACGCAATTGACACACGAGCAGCACTCGGAACTATTTCTGAGAGTGCCCGGTTACTAGTTCATGGGGCGATGAAGGGACGGATGATCGCCATGAGGACCCAATATCTCGCTGCGATAGCTGTTCTTGCCGCTTGGACTGGGCTGGCCGTGAATTCGCTCGGCTTGCTGCCTCTCGAAAGGCAGTCCACACCAGCCGCCACGCAAGTTGTGGACCGATTAGCTGTGTCCGTGGAACCATTTTTGATGCGGTCTAGTGGCTAACAGGATTAGGCCGAGGCCGGTGATACCGCAGGACGCGCCCGTCCTTCCGTAGCGGTCATGACAACGGATGTTCGTCACCCGGGGCCCGCCCGTACGCGGCGGCGGGGGCATCCCCCAGCGCATCGTCACCATCTCGCTTCCGGCGTCCGTGTCGCGGATAACCGGCGCAGGATTTTCCCGAAACACTCCCGGCATCGGCGCGAGGTTGCCGACGTAGCGATTGACGACGCGGAACAGCGCGGCGATGGCGGCTTGGTTGGTGGTAATGCTGTAGAGATTGCACACGCGTGAGAACTTCAGGTCAGGTTCGGTTCGACTGCCAGAGCAGCAGGTCCAGCTTTTTTGTCGGAGTGAAACGATTGAACCTCTCACAACGGAGCCACGCCCGAAGGCGGTGGCAAGGTCAGACCCGCAAAATAATGTTCGGCAATGAACAATGTCCGCTTGCCCGCCGTGAGCGAAAAGATTGCGGATATTGCGAAACCGGCGATTTGGGCCACAAGCAGATGTCAGCGTATGGCTAAATGACGCCAACTGAGGCGGCCTTACCGGCCCATGATCTTCTCGCGCTCGGCGTAGAAGCGATGAAGCGTCAGTTCCATCTCGCGCAAGAGGCGTTCGGCGTCCCCGGTTGGCAGATTTGCGTGTCGCAGCCTTTCGAGGAGGGCAAGTTGGCGCGTGACTGTCGTTTCGCCGATGACAATGCAGCGCTCGGCTCTTTCCAAGTAGCTGTTTAGGTCGGTTTCCATTCCGGCATGGAACACCAAAAAACCTGACTAGGACATAATAAAAAACGCCGCCCGCATCAAAATCCAGCGCAGGCGGCGGCATTTCCAGCCCCGGGAGGGAGATCGTAAAATCCCGATACCGATATGTCTGGGTGGTCGTGGAAAGGTTCAAATCAGGCCACTACGCTTTTCAAACCAGGCCACCGCGCTCGGAAACAGGCCAGCGCCAGCCGCTGCATGGGAACAAACCGTTACGCCAGCGTGAATAGAGCACGGTCAGCAGATCCGCTAGACTGTATGTCCCCTCCACAAAATGAGGCGACTCACCCTCGATGTTGCAACGAGGGTTGCCCGGATGGACTGGGCAGAGCCTCAAACAAGGAGGGCGAGTCGTGGGGTCA
>NZ_LGHL01000292.1 GCF_001908205.1 Bradyrhizobium sp. NAS80.1
GTTCTGCCGGCGCTTTGCCCGGTCCGGATTTCTGCTTCATCTTCGCTCCTTGCGGCTACGATGAACCAGAAATCCTCCCTTCGTGAAGTCCCTCAATTTGTCTCAAGGGCTCTGACGGCGAACAGGAGGAACTCGGTTTCCAATCTGCAATAGGGGAGCCGCATAGCGCGGTAGGGATGACGTTGACGTCTTCTGAATTGACCAGCTCTCCAGCGATGTGGATCAGAGAAGGCGCAGGGTGCCGACCATAGATTCTCGAGCGCATCAGGACAACCCGCAAACGGCACTGTCGCGATAATCGAGATAAAACCGGTGCGGTGCGACTCTGACACGCTCGAACATTCGCAATCCTTATCTCGACCAGCCCGAGGCTGGTGTACCTTGAGATCGTACAATTTAACATTACGGGCGATTCAAGCCCCTTGGACTTGTCGCTGGATCAATTGTTCCGGTGCTCACCAGGCAACGACGATAGGAAAAGTGGAAGAGCTCGCAGTGCCAACATTAATTAGTCGCCGGCATGGAGAAATACATAGTGCCACTTCCTCAGCAATCGACGCTCACGCGATAGCGTGCCCTTTGTCCAGCCAACGCGAATCACGAGATGCACGCTCGCTGCGGCGCATGCCCTTAAGAACGAGCCGCGCGAATGCGCGAGCGCGCCGCGGCGGCAAATGGCAATGGCAGATATCGCGTCGCGCAGCAATCACCGCAGCGTCTGGTAGGGCCGATGCTATAGCCGCCCACGCGGTTCAACTAACGAAAGGCAGAGCTGCTCATAGTGCGTATGCGCGCCCCTGCCGTCGACGCCGAGGCCATCGAGTCTTGCGGTACGGCGCGGTAAACTCGGTCGGAAACGCCGCCGGTGAAGACGTCGAGAAAATCGAAGCCGAGCCAGGCGGCAAGGGGTTTGGCGTGATCGAAGCGCGCAGCTCTGGCGTCTCACTTCCATTCTCGCTGCGGCGATATCATCCAGATAGTACTTGCGCACTTCGGCCTTGAAAAGCCGAGCGATTTTCCAGGGACGTTATCCCTACGATTCTGGGCTTCCGGGCATGAAGACGTTCGCGCAGGACTGGGTCGTGGCTCATGCTCTCGTCGTCGCCATCAGTATAATACGCGTGAGCCATCCGCACCACCGGGCCCGAAGACGGCGCCGCCTCCGAGTTTTGGAATCATGTCGGCAGCTCTCTGCGGTTAACGGCAAGACAGCACCTAGTGGGTTCCAAAATTGTCAAGAATCTGCTTCTTTGCACCGAGGGATGCTTATCGAGTGTTGTGTGCAACGTACTCCGCTGGGGGGATGGAGTTGTCTTTATCGATCATTTCCCGGAATTTCCGAATGATGCGTTCTATCTTTGCCATAGATGCGAGTGCTTCAATCATTGGTGGGGACATCACTACTTATCTTTTGGCACCCCTGCGTGCACACAAAAGTGAGAGCCTAAGCCTCAGCCACGGCCTTTGCGTTGATTATCTGGGCAAGCTGCTTCGTCCTAGTCTTCGCGATCCGAGGCCAGGCCGCGATCGGCGTGCGACCGCTAATAGGAATCGCTGTGTCGGCCATGGAGACTGCCGGGCTTCGCGCATCGACCTCGTGGTAGACAACTGCAGAAGGTGCCCAGCTTCCGCAATGTCGTGATGATGCGGGCGGCGATCTCGCCTCTGTTGGCGATAAGGACTGTATCGAAAGGCAGTTTGTGCATTCGTCTATCCAAACAAGCAACTCAAACGAAATCTCCGTCACTTGGAGCGGGTTGGCCCGCTTTCGATAGCTCCGCAAGCTTATCTGTCGACCGTGAATCGACCATCCACGGCGCAATTGTTGGCTCGCTGGGCGCGGCGCGGGCGACGATCGAAGGGGCAGGATGGTCCGTCGTACCTCACTTCGAACCGTTTTTGGCCGTGTCGCGAATGGAAATCATGTAGCGACATTGAGGACTCAAGT
This sequence comes from Bradyrhizobium sp. NAS80.1, assembly GCF_001908205.1. GTDB lineage: Bacteria > Pseudomonadota > Alphaproteobacteria > Rhizobiales > Xanthobacteraceae > Bradyrhizobium. Next base: position 1,949 of record NZ_LGHL01000292.1, read on the forward strand.
TCGCCTGCTTGGCTCTGAGACACGCAGTGATGGCGATGGGATCCGGGATGTAGTCGCTACATAGGCGAAACACGTCCTGGATGCAGGCGTCTTTCTCCGCGTCTGTCGGCGGCTGATCTCGCGCACCAGCCGATTCGAGGCACAGAGATGCCGTTGCGACAATAAGAACTACAGCACAGAAGTTGATTTTGGGAAGCAAAGACCAGTGCGTTCGTTGTGTGCGCGTCACGATATCCTCTCCCAGGTCCGTACGTTTCGGTAGCAGTGTTGCTTGCGCAAAGCGAGTATGGCGCGCCATTTACTGATTATCGATTATAGGAGCGGCGCGATCGTCCAGCAGATCCCAGCCCAGAGAAGCGCATTGAGAAGAAGCGCCGCAAGCGGCCAGAAGTTCCAGGCTATCTTCGGCTGCGAAGCATTGAGTGTTGATCTGCGATAAGCGTTGTCCAGTTCGATCATTTGGTTGTTCGATGTGCGCCGGTTGTCGATATGCAGATGTTCGTGCCGCGCCGGTGAAGAGCTATGGCTCGGATCACGGCAAGGTTGAAGTCACCGAAGCCATGTCGCGTCGGTGATCATGCTCACCTCTGCAATCGGCATGCCGCGAAAGAAAGCGTTCTGAGCGCTGCCGAGGATAGGATATAGCGTGCTTTGCGAGACGGCCAGGGAGTGGTCTGGCGAAAGCCGTTGTCGGGTTCTCTACATCGACGTCGTGAGCCGGACATTACTGGTGGGACAAGTGCACCCCTCTCCAGCAGGAGCATGCTGACGCGTTGTAAGCTCTCAATGTCCAAGGAGCTGTGCGCGCAAGAGCCCCCAATCGATGCTACGATGTTGAACAGAATATCGTCGCAGCGGTGAGGCTGCGCTTTGCAAGATCCTTACGAACTAGAAATCAACTTGACCGTCAACCCCACTTAGCGACAAGCCGGGTGGTGAAACAACGGCGGAAGGTATCTCCTCGACCGCCAAGTCTCGCAAGCTGTGGCGACCCAGGCTACCTGGCAGGCGCGCTCACAACGTACGACTCAGTTGGCGTTCAGCCTCCGATCACATCAGTTCTCCTGCATCAGATATTCCATCATCTTGTTGCAAGCTCCCTCAGTCTTGGCGAACGTTCTGAAGGGCGAGCCACCGATTCTTATGGCGGCACGGCTGTCGTCAAGTGGCCGCCACGACGCCACATAGCCACCACGTCCGTGAAAGCCGGGGCCGGTCGGAGTCGCATAGGTGATCACAAAGGAGAAACCAATCCCACATGCGCTCCATACTGTTCGTCGTCAGATGATTTGAGACTGATTAGGCGGGCTGCGAAGGGGGGCTCTGGCTCATCAGGGGTTAGAGTTTAAGCGGCCTGCAGTCGATGCTGCAAGCGACGATTTG
>NZ_LGHL01000293.1 GCF_001908205.1 Bradyrhizobium sp. NAS80.1
CGCCCCGCCGGCCTGGCGACGCTGCAGCGCGGGACGCTCCTCGCTGTCGTCGCGCTTGGCGGTTGCGGGCTTTGCGGTCCGCTTCTTCTCGCACTCGTTGTCGTCGTTCAGGAGATAGCCGTTGCCGCAGACGATCTTGGTGCACTTGTCGCCGTCGACCTTGAAGCCATGCTCGCAAACCAGCGGACAGACGCGCGACGGCTTGGCCTTGACCGTATCGAGCGCGTCGGTGCTGGCCACCTTCACGTCGAGCTTGGTGCCGGCATAGCGGTTGAACTGCGACAGCGACCGCTGCGAGGACGTATTCCAGTTGCCGTCGGCCTGCCCGGAGAAGCAGCCGACGCGGCTGAGCTCGATCTGCACCGAGCGGCTGAGATCAGCCGGCGTCGTCGCAGGCGTCAGCGAGGCGACGTTGGTGCCGGCCGGGCTCGCCGTGCTGGCCGGCGCAGCGCTCGGCGCCGCCGCAGCGAGGTTGACGCGCTGCTGCTCGGCGGCAGCGGCCTGCTGCTGCGCCTGCTCTTTCGCCTTCTGCGCAGCGAGCTGCGCCCGCTCGGCGGCCTTTGCATCGGCTGCAGCCTTGGCTTGCGCATCCTTCTGCGCGCCAAGGGCGGCGAGACGATCGCGTTCGGCCTCGGCCTGCTTCGCCTTCTCGGTCGCCGCCGCATGGGCCTGCTCGGCTCCAATTTTTTCGAGCTGGAGCTTGGCGAGGCTGGCATAGAAACCGTCGGGATGCTGGGCGAGGAACGCCTCCCACGCCGGCCTGTTGCCGACCTGAAGCGCGAGCTCGTAATCGCGGCGGATGTCGGCTTGCGGATTCAGCACAGACGCAGGCGCTGCCGTCGCCTTGACCGGCACCAGCGGCACGTCCTCGCCACCGAGCGAGCCGTACACGAACGGCTCCTGCTTGTTGCCCGTGGACTTGAGCACATCGTCACGCACGTAGCCGAAGGCGCGGCGGACGTCGAGGCCCGGCGTCGCCAGATGCTTCGACAAGGCAATCGCAAAGGGGCTGTTGGCACCGTCACCGTCCTGTGCGGTGAAGCCGGCCTTGGCCGAATAGGCGATCAGCGTGTTGGGGCTGGTCGGTTCGACCTGGGCCAGGCCGCGGCCGATGCCGCGCGAGGCGATGGTGCGCTTCATGGTCCTGCCGAACGGGTTGTCGCGGCAGGCGTCGAGGATCACCAGGCGAAGCTGCTTTGCGGGTTCGACCGCGACCAGGACGCGGTCGAGGGAAAGCGCTTCGTCGTAGACGTCGGTATCGCGCTCCAGCTTGGCATCGACCGGGATCAGATAGTTCGAGCCTTCGACCTCGATGCCGTGGCCGGCATAGTAGACCACGGCGATATCGGCATCGCGGGTTGCATCGGCGAATTCGCGCAGCACACGCCGCGTGTCCAGCGCCGACAGATCGTGCCGGGACTCGACGATGTCGAAGCCGGCCCCCTTCAGCGTCACGGCCATCACCGTGCCATCGTTGACGGGATTGGCGAGTGACGGCGCGTGCTGATAGGCCGAGTTGGCGATCACCAGCGCCACGCGCTTGCCGGCAAACGCGGGTTCGGCGCCGAACAGCAGCGGGAGAGCGAGCAGAAGCGGGCAAAGTCTCAACAAATTGCGCATGGCACAGCTTCCGAAATTTTCAGGGCCGTTCGGACCCCTTTGGGACTAACTTAGCAAAATCCACCGCCGGCGCTTGTGATGGAGGTCACCGAGGGGACGCCGACGACAAACTGAAAGTCCCATTCGGTTTGTCGCGCCAGTCCGGTCGCGGTTCGCCGGCAAATTCGCGTCCCGGACCGGGTTCCCCTAGCCATCACCGATGTGCCCCCGATACTGCGGCAGATTGTCCGTAATCTCATGCCAAGGCGCCTTCGAACCAACGAAAATGTGGGCGGTCGGCCGGATCGAGGGGGCGTCGGCCAGGGTCCCCATGGCGACATGGACCCATTTTCCCTCGCGTACCCGGGAATAAAGCAGCGAGCCGCAGCGGGCGCAGTGAGCGTCATGGGTCGTGTCGTCGCCGAAGATGATGCGCTGGTCCTCACCCCTAACGACTCGAAGCTTTTCCTGCTCGATGCCGGCGAACGGCTTGAAGGCGGAGCCGGTGGTGCGGCGGCAGTTCGAGCAGTGGCAGTTCATGGCATAGGAGAACGCGCCCGCCACCTCGTAGCGCACCGCGCGGCAGTAGCATTCGCCGGTCAGGATGCGAGCGTTCGAATTCTCTGATCCGGGCATCACGATGTCCTCGCGCAAATGATACGAACACCCATAGCGCAATTTGATGTCTACGACTAAGTTTCGCCCAAGCCATCATGCAAAGGGATGACCCATGAGCCAGAACCGTGCGAGCGTCGAAGCCGTCGTGCAATCCTATTTCGACGGACTTTACGAGGGCGATGCCGAAAAGCTCGGCGCCATCTTCCACCCCTCGGCCGATTTGCGCTGGGTCGAGAAGGGCGAGCTTCAGGTTCTGACCGTGCCCGACTGGCTCGACCGCGTCCGCAAGCGCGCCTCCGCCAAGGCCGAAGGCAAGCCGCGCGAGGATTTCATCGTCACCATCGACCGATCGGATGACAAGACCGCCTTCATTAAGGTCAGGTGCCAGCTGCCGCCGCGCTTTTTCACCGACTATCTGGTGGCGATGAAGCTCGCGGACGGCTGGCAGATCGTGTCGAAGTCGTACCGGTATGACCTGAGGGAGTAAGGGGGATCTTAACCTTCGCTGTCCGAAATCGGGCGCGCCCACCTCCCATTCGCCGTCATTGCGAGCGAAGCGAAGCAATCCAGAATTTTTCTGCGGTGATAGGCTGGATTGCTTCGCTACGCTCGCAATGACGATGCGGAGGCACCGCGTTTCCCCTCTATCCTACTCGAAGGTCTCCATGCTGCTCGATCGCCGTTCCCTGCTCGCCTCCCTGTGCTGGATGGCCGCTTCTCCTGCACTCGCCGCTGAGGCGCCGCCCGAACTCGCCAGCTATGAGCGCGAGAGCGGCGGACGGATCGGGGTCTACGCGGAGAACCTTGCGACCGGCGCGAAGCTTGCTTGGCGGGCCGACGAGCGGTTCGTCATGTGCTCGACATTCAAGGCCTCACTCGCGGCCTGCGTGCTGGCGCGGGTCGATCGCGGCGAAGAGCAGCTTGCAAGCATGATCCCTTATGGCCAGGCTGACCTGCTCAGCCATGCGCCGGCTGCCAAGCAAAATCTCGCAACCGGCAAGATGTCGGTCGCCGAAATGTGCAAGGCGATTGTCGAGCTCAGCGACAACACCTGCGCCAATTTGCTGCTGGCGCGGATCGGCGGCCCCGCCGCGCTCACGGCGTTCTGGCGATCGTTGGGCGACACCACCTCGCGGCTCGACCACAACGAGCCCGAACTCAACCGCTCGCCGCCTGGCGATCCCCAAGACACCACGACGCCGGCGGCGATGGCAGGGAACCTGCGCCGACTGGTGCTTGGCGAAAGCCTGTCGCCGGCATCGCGCACGCAGCTCACCGACTGGATGGTGAATTGCAAGACCGGCGCGAACCGGCTGCGCGGCGGACTGCCGATAAGCTGGAAGATCGGCGACAAGACCGGCAATAACGGCAAGGACGCATCGGGCGATATCGCGGTCGCCTGGCCCAAGCCCGATAACAAGCCCGAGACGCCGATCCTGATCGCGGCCTATACCCAGGGCGGCACCCCGAATGCGGCGCAGATCGAGGCGGTGTTCGCGCGCATCGGACGCATGGTGGCCGAACGGCTGGCGTAAGCGACCCCGCATTGACCTTGCGGCCGCTTCCGGGTGAAGTCAGGCCATGATCGCAGCGAAATTTCAGACCTTTCTCATCCTGCTCGCCGTGCTGGCGGGTACCGCGCTCGTCGCCCGCCGCTTCAACATCGCGCCCGCCATTCTCCTGATGCTATCCGGCGTCGGCCTCGCCTTCGTGCCGGGCATGCCGCCGGTCGAGCTGCCGCCGGAACTGGTGCTGCTGATGGTGCTGCCGCCGCTGATCTACTCGGCGAGCGTCGCGATGAGCTGGCGCGAGTTCAGGAACAATTTGCGGCCGATCGTGCTGCTTGCGGTCGGCGCGGTGATCTTCACCGCGGCGATGGTGGCGGCCGCAACGCACTATCTGATCGGCCTGCCCTGGACCATCGGCTTCCTGCTCGGCGCCATCGTCGCGCCGCCCGACGTGGTGGCGCCGCTCGCGATCGCGCGCCGGCTCAACATGCCGCGCCGGCTCCTGGTCATCCTTGAAGGCGAGGGGCTCGCCAACGACGCCACCGCGCTGATCCTTTACCGCTTCGCGCTCGCCGCAATCCTGGTCGGGCATTTCTCGCTGCCGCTGGCTGCCGGCGAATTCTTCCTCATCGTCGCCGGCGAGATCGCTTTCGGCATCGGCGTCGGCTGGCTTTCCCTCCGCTTTCGCAAATGGTCCAGGGACCCGCAGGTCGAGCTGACGCTGTCGCTGATCACGCCCTACGTGTCCTACTGGCTGCCCGAGCATGTCGGCGGCTCCGGCGTGATCGCGACCGTCGCTTGCGGCCTCTATGTGAGTTGGAACGGACCGCTGCTGATCTCCGCGTCGACGCGCCTGCAGGGCGTCTTCTTCTGGGACCTCGTGATCTATTTGATCGAGGGGGTGCTGTTCCTCCTCACCGGCTTCCAGATGCGCGCGCTCTACGAGAAGTCGAAGGCGTTCCCGCTCGACGACATCATGATCGCGACCGCTGTGGTCGTGGTCATCATCGTTCTCGCGCGTTTCGCCTGGCTCTATCCTGCGACCTATCTGCCGCGGATGATCAGCAAGTCGCTCCGCGCGCGCGATCCGTCGCCGCCATGGCAATGGCCGTTCGTGCTCGCGTTCACCGGCGTGCGCGGCGCCGTGTCGCTGGCGGCAGCGCTGGCGCTGCCGTTCACGCTGCCGGGCGGCGAGGCCTTCCCATACCGAGACCTGATCCTGTTCGTCGCCTTCGGCGTCATCTTCATCACACTGATCGGCGTCGGCCTGACGCTGCCGCCGGTGGTGCGATGGCTCGGCATCGCGGAGGCCGGCCGCAACGAGCATGTCGCCGAGCACGAGGCCGAGATCATTGCGCGCCGCCAGGCCCTCGACGCCGCGCTGAAGTCGCTCGACGCGCTGACCGAGGAGAAGGAAGTATCCGAGGAGGTCATGCGGCTCCTGCGCGCGCGCCACGAGATCCGTGTCAATCAGCTTCCCGATTCACTCGACCCCGACCACCATGACGTCTCCGCCGCGGGCACCGCGCTGACCCGCGACCTGATCGTCGCCGAACGCAAGTTCATCCACGACCTCCTGCGCGACGGCCAGATCACCGACGAGACGCGGCGACGGATCGAGCGGGATCTGGATCTCGAGGAGGCGAGCCTGGCGAACCGGGAGTATCGGAAGACGCCGCTGTAGCTTCTCGTCATTGCGAGCGCAGCGAAGCAATCTAGAATCTTTCCGCGGCGGCAGCCTGGATTGCTTCGCTGCGCTCGCAATGACGAACGCTGAAACGGCGGAGCAAGCTACCGCCTCTCGCAGAACTCGCCCATCGCCGCGGTCACTGCCGACGCAATCAGTTCCTGCCGTTCCGGCGAATTCATTGCCATCTCTTCGTCGCGGTTGATGATGGAGCCGGCTTCGAGCAGAACTGCGGCGCTGTTCGTCCGCGACAGCACGATGAGCTCGTCGAAGCGGTAGACGCCGACGTCCTTGTCGAGCAGCTGGCGCCGATAGCGCCCCATCAGCGGCAGGGTGTATTGGCTGGCGTATTGGAGGCCGCGCTGCTTCAATTCCTTGCCGAGCAGCCGGGCGAAGGCGAGGCTGGCACGGAAGTGCGGGTTACGCTCGGACACGAACAGCGAATGACCGCCAAATCGGTCACTGAAGTAGCTCTTCGCGCCTTCAAACTCCCATTCCTCGAGCAGCTTGTCCGGCACCGAATCGTGATGGATCGACAGGACAAAATCGGCGCGCGCGGCATTAGCCGCAGCGGCACGCTTGAACAGGCTCGGCCTCGCCTTGCCGTCCGTGACGAGGACCCGGGTCGCGGCAAAGCCCGCCGACTTCAGTCTCTCGCCGATCAGCTTCGCCAGCAGCAGATTGAAGCCGAACTCTGTATCGTTGCGCGCGCTCGTCGCGCCATAGGCTTCCGCGGTGTGCCCGACATCCAGGATGATCCGGAATTTTCGCGGCTCGCATTTCTCCGGCGCGGGCGCGGGCCTGAATCTGGCTTTCGCGACCTTCCGCACCGGTGCGGCACGACCCGCATCGATCGACGGGAGCAGTAGCGCAGCAAGCGACACCGCGAGCATTGCGACGATGCTCCGCGCCAGCGACAAGTCCTACTCCGCTGCCGCGATCCGCGGCCGGCCGACGAAGCCGGCGACATCGCCAAAACGTTCCAGCATCACCGCGGGCAGGTCCTTGGCCTTGCTGGTGACACAGGCACCCGAGCGAACCGCGTAGCGATCCTGATGCGCGGCCTGCGGCGGCGGCTCGCCCTGCTGCAGCGCCCGCGCCAGATCCATCACGACCTTCCGGAAATGCATGATGCCGAGATCGGTCGGGCCGAGATGCTCGCGGGTGCGGTCCGCGATCGGGCCCTGGCTGTCCTGCACGGCGGCGTCCTGCTCGGAGACACCCTTGATGCCGGTGTAGCTCCTGGTCTTCTGGAGCTTGCGGTCGATCAGGTAGTCGTTGCCCTTGTGGCGCAGCGGCACGTAATTGGCATCGACCTCCGCAATCACGCCATTGCCGCGGTCAAAGGCGTCGCGCTCGGCCTGCGTCAGCGGCCGCTCCGGATTCCGGGCATAGGTGTAGATCCAGCAATTGGTGTCGGTGACAGGGACGAAAGTCTGGCCAAAGATGTTCTCGCCCGGCATCGCGCTCGGCGCATAGGCGTGGAACGGCATCAGGAATTGCGCGATGCGCCAGTAGATGTTGTCGCTGCCGGTGAGCCGGCCGCCCGCGATGGTCAAACCTGCTTCATGCGGGGTGACCTTGATGATCGGGCGCGGATCCTCCGCGATCCAGCGCATGTGATCCGTGCTCATGCGTATCAGCGGATTCACGAAGTGCTTCTTGATATCCAGGATCTCGTTCTCCTCCTTGTCGAAGGCGAGATGCGCAAAGGTGAAATGCGCGGTATCGATCGAGCCTTCCAGCGCCTGCACCCAGTTGCAATCCTGCCATTTCTTGCTGACGTAGCGGTGCGAAGCCGGCAGCAGCGCCATTTCGAGATCGGGCAGCTCGGGCATGACGTCGGCCGGCCCCATATAGGCCCAGATCATCTCGCCCCATTCGCGCACCGGATAGGACTTGATGCGGATGAGGTCCTTGGCGTTGAGATCGGGATAGGAGGTCGGCATGTCGACGCAGGCGCCGTCGGTGTCGAACTTCCAGCCGTGATAGACGCAGCGGATGCCGCATTCCTCGTTGCGCCCGAGCCAGAGATTGGCGCCGCGATGCGGGCAGTGCTGGTCGATCACGCCGACGACGCCGCGTGTGTCACGGAAGGCGAGCAGCTCCTCGCCGAGCACGATGATCTTCTTCGGCTCTCCGTCGGGCTCGGGAAGTTCTTCGGACAGAAGCACAGGAATCCAGAACCGGCGCAACAATTCGCCCATTCCCGTTCCCAGGCCGGACTCGGTCAGGAACTTGTTGTCCTCGGCGCGGAGCATGGCTGATCCTCCCGACTTGTTTTTAGGAAGATTGGCGCCAGAGTGGGAGGACGTCAACGCGGCCCCACCGAAATTGTAGCAACCATTAAATGACGGCTGTGTTTGCGCCGTTCGGATCGTCGGCGTCTGCCATGATGACGCCGTGCTCGCGTCCGTCCAGGCATGGCCTGGCGGCAGATCGCGT
>NZ_LGHL01000294.1 GCF_001908205.1 Bradyrhizobium sp. NAS80.1
GCCCTCTCGGTTCTGGCCTATAATCTGACCCGAGCAATGAATATCCTCGGGATCAGGCCGCTGATCACCGCGATCACGGCCTGAGGCCGGCCCAGTTTGGGCTTCAAGGCTGACGGCCCCGTAAAGCCGTTTTTACACGGCCAAGACCCTTTGCAGACATAGCGGGGAGCCGCGGTCTCATTCGACCGCCCCTCGACGCGGGTGAGCGGCGATCCACAGGGGAGAGTTCTTTAGCCGTCAGCCGCCGTAATTCTTAGTCAAATAGTCCTTGATGACCTTGGCATCGGCGTCGTCGATCGGCGCACCCATCGCTTTGATCATCTTGGTCACCTCGGCGTCCCAGCTAGCCGCGTTTAGAAACGGCGAGTTCATCGGAATGTAGGCGAGTGTGTGGCAGGCTTGGCAGTTGGCTTCCACTTTATCGACGCCAGAATCCTGCTTCAGCTTAATCACCTGCTCGTCGGCGGCCATCGCCGAAGCAGCGATCTGCGCGGCGGCGAATGCAATGACGAATGTGCGCATGGTCGCCTCCCTCAACCATTCAGTGTGATGTCTTGCATCACATTGTTGTGGTAGCCGGCAGGATTGAAGATCAGCTCGGCGGTCTGGCTTTGGCCGATTCTGTTGGTCGCGTTGACCGTTACCGTGTTCTTGCCCTTCTTGGCGGTGAGCACGAAGCTCCAGGGTCGGAACGCGTAGCGGCCGCGATCCCGGCCCAAGCTCGCGGTCGTCCAGGTTTTGCCACCGTCGGTGGAGACTTCCACCGTTCGGATGCCGTAGCCCCCATCCCAGGCCATACCGTTAACCGTAACCTTGCCGGGTTTCACCTTATCGCCGTCGCGATGACTGGTAATCAGCGAATTGACAACCATCTCGGTGATCGGCGTTGAGATTGCGTTCTCCTGCGTGATGAAGCGGTCCCGTACCGGGAATCTGCCGACCGGAATACGATAGGCAGGATTCATCCAAAACCCGCCTTGAGGTTTGGTCAGCACATCGATGTTGGTGAGATGCTTCATCCAATAGGTGCCGGTCCAGCCCGGCACGATCAAGCGCGCCGGAAAGCCGTTGAGATGCGGCAACGGCTGGCCGTTCATCTCGTAGGCGACGATGGTGTTCTCATCCATTGCCTTCCAAAGTGGGATGCTCTTGATGAAGTCCGGCGTCTTGTCGACCGCCGGGCCGTCGGCGCCATTCAAGCCGACCTCGATCGCCTCCGCCTTCACGCCGACTTTGTCGAGGATGTCCTTGAGGCGTGGTCCCTTCCAGCGCGCACAGCCCATCGCGCCATAGCCCCATTGCACGCCGGCGACGTGCGGCGTGGACAAGCCGCGCCGGTTGCCTGAGCATTGATTGACCGCGACGACCTCGACCGCCGGCATTTTCTTCAAGTCATCGAAGTTGATCTCGGCTTGATGGTTGGCGCCATCGCCGCCAACCGCGATCTTGTAGGTCTTGGCGTCGATCTCAGGGATGTCAGACAGGTGATACCGGATAAAGAACTCATCGTTCGGGGTAATTGGCGTGCGCAGATATTCGAGCGGCGATTCGTAGTTCGGCGGTCGATCGGCCAGCTGTATGAGCGGCTTCTTGCCCAGTAACGTCGCCATGGTAACGTAGCTACCGAGCCCCGCGGGCAGGCCCGGGGTCAGCTCAGCCGCGGCGGAGAGCGTTTGGGCCTGGGTTAACCGCCCCAAGCCTCCAAGCAGCGCCGCGCCAGCGGCTACAGTCGAACCCAGGAAGTGACGGCGATTCAGATGAGACATGCGGTCACTCCTTCGATAGTGCTCGCGGCGGCCACTTGATTGGTGCGGTCCTCATCATCCCAGGCCAACTAACGCTAACGTCAAGACCTTTCCAGTTTTGGCGCCATCGAACCGTCGCCCCTTGGGCAGGCATTCTACACTGAACAGCAGCTGGGTGGATGCCTCCTGAGGCGATAATAGGTGCATGCGCGCCGGTCGGACCGGCAATCGCGAGTACGCATCTAGGTCAATCCACGCCGACGGTGGCCGAATGATTGCTTGCGCGGTGTCTTTGTTGCGCTGCACGAGTCCGCAACTGATGTGTGGACGGCTCCAGGAGCCGTCCACACATGGCCCATCGCGTCATTTCGCGGCGATGCGGAAGTTCGTCGCTATCCGGGCATAGCGGACTTGCCACTGGCCCAATCCGGTCGCGCATGACCCGAAGCCGACCTTGCGCCGATGCTGCCGGAGGCGCGGTGCGGGCTCGAAAATAAATTCGTAGAGCATGTCGTTTTGGCGGTCCGCCGTTCGACTGGGTGTCGGCGGAGCCACTTCGGTTGTGGCTGGAGCTCACAATGTGACTGATTAGCTATCAGATCAATGATCTTGCGGAGGTTGGCAATGACGATCTCGCATCGATTTATC
>NZ_LGHL01000295.1 GCF_001908205.1 Bradyrhizobium sp. NAS80.1
TGACTGCATAGGGTTGCTCCTCCGAATCGTGGGAGCCTCAAACGGCGCCCACTCCTTGGCACTCTCGTGCCCGTGGAGGAGCCGTCCACAGCATCAACAGCAGACATTCGCCGACATCATTCGATCACCTCGTAGGCGCGGACGAGTAACGAGGGCGGCACGGTAAGCCCATCTGCCACCGAAAGAGGCCAATTGAATGCGAGGCAGCGAGAAATCGTTGCCTTGCATTCGGAACGCGATGGAGGGCAGGCTGACGACTTCAGTCCGCGAGCGCCTGATAGACGAGGGCCTTGAACATCTTGCGGTAATAGGCGCGTATTGGGCTCGGGGCCTGTGTCATGTAGACACCTACGATCTCTTCCTGAGGATCGACCCAGAAAAAAGTGCCAGCGTAACCCGCCCACATGAATTCGCCCGCCGAGCCGGGCACACCAGCTACGCCGTCGCCCTGACGCACTGCAAAGCCAAGGCCGAACGTGTAGCCGGGAGTTCCCAGCAGAAGTTCGCCCGGCTGGAGCGGCATCGCGACGCGCGTGCCGAGATGGTCTGACGTCATCAGCTTGATGGTGGAGCGGCTCAATACGCGTACGCCGTCGAGCTCGCCGCCATTCAGGAGCATCTGGCCGAACCGCAAATAGTCCGTGGCCGTCGAAACTCCGCCGGCGCCGCCGGAATCATTCTTCGGCTCTGCCGATACATCGAGCACGCTCGTCTTCAAGCCCGAGGCTGGGTCGACCGGCAGCGGCTGCGCGAGACGTGAGATCTTCGATGACGGCACCCAAAAGCCCGAGTCCCCCATATTGAGCGGCTTGAACAGTCGTTCCTCCAAGAAGACGGCAAGCCGCTTGCCCGACGCCGCCTCAATCGCGCGGCCGAGAATATCGACGGCCATGCTGTACTCCCACATCGTGGCTGGCTGGTGGATGAGGGGTATCTTTGCCATGCGCGCGACTTGCTCGGCTGGCGTCATATCCCGGGAATCGTACTCGTGCACGCCCGGCTGGGAGAACTTGGCCTCGACGTAGGCGGCCTTCACCGGTTCGTTCTTGGTGATCTCGGCATAGGCGAGGCCTGCGCTATGCCGCAGAAGGTCCTGCACGGTGATCGGCTTGGCCGCCGGTACATTCGTGTAGGTGGTCTTGCCATCGGCGCCTGTGCTTGCCACGCTAACTTGCATGTCTTTGAAGGCTGGCAGGAACTTAGAGACGGGATCAGTGAGCTGGATGACGCCATCTTCGACCAGCATCATAGCCGCTACCGAGACAAGCGGCTTGGTCATTGAATAGATGCGGAAGATCGAATCGAGCTTCATGGGCGTTTCCGCGCCCTTATCTTGGAAGCCGATGGCGTCCGAATAGACGATCGTCCCCTTGCGGGCGACCATGACCACCGCACCCGGCAGCTTGCCGTCGGCAATCTCCTTTTTGAGCATTGTGGTGATGCGCCCAAGGCGCTCCACCGACATGCCGACCTGTTCAGGCGTTGCCGTGGCGAGGGCATGGAGTTCGCGCGGCGAGACTGGCAGCACCGCCGTTGCAGCGACCAGCATCGCGGCCAGCGCTGTCGTCGCCAGGATTTTCCACCTACACATGACGCACCTCCCGGGACCGTTTTTGCGAGGGCCGAGTTCGCCCGACCCGGCAGCGATCTTATCCGACGTCGTCGCCTTGGAACATGCTTCCGGATCAAAATGATCAGGCTCGAATTGCTGGCCTCGAAATGTCCCACGGCCCGCCGCGCGTGGCAGCTTGATGCGCGCGGCGGCAATGTCGAGTTTGGGTCATCTGCGTCGAATGGGGCGCGTCTCGACCATGTCCGGCCGCCCCCTAGCAGCCGACGCTACGTCAAGGGTCGGGGTTCGTCGTGTACGGGCCCAGGCCGTGTGAAAACGCGAAAATTGGCGAAGCGTGGAGAATCTACTTCTCACATCACGCGGTACTGGAGCTCAGTATGCTCTCCGTAATCTCCGAAGCGGCGACAGAGGGAATGCTTTTCTCTGCAATTTGAGCGCCGTCGCGTTTTCACACAGCCAAGGCCAAAACCCGACTTTTGCCACAGCCGACGTTGTCAAGGCTTATCTAAACAGATGCGCTACGATACGCAGCATCGGCGTCGGACCCAAGCAACGCACGGTTCAGTATGGGCCGCCGCTTCTTGGCCATCATGGTCTCCCAGGGACATGACTACTGAGGGCCCTTCGTGACTGGCCCTTTTGCGGAGCACTTCTGATACACGTTGAGAG
>NZ_LGHL01000296.1 GCF_001908205.1 Bradyrhizobium sp. NAS80.1
CCACGTGAACAGCAGGCTGTGAGCCACCCCGTGCCGACGTGCCACGCCGCAGACCGTCTCGCCGGGCTGCAAGGTCTCTTCGACAAGGCGGACCTTCTCGTCGCAACTCCATCGCCGCCGACGCTCGGTGCCCAACACATTGACTTGCATTCCCGACGTGACCTTAAAGCTAGACCTAAGGTCAAATCCTCAGGCCGCCTCGCAAACTACACAAGGCGGCCTTCGCCGAAGAGATACCTAACTTCGAGTTCATTCGCAGGTTCGTTCTCAGGCGCTGCGCCCTTCGTTTCGGGCGCGGACCAACCGCGATTGCCAAGGCCGATCGCACCACCTGGACTGCTCCCGGGGGATTCGGCGCGCGCCAAATCGCCGGTCATCGGCGCAAGCCACAAACCAACCAACGCAGCAATCGAGGCCCGGCTTGCCTGCCACACCGCCGCGGCGCCTCTCTGTCGCATTGTTGGCTATCCTCCAAGAGCTATGGTGACGCCGACCAACGCACCACCAAAGGCCACCATCGAAAGACCTGCGACCCAGGGCTGAAGCCCGCTACGATATCCGAATGCGTAACCACAGCAGAAAAGCATCGCGATGGCGACAGCGTAGGAGACGCGTAGCGCCAATTTGGCGTCGCTGAGGAGTATGAACGGGATTACAACGGGGAAGGTCGAAGCGAAGCTCAGCAAGCAAAGACCCACTGCTCCGATCCAATCGCGCTTCATCAGCCTCGGACGCTTGCACGGCTCAGGCAGCTGCTGCAATTTCTGCCGCATCAGTTCCAGTTGGTCCGGAGGCAGGAGGGACGCCAATTCCGGCGGCAACGCGTCGGCGAGGACGCGGCGCGCCGTTTCGGAATCCGGTGCTCGCTGTATTGCGCGCAGTGTCAGCGTATTGGCTCCCCGGTCATTGATGCGAGCCAACAGATAAAGACCGCCGTCAACGATGCCCCAAGCCAGGTTGCAGCCGAGCGCACCGATCAGCATCGTGGAAATCTTGATGTTGCCCGACGTCGCGACACCGAGGCTGCAGATGAAGGTGAGAGCCATGATCAGGCCGAACAACGTCTCAGAGATCCGCTCCATCGGATCCAGCACACGCTCAAGGGGAATCTCTGAAACCGATGACATCAAATCAAGCGCCCCGTTGGCTCAACTCTTCACGGGTCGATCTTAGCGATTATCTCTAGCGTAAGGTCAATCGCCGTGAACGCCCGGGCCGCGTATCTCGCCGAGGGCGATCTTTCGCTCGCCACACGCTTCGATCCGCTCGTTTCGAGACGAAGTGCATCTTGATCTATGTCAACGCGAGAAGCTGCACGCTGCCAAAGGCTGGATCGGGGCAGAGTTGAGCGGGAGAGCCGGATGACCCTTGTGCTGCAGGAGGTCGGCGGGAATCGCCAACTATCCGACGCCACACCGGAATTCTGCGTACAGGGTCGCGGTTCCATCCTGCAACTATCCGGGAAGGAGAACGCTGATGTTACGTAGAACTCTTGTGGGTCTCGCAGCCGCGGTCCTTGTGGGCACCGCCTTTATTCCCGACGACGCGCTCGCTTATCGCGGTGGCGGTGCCCGCGTTGGTGGCGGAGGAGTTCGCGCGGCAGGTGTCCGCGGCGGTGCTGTTGGTGTTGCAGGCCGTGGCGTGGCCTATCGCGGCGCAGCGTATCGTGGCGCTGCTTATCGCGGGGGGTATTATCCCTATCGTGGAGCAGCAATTGGAGCCGCAGCAGTAGGAGCTGCGGCGGCCGGCGCCGCGGCTTACGGCGCTTACGGCTACTACGGTAGCGGCTACAACAACAACTGCTTCCGCGACACCTACGGCAACTTGGTTTGTCAGCAGTATTAACGTAGATGGCGGCGCGCTACTTTGGCGGGCCAATCGGCAGAAAAGCCCTTTAAGGGGAACTGTCGCGCGCCGCGCATCATGGTCTTGAGCGCATCATCTTATAGCTAGAGATACCTAATACAGCGTGGCTTCAGCCATCCCATGATCTCGGCGCGCGACGTTTGACGGCTGAACCGGGGCGACCACTATGCCGCGCTTAGAAACTGGCGATGCGATCCCCATAGAATTCAAATTTGTCCGGCGTCATGTTCTGACGCGCAACTGTCACTCAATCTTGGAGGCCAGGATGCCGGCATATCGTGCACTTGTCGTGGGGCGACACAGCGTACCGATCGGCGTGATTCATATGGACTGCATCGACGATGAATCCGCGATCTCTCGCGCCCGGAAACTCGTCGACAGCCGCGATGTGGAGCTTTGGCAACTCGATCGGCCGGTCGCGAGATTCGATGCGCAGTCGGGGCAGGCATTCAGGAAATAGGTTGCGAGCCCGCCTCGGGTGCTTCCTTCCCGTAACTTCGGCGGCATGCTGCCCGACGGGCAAAACGGCTGAAGACTTTTTTAGGCGGCCGTTGTCAAGGCGCTGGCGAATTAAGATTCTACTTTACCGAAATTCGGATTTGTCGTATGTTTCGCCCATCCCGGCTCACCCTTGAGGGGCGATCGTGTGTCGTCACGTTTCGCAGGGCCGGGCTTGCGGTGGACGCGGCAGCGTCGGGCGCGAGAGGTCAAGGGCAGGGCGGATTGCTCTCC
>NZ_LGHL01000297.1 GCF_001908205.1 Bradyrhizobium sp. NAS80.1
GACAATGCTGCGAAATTGTTGACGAAGTTGAGCGGGTTCTTGATCTCGTGCGCGATGCCGGCGGTGAGCTGGCCGAGGGATGCAAGCTTCTCCGTCTGCACCAGGCGGTCCTGCGCAGTACGAAGATCTTCGAGCGACTGGGCGAGCTCGCGGGTGCGTGTCTGAACCGCATCGAAGAGCTGGACGTTGCCGATCGCGATCGCAGCCTGATCGGCAAAGGTCATGGCCAATTCAATTTGCTTGTCCGTGAAGCCGCCCGATTCAGTCCGAGTTAGCGTAATCACGCCGATCGGTAGACCTTCGCGCAGCATCGGCACGCCGAGCAGCGAACGGAAGTGGCCAAGCCGCTGGCCTTCACGGAATGTGTACTCTCGATCGGCTTCGACGTCCGGAATATGAACCACGACGCTCTCCAGCAACGCGCGCCCGGTCGCCGAGTGACGGTCAACGATTACTGGAACGCCCCGCACAAAGTCCATGAACGCTTCCGAAAATCCGTAGGACTCGGCGCGATAGAACGCGCCGTCTTTCTGGCGTGTGATGGTACCCTTGTCCGCGCCGCAAAGTCGAGCGGCTGTCTCAACCAACGCGTGCAAGACGGCCGGCAGGTCGAAGGTGGAGCGACTGATGACCTTGAGGACTTCGGCGGTTGCAGTCTGCTGTTGCAGCGCCTCGCTGAGATCGCGCGTCTTCGCTTGCACCTCGTCGAACAGGCGGACGTTCTCGATCGCTATCACCGCCTGGTCGGCGAAGGTCTGAACCAGCTCGATCTGCCGGTTGGAGAAGGGTTTGACCGTGGCGCGTCCGAGGAAGAGCACACCGGTCGGCTGCCCCTCGCGGACCAGCGGGACGCCGAGCAGCGTGCGATAGCCGCCCGCCTGCTGTTGCTCGTGAAAAGCATATTCGGGATCGGCCAGCACGTCGGTGATCTGTACGGCTTTGCCTTCCAGCAACACGCGCCCGACGAGGCTGCCGCGTCCCGGATAAAGCCTGATGGCGCTGGAAACGCGTTCCCATTCCGGCGCAAAATTGTAGCGCGTGGCATGGGCGTATCCGCCGTCGGCCTGCTGTCGCGTGATCGCAGCCATATCCGCATCACAAAGCCGCGCTGCCGATTCGGTGAGCGTGTTGAGCACGGCCTCGAGGTCGAAGGCGGAGCGGCTGATCACCTTGAGGACGTCGGCGGTCGCGGTCTGCTGCTGCAGCGATTCGCCGAGGTCGTCGGTCCGCTGTTGTACCTCCTGGAACAGGCGGGCGTTCTCGATAGCGATCACAGCCTGATCGGCAAACGTTCGGACGAGTTCGACCTCGCCGTCCGAAAAGGCCTCGACGTGATCGCGCGCCAGCGCGAATGCACCGATCTGGTCTCCGTTTCGAATAAGCGGAACACCAAGCATGGAACGAAGATTTCCGATCCGCGCGTCCTCGCCGGCCCCATAGCGCGGATCGTTCCAGGCGTCCGCGATCTGGACGGGTTTTCCTTCCAGTGCGACCCGGCCGACCAGTGTGCCCGGGCCAACGCTGATGGCCCCGGCTTCCTCGATGGCCCGGTAGGTTTCGTTGATATTCCCGCACATCGCGGCTGAACGGTACAATTCGCCTTCGCGCCGGTAGATCTGGGCTGCGTCCGCGCGACACAGTTTGGCAGCGATCTCGACCAAGGTCTGAAGCACTGCATCCAGATCGAATGCCGAGCGGCTGATGACCTGAAGAACCTCGGCGGTGGCTTGCTGCCGGTCGCGCGACAGGAACAGCGCGTGCTCCAGCCGCTCGGTCTCCGCGGCACTCGCCTGCAATCCCTGCTCGAGCTCGGCAATCCTCGTTTTGAGCTCGGCCACCACGTCCTGCGGAAGGGCGGTCATCCGGAAATCCATGCGGTCGGCGCCTGGCAGGGGCCGGGTCCAATCTTTGAAAGCCGGATTATTTCATTCCCCGGGCGTCCCGGCCAGCGATATCCTTGCCCGTGTCGACTTCGCTGAACGGGCCACGCCAGATTCTCCAAGGCATCCGCCGGGGCGGTGCTATCCCTTGTTCTGGTCTGAAAGGCTGCTCCTGCGCGGCAACAGGATCGTGAACTCGGTAAATTCGCCAGGACGCGTATCCACATCAATCGTGCCGCCGTGCTGTTTCACGATGATGTCGTGACTCATCGACAACCCGAGGCCGGTGCCTTCGCCGGCGGGCTTCGTCGTGAAGAACGGATTGAACATCTTTCCCTTCACCTCGTCCGGAATGCCAGTGCCGTTGTCTCGGATGCGGATCTCGATACGCTCGCCACAGTCGCGGGTCGCGGCGGTCACGACCGGCTCGTAAGCGGCCGCGCCGTTGTCCGCCTTGCGCTTGGCCACCGCATAAAAGCCGTTCGAGATCAGGTTCAGGAGCACCCGGGTGATCTCCTGAGGATACACGTCGGCGGAGCCTGCCGCCGGATCGAGCTCGCGCTTCAGCGTCACGTCGAACTGCGGCTTCTCGGCGCGCGCGCCGTGATAGGCGAGGTTGAGGCTTTCCTCGACCAGCGCGTTGATGTCGCTGAGCCGGTGCTCGCCGCCGCCCTCGCGCGAATGCAGCAGCATGTTCTTGACGATGGAGTCGGCGCGGCGGCCGTGCTGAACGACCTTTCGCAAATTGTCCTTCAACAATCCGGTCAGCTCGTCGATCTCCGCGCGCGTCTTGTCCGGCAGCGTGGAGGAGGCGAGCGCATCGTTCAGCTCGCCGGTCAGTTCGGCCGACAATGCTGCGAAATTGTTGACGAAGTTGAGCGGGTTCTTGATCTCGTGCGCGATGCCGGCGGTGAGCTGGCCGAGGGATGCAAGCTTCTCCGTCTGCACCAGGCGGTCCTGCGCAGTACGAAGATCTTCGAG
>NZ_LGHL01000298.1 GCF_001908205.1 Bradyrhizobium sp. NAS80.1
CGATCCGCCACCCGGAAATGTTGCCATCTGGCGTGGCCTTTCCAGATTAACCGATATCGAACTCGGCGCCGAAATCGGAGCGGCTGGAAATGTGGGTAATTGAAAGACTCGCCGGATGGATACTTTGCACACATTCTCACGGTCTATCCGTCACCAACTGAGGACGGTCGAACTCGATTCCGAACGCGTCGAGTTGCACCGGCCCGATGGTGAGACGATCAAGCTCCGGCAAAAATCATGCGGAATTGGCGGCGACCGCAACGGATCAAAACTGCAACAAACGCCAACCAAGCGGAGATGCCCGCTTTGCGGATGCATCTAGAGAGGCGGGAGGTTCGCAGTTTTGTTCTGGAAAATGGCGCTCCCTAGGGGAATCGAACCCCTGTTTCAGCCTTGAGAGGGCCGCGTCCTAACCGCTAGACGAAGGGAGCGTGAGGGCTAGCCAATAGCCTCGAAATTTGTTCGCCGCAAGGACCGAACGGAGGTTTTACGGCTCATTGGCAAATTTCAGCTTTCCGGCCGGCTTTAAGGTGTGGGCGTCGAAGGTGCGGATCTCGGTGACCCCGCCGATATCGAGCGTGACCACGAGGCGGTCGCCGGCGACCCCGGTCGAGACGATTCTGGCGCCCTTCGGCAGGGTGGCGGTGACGTCGCCCACCGGCTCGGGCGCCCTTCCCTCCGACTTGAAAAGGCGGTAGCCCACCGCGATCAGCACGGCGCAGATCGCCAGCGCCGTGGTCAACCCCGCGATCAGCATCATCCGCCGCACCCGCGCGAACAGCGCGGCCTGCTCGGGGCTCGGTTCGGGAACAGCGGTATCAGACGTCGTCATGGAAAACTCAGGCTCTGCGCAAAGGTTGGAGGTTGTCGTCGCCGGCGACGAGGGCTCGGCCCGGCTCGACCGCGTGCTGGCGGCGCGCCTCACCGAGCTGTCGCGATCGAGGCTGAAAGCCCTGATCCTGGCGGGCGCGGTGAGCCTCAAGGGCGCCGCCGTCCGCGACCCCGCTTATCACGTCGCATCCGGCGATACGATCATAATCGACGTGCCGGAGGCGGCGCCGGCGGAGCCCCAAGGCGAGGATATCGCCCTCGATATCGTGTTCGAGGACGACGACATCGTCGTGCTCAACAAGCCCAGGGGGTTGGTGGTGCACCCCGCGGCCGGCCACGAGACCGGCACGCTGGTGAATGCGCTGATCGCCCATTGCGGCACCTCACTCTCCGGCATCGGCGGAGTGCGCCGGCCCGGCATCGTGCACCGGCTCGACAAGGACACGACAGGTCTGATGGTGGTCGCCAAGAACGACCTCGCGCATGCCTCGCTGACCGCGCAATTCGCCGACCATGGCCGGACGGGTGCGATGCGCCGCGGCTACATGGCGTTCGCCTGGGGGCTGCCGGGCCGGCATCGCGGCACGGTCGATGCGCCGATCGACCGCCATCCGCATGCGCGGGAGAAGATGGCGGTGCGCCAGAGCGGCCGCGAGGCGGTGACGCATTGGGAGATTTTGGAGAATTTTGCCGGGCGCGATGGCAAGCCGGTCGCCGCGTTGCTGGCCTGCGAGCTCGAGACCGGGCGCACCCACCAGATCCGCGTCCACCTCGCCCATATCGGCCATCCCCTGATGGGCGATGCGGTCTATGGCCCACACTTCAAGACCAAGGCGAACCAGCTGGGCCCCGAATCCCAGGCCGCGTTAACGGCCCTCGGGCGGCAGGCGCTGCATGCTTATTTGCTGGTATTGGAGCACCCGAGGACCGGAGAACTTCTGCACTGGGAAGCGCCTCTGCCGGAGGATTTGCTTCTCCTTCAGAGCGCCCTCAAAGCGGCGCTATGACGCAGGCGACTTGAGAAAACCCTTACCTTACAAAAAGTTATAGCTGCCACACGCGGACGTGACGTCAGCAATCCTTCCCTTTTTGCCCCCCCATGGGGTATATTGCGCCTGCGTTGGAAATGACCAACGGAACATCGCAGCTACGACTGGCTTTAACAAAGTGGTCGTCTGCCTGGCCCGCCGCCATCGGGGGCCTGAACCTTTTGGAGGGCGCACTATGGCCCGTACGACTACCTTGCCGGTCCTCAATGGAGAATCCGGCCTTTCCCGTTACCTCGGCGAAATCCGCAAGTTCCCGATGCTGGAACCCCAGCAGGAATACATGCTCGCCAAGCGTTGGCGCGAGCATGATGATCGCGACGCCGCGCACCAGCTCGTCACCAGCCATCTCAGGCTCGTGGCCAAGATCGCCATGGGCTATCGCGGCTACGGCTTGCCGATCTCCGAGGTCGTCTCGGAAGGCAATGTCGGCCTGATGCAGGCGGTGAAGCGCTTCGAGCCTGAAAAGGGCTTCCGTCTCGCCACCTACGCGATGTGGTGGATCAAGGCGTCGATTCAAGAGTACATCCTGCGTTCCTGGTCGCTCGTGAAGATGGGCACCACCGCGAACCAAAAGAAGCTGTTCTTCAACCTGCGCAAGGCGAAGAGCAAGATCAACGCGCTGGACGAGGGCGATCTCCGCCCCGACCAGGTGAAGACCATTGCCAAGCGCCTCGGCGTCACCGATCAGGACGTCATCGACATGAACCGCCGCCTCGGTGGCGACGCGTCGCTGAACGCACCGATCCGCGACGACGGCGAAGCCGGCGAATGGCAGGACTGGCTGGTCGACAATACGCCCAACCAGGAAGCCCTGCTGGCGGAGCACGAGGAGTATGATCACCGCCGCGACGCCCTCACCGGCGCCATGAGCGTGCTCAACCCGCGCGAACGCCGCATCTTCGAGGCCCGCCGCCTCGCCGATGAGCCGATGACGCTGGAAGACCTTGCCGCCGAGTTCGGCGTGTCGCGCGAGCGCGTCCGTCAGATCGAGGTCCGCGCCTTCGAGAAGGTGCAGTCCGCGGTCAAGGGCACGATCGCAAGGCAGGAACAGGCCGCGCTGGAAGCCGCGCACTAAGCGCGACTTCTTCGCGCCAGAAATTGGCGGATCGACAAAGACGGAAAGCCGGCGGCAACGCCGGCTTTCTTGTTTTTGTGCGCGCGCTGCGCGCACCCCTCGCGGTGTCATGCCCCGGCAGAAAAGCGGGGCATCCAGTACTCTGCGGCGGTAATTGCGAGAGCGAGGTCCCCAACGCAGGCTCCTGGACTACTTCTTCAAACGCGTGCTGGCGGCAGACGAGCCGCCGGAATTGCCGCGGCGATCGGGATTGATGCAGCGGCTTTTCGGGTGGATGTCGCAGGCGATGTAGCCGGTGTCGTCATTCCGGGGCGCGCCCCTTGGCGCGAGCCCGGAATCCATCAGGCGGCAGAGTTGGTGGATAAATGGATTCCGGGTTCGCGCTACGCGCGCCCCGGAATGACGACCTTCTACTCCCCCCACGTCCTCGCCAGTGTCGCGAGCCAGCAGCCTTCGCAATAACGCGCGTCCTTGTAGTCGATCCAGTTGTGCGCATAGACGTGGTCGAGCGGGATGTCGTAGCGCGCGCGCAGCACCTGGACGAGAATTTTCCATGCCGCGACCTGCGCCGCGGTGGGACCTGTCGTGACGTCGGGATAATTGCCGGCGAACTCGACGCCGATCGAATTGTCGCGCACGACCCGGCGATAGGTCGATCTGTTGTCGATGTACTTGTTGTCGTTGCGATTGGCGCCATCGCCATGGGTCGGCACCAAATTCTCAGCGACCGCCCAATAGACTGTGCCGTCGGTCTCGACCCAGACCGTGACGCCGCGCCGCGTCGGGTTCTTCGACTGCTGCTGCGCGCCGCGGCGCGCCGAACCGGCCGGTCCCTCGGTCTGGTGCACGATGATGTTGCGCCAGGAATGGGCGTTCTGGACGTCGCCCCACGGTGCCAGCCAGACGATCTTCAGACCGGGAATGTCGGGCGTGCCGGAGGCGCGAGCGAGTTTTGCAAGCTCGGCGTCCGTTGCCGCGGCAGGGACGATCAAGAAGACGGCGGCGGAAACCGCCGCGAGCAAACGGGGCATCATCATGCGGGTCCAATACGGACTCGAACCTAGCACAGCCTTATGCAAATTTGCGTGCGGCCTCGACAGGCACGGGCTGTTCAGGCGACAGCGGCGGTGCCGGATCGTAGACCGCAAAGTCGTTCTTGCCGTTCTTCTTCGCGGCATAGAGCGCGTGGTCGGCATGGGCGATCAGGCGGTCCGGGAATTGGCCGACGCTGCGGTCCCACTCGGCAACGCCGATCGAGATCGCGATCGGGATGTCGTTGCCGGTGCAGGCGGCGGCATCCTGGCGACACACCTCGATCACGCGGCGGGCGATCGATGCACCCTCGCGCAGGGAGGAGGCCGGCAACACGATGCAGAACTCGTCGCCGCCGGTGCGGGCGAGCAGGTCGCCCGGCCGCAGCCGCGTCTGCGCCATCAGCGTGAAATGCTGGAGGCAAGCGTCGCCCGCGGCATGTCCATGGGTGTCGTTGATGATCTTGAAGCCATCGAGATCGATCACCAGAAGCGAGAACGGCTCCCCGCTGCGCTCTGAACGGGCACATTCCTCGGTGAGACGCTGCAACAGATGCCGCCGGTTGGCGACGCCGGTGAGGTCGTCGAGCAGCGCGAGGTCGGCAACCTCGTTGCGCAGCCGCTCGATCGCCATCAGCAGACAGCCGAAATTCCAGGCCATCGCCAGGAAGACCAGGGCGAGGATCAGCGCAGCCTGCAATCCGTTGAAGTTGATCGCAGTGATGCCGCCACCGAGCCCGACCATCGCGGAGCCGGAGCGAACCACGTGAACGCCGAGGACCAGAAAGGCAACAATGGCGGCAAGACGGGCGCCGGGATTCTCGCGTCCGTCCTGCTTGCCGAGGAGAAGCGGCAACGCCATCAGGATCGGGGTCGACTGGCCGATCGAATAGATCAGCACACGCGCCGGCATGTCGTCGACCACAACCAGAAACAAGGTAAGGCCGGCACTGCTCAGCAGCGAAATCGCAATCGCCGTGAGCCAGGAAACCGGCTTGTGGTAGAAGCGCGTGACACCCATGCAGGTCAGGCACGACGAGAAGATCATCAACCCGCCGCCGGCAATCAACGGAAAGCGCATATCCATGACGTCGCGCAGCATGGAGATGCCGGACCCGGTCGCCGCCAGCACCGCGGCCGCCGTCCAGTATCGCGCCGCCTCGAATTTCGGATAGGAGCGCACCACATAGGCCCAGATCAGGCCCAGCGCCAGGAAGTTGATGACGATCACCGTCCAGAGTGTCGGCACGCTCAGCATGGCGACCGCGGGAGATGCACCATCCCGCCCCCTTCGTTTGGCAACCGTCCGTCCATAGCCATCCCCGTGTTCTTGCGGAGAAGGATGCGCGCGGCGCGCTTAAAGGAGTCTGACCGTGATACCGCAAACGCGGTCTTTGGTTTTGGATTGATGAATCGGGCAGACGGACCTCGTATCGTTAAGCAAGGCTTGATGCGAAGGACCGCGCCCCAGCCACAGCGGCGCTGTGATGCGGATTCGTGGGCAAAAATCACCCGAAAATGCATCTGAGCTGTGGATAACGTAATGACACGGATATGACAGCGCGGGGCAGTTGCCCGCGAATCTGCTGAGTTTGTCGTCGAGGATGTTGCGAGGCTGGCCCTCCGCCGAGCATCCCTCGTGTCGCGTTCCACCATTAACCCTTGAGAGGATACTATGGCTAAGAAAGCGAAGAAGGCGGCGAAGAAGAAGGCGAAGAAGGCCAAGAAGGCTGCGAAGAAGAAGTAGCGCAGCGTGTTCTTTGCCCGGGTGGAGCCTCGCTCCGCCCGGGTGTCGAGTAAGGTTGAGAGAGATTGAAGATGGCGGGCGAGAGGCCCGTTTTTTTTTATTTGGCTGACGAGCCTACCGCTCCGCGAACGCGAGCTTGGCGCCGAGCAACGCAAAGCCGGCGGCGAAGCTGCGGCGCAGCCAGGCCATGACGCCGGGACGGGAGATGACGCGCTCGCGCACGGATGCAGCGCAGAGGCCGTAGATGACGAACACCGCGAAGGTCATCGCCATGAAGGCGCCGCTCAACTCCAGCATCCGCGCCAGCACATGCGCCTCATCGACCGCGATGAACTGCGGCAGAAAGGCGAGGAAGAAAATCGACAGTTTGGGATTGAGGATGTTGATCAAGAAGCCGGTTGCGATGACGCGGCTGCTCGACCGCTCCCTGATCTCGCCGTCGACCGCCAGCGCTCCGGTCTCGCGCAGCGCCTGCCAGGACATGTAGAGCAGGTAGAGAACGCCGCACCATTTCAGCGCGGCGAAGGCGAGCGCACTGGTGTGGAGCACCGCCGCGAGCCCCAGCATCGCCGCCGTCATGTGCGGCACGATCCCGAGCGTGCAGCCGAAGGCCGCCGCGATGCTGGCGCGCGAGCCGCGTGTGAGCGCGGCGGCCAGCGTATAGAGCACGCCGGTGCCGGGCGAAGCGACGACGATGAGCGAGGTGAGCAGGAAGGACAGGGTCATAGACTGACCTTATCATCGCCTCTCACAGCAAGAAAGCGAGCCTCCTGGTTCAGCGTCAGGACAATTGCGCGAGTTCGGCCTCACGCAGCACGTCGAGCGGTGCCCACGGCTTAGCCCAGAATTTTACGCCATCCGGCAAGGGCTGCTTCAAGGGACGGCCGGAGGTGACGACAACGTCGAGCCTGGGATTTCGATCCTTGGCGAGGTGCGCGAGCTCGACCCCGTTCATGGGACCGGCAAGCTGGACGTCGGTCAGCATCAAACAAAGCGCGCCGGCCTCCTTGTCGAGGACACGTTCGGCGGCCTCCGCGCTTTCACATTGGATGACCTGATAGCCGCTTTCCTCAAGGAGAATGCTGAGCATCTCCCGCTGCATGCTGTCGTCTTCAACAATGAGGGCGGTAGCGCGAAACGGCTTTGATTGTCCCATCGGTGGCTCCCAATGCGGCTTGCCTCCGTTCAAGTAACCTATGTTAAGTTCGGAACCCCGGCTCTTGTTTCGGGTCCATACTGAAAAATTGTGAATCCTTGTTCCCTTTCGGGGGCTTAATGGGAGGCATCATGACGGTGATTTGCGGCGCCGCCGCCATCACGGGAGCGGCGAGCGGCATTGGCCGTGCGCTCGCGATCGAGCTCGCCCGGCGCGGCTGCGATCTCGCGCTTGCCGATCGCGACGAAACCGGGCTGAAAGCGCTCGCCGGCGAAATCGGCAAAGGGATCGACAATGGACGCAAGGTCAGCGTGCATCGCGTCGACGTCGGCGAGCCCGGCAACATCTCGCAATTCGCGAACGAGGCGACCATTGCGCATCCTGCGCTCAGCATCGTCATCAACAATGCCGGTGTGGCGCTGCTTGGCCAATTCGAGGAGATCGACCAGGCGCAGATGGAGTGGCTGTTCGACATCAATTTCTGGGGCGTGGTGCACGGCACTCGCGCCTTCCTGCCGCATCTAAAGACAAGGCCAGAGGCGCATATCGTCAACCTCTCCTCGATCTTCGGCATCATCGCGCCTCCGGGACAGTCGGCCTATGCGGCAGCCAAGTTCGCGGTGCGCGGCTTTTCCGAGAGCGTGCGCCACGAGCTCGCGATGGCGGGAAGCCCGGTGCGGCTATCGGTCGTTCATCCTGGCGGCGTCGCCACCAGCATCGCACGCAGTTCGCGCACCGGCACCGGCGTCACCGACAACGCACGGCGCTCGCAAATGATCGAGCGGTTCGAGAATGCGGCGAAGGCTACGCCGAAGGACGCGGCGCTGCGCATCATCAAGGGCATCGAGCGAAACGAGCCCCGTATCCTGATCGGCAACGACGCCCGGTTCATGGATATTTTGCAGCGCTTCCGCCCGGGGACGTATTGGGCGCCACTGCAGCGGAAACTGGAGAAGATGGCGAAAGGGACGGCGAAGTAGGTTTGTAGCGCGACAGTGCCTCCACGCCGTCATTGCGAGGAGCGCAGCGACGATGCAATCCAGACTATCTCGGCGGAGGGATTCTGGATTGCTTCGCTGCGCTCGCAATGACGACTGTGGTGGGCGCTCCTCACTGCCCTATCAACCGGTCCGCAAAATACCCGATGGTCTTGCGGTAGACCACCGCCCTGTTCCACTCCCGCATCGCCTCGAAATTGGCGGAGCCTTCGCTATAGGGCTGGCCCATCTTGAAGCCGCTGGTGTGGAGCAGGTTTGCGGTCGAGGCGAGCACGTCGGGGACGCTGTGGCGAAGGTCGACATGTCCATCGCCGTCGAAATCGACGCCGTATTTGATGTAGGACGACGGCAGGAACTGGGTCTGGCCGATCTCGCCGGCATAAGCGCCGATGAGGTCGCGCAGCGGCAGGTCGCCGCGCTGCACGATCTTGAGCGCGGCGAGCAGCTCGCCCTGGAACAGCTCGGTGCGGCGGCAGTCATGCGCGAGCGTGGCGAGCGTGCGGATCACCGGCAGCTTGCCCATATCGCCCTTGCCGAAATCGCTCTCCAGACCCCAGATCGCGACCAGGATCTGCCGGGGCACACCGAACTGCTGTTCGATGCGCGAGAGCAGCGCGGCATGCCGTTGCAACAGCGCCCGACCGCCATTGATGCGGCCCGGACCGACGCGGGTCGACACGTACTGCTCAAAGGTCTTGTTGAAGGTGTAGCGCTGGCGCCGGTCGAAGGCGAGCACGGCACCGTCCTGGGTCAGGCCGCCGAGAGCCGCGCTGGTTACGCTTGCCGAGACACCGGCCGCCTGCGCCTCCGAGGTCATGCCGGCGACGAAGCTGTTGAAGTCACCGCCGCAGCGGGCGGCTTGCGCCGAGCCGCCGGCCAGACAGACGATGAAGGCGGTGGCCAGGGCGCGTCTCAGCATATCGAAAATTCCTCTTATCCATCTGCGCGTGAAGCAGCGCGCGATCATGCCCGGGAACAGGATTCGCGTCAAAGCCGGCCAACTCTCGTTAGGCCCGATCGCTGCGGAGTCGGCGGCGCCGTGGGCGGCGATGGCGAGAGTTTGATGCGCGTCAACATCGTCATGCATGCGACATGAGATGAACTATTGCGCACGTCTTCCCTGTCATTCCGGGGCGCGACGAAGTCGCGAGCCCGGAATCCATTGCGCTGGATTCCGGGCTCGCGCTCCGCGCGCCCCGGAATGACTAAACGAGGGATTCCGCGCTATAGGGCTGAAGCGTGAAGGCACCGGATGCGATCCGCCCACGCCAGCATGAGGCAACCAGCAATGCCCAACGACAACCGCACATTAAAGCGCCCCTCCCTCCTGCGCCTCCCTCTCTTCCGCCTCCTCGCCATCAACCTGGCGATCGGCGCCTGCGCCGCAGCACTCCTCGTCGGCGGGCTGCTCTGGCTCAACCCTGGACATCTGCGCGAGCTGATCTTCGCCGACCGCTCACCCGGCATCGCGCTTCTCGTGCTGCTCGGCTCCTTCCTCATTACCTTCGGTTCCGCTGCGATGGGCAGCGCAATCATGGCGCAGGGACGCAAGGAGGATGACGGCGGGCGCGGAGGCAGACACGAATCGCAACTCGTTGCGCAAGAACTGTCGGGGCGCGCGCGACCGAATTGATGTGTGCGTCGCGAAAATCGAACGCGTCCGCTTGCGCTGAATGAAATTCCCCGCACCTCCTGGAATAGATGCAGGTCTACGCACTTCAGCACGCAGCACGCAGCGCGCAGCGCGCAAACTCTCGCTGCATTGCGAGAGCGACCGGTACGAACAAAGTGCTTCGATGATCAAAATATCTGCTTCGGGAATGCGCTTAAACCAGATCTCCTGATCAACGCATATCTGGCTCGCTCGCTGCGACATCAACCCGCAAGGATTTATCTTGCCATGGCATGGCGCAAGCTATAGCATTCTATTTTAGGTTGTTGCCCCACCAGCCCCGGGCGACGCTGAGAACCAAAAATAAGCGGCGGGCTTCGCGGCCCGCCGTTTATTGAGGCAAGGGTCGGATCCGAGGGGCGGAATCCAAGGGTCGCAATCGAAGCGGCGCATCGGACTTTACGAAGCGATTGACGCTTCCACCCTGCAACCAGATTTCCTCGATCGATTGCGCAGCCAGTTCCGCGGCCGCCGGCAACGCGGAAAGCCATTTGACTATGGCTCTGGTATCGACGACAAGCCGGCCATGGCCAAAAAAACCCGGAACCAATCCCAAGGGCGAATTCGCCTTCTTCAATGTCGTCTATGAAGACGGCTCCCAACGCTCCAACCGGCGCGTGCCTGCCGAGCTCCTTGGCGGCCTCGACGGCGACGAACCCGCGCGCAACTTCATCATGGAGCAGGACCGCGAGATCGCCGAAAAGTCCGGCCGGCCGGCACTTGAGATCAAGCGGATCGAGCGGGTCGGCGCGAAGAAGAAATAGGCGCCGCATCGAGCATCGGCTGCGAAGCGACGCAATCGGGATAGGGGGGCGTCTCGCGACGCCGCCCCTCCCACACCACCGGACATACGGGTCCGTATCCGGCGGTTCAGCGGATTATGCGGG
>NZ_LGHL01000299.1 GCF_001908205.1 Bradyrhizobium sp. NAS80.1
ACACAGCCAGGGTCAATCGCGTCGTTTCGACGGTCGCCCGGTCACTTCCGGTCTGCCCCCAACTGCGGACATGTCCCTGCGCCGCGTAAACTGTCCCGAAGGGCCAAGACCGGAGGTCGATCGACCACCCTTATCAACAAAACTCGGCGAGCAAAGCTTTAGCCTGTCTCAGGTCGAGCGTATCGAACCCCTGGGAGAACCAGCCGTAGATCGGAGCCAAAAGATCACGAGCCTCGTGCTGCCTACCCTGCTCGCGCCAAAGCCGCGCCAAGCTCATCGCTGCACGCAGCTCCCAGGATTTCGCCCGCTGCGCGCGCGCAACCGTGAGCGCGCGCCCGAAGTACGCCGTCGCCTTGATCGCATCTGGTTCGGGCGACTTAAGCGCAACTTCGCCGGCGATGCGATTGACTTCGGCCTCGTACCAACACTCCTTGCTGGTTTCGATCGCAGCGATCGCTTCATCGAGACAGCGCCAGGCGTCATCGAATTGGCCGAGTTCCGCAAGGGGTGCGGCGAGCCAGGATAATCGGGTCGGCGTAAGCAGACTCGCTCCCGTCGCTCGCCAAGCGGCGATTCCGGACTTGAGCTTTTGCACAGCCTCTGAGGCTCTGCCGGTCTGATGAAGAAACAAACCTTGCGTACACATTGCGGCAGCCTTCCAATACATTGCGCCTTTCTCGTCCGCCAAAGCGAGAAGTTCTTCGGCTTGCGCGTTTACCGCCGAGTAGTTTCCGCAGTAGTATTGGGTGGGACTGGTCCAGGCCAGCGCGACCATCAGGGTGGCCGCATGGCCGATTTCTCTCGCATCCGTAAGCGCGCCCTCGATATCCGCAAGCGCGGCGTCGGGATAGCCAAGCGCCCACAGAGCCCACGATCGATAGAACAAGATTGCCACTCTGGGGTCGTGGCCAAATCGTGTCGTCAGCACACGATGCTGATCAGGGTTGTAAAGCTCGATCGCGCGGTCGAGATGTTCACGGCCTTGCACGAGCTGGCCGGTACACAACAAGGAGCTGCCCATAAGGCGATGCCCCATCATCCGCGTGGAAATCGTTCTTTGCCTTTCCGCGGCCCCCAAGAATTGCGCCGCAAGCTCGCAAACGACATCGCCGTTAAACTTCGTTTGGTTGGCAACCCAGAAGCCATAGAGAACCGAGAACATCAGCAATGGATCTTCCGGAGGCTCGCCGAGCGCTTCGGCCGTTTCAATGAGCGAGCGCGCCCGCTCCTCGGCCGTAGTCGTTTCCGGCGCAGCGTATCCTTTCGTATGCATCAGCGCGTTTACGAGCGCGGCCTGCAGTTTGATCTCCTCGCGACGTAACGCCGGAGTGGCGGGCAAGTTCGCATATTGGCCGAGTGCGCGGGTGAGCTGCTCCACGGCTTCGATCAGCGCTGACCGCTCTAGGGATCGCTGTCCCGCCTTGCCCCACCACTCCGCGGCCGCTTCGGTCAGGCCCGCTTGGGTGAAGTGATGCGCCAGCAACTCCGGCTCGGCAGCAGCGACATCGCAAACATTATCACGCAACGCCTCTGCGACGCGGCGATGCAGCGCCTGGCGCCGGCTCTTGAGCAGGTTTTCGTAGGCTGCGTTTTGAATAAGCGCGTGCTTGAAGCGATAGCTCGAGTCCGGCGCCAGGCCTTGAACCAACAGAAGATCAGCTTCGGCGAGCCGTTCTAGAGCAGATTGCAGCGCCGAGTGCTCCACGCCGGCCACCGCGCGGAGGAGAGTGTAGGAAAAGTCACGTCCGATCACGGCGGCGATCTGCGCCACCTCGCGTGCGGGGCCGAGCCGGTCGAGCCGTGCCGCCAATGATTGCTGCAGCGTCGGCGGGATCGCTTGAATGCCGGCTGGCTGGCCGCGCTCCAGGAGGAGCAGTGTCACTTCTTCGACAAATAGCGGCACGCCGCCGCTGCGCTCGGCCACCCCCTCGATGACAACGCTCGGCAGCACATGGCGGGAGGCAAGCTCGCTTACCATGTGCCGCACCTGGTGACGATCGAGGGGCGCCAGCGAAATGGTGCTGTGGTGCGAGCGGATGCCCCAGGGCGGCCGAAACTCCGGCCGGCAGGTGAGCAGGACGAATAACGGCGCCAGCGCGCCACGCTCTGCGATGCCGCGCAGGAGGTCGAGCGTGGTCGGATCAGCCCAGTGCAAATCTTCGATCGCCAGCACAACCGCCTGGGTGCGGGCGCCGGCCATCACCCACGCGGTCATCGCGGCCAATTGCCGGTGCCGCAATTCTTCCGGGTCCAAAGCCGGGGCGCGGTCCTGCGGCAGCGGGATGTCGAGCATCGGAGCAAGCAACGGGATATTGTCCGCCGGGCTGAGCTTGACCTGCATCAGGGTATTTTCCAGGTCGGCGAGGCGCTGCTCGGCGGGGACGTCGCCGCCGCCGAACCGGATACGGCCCCATTCGGTGACCGGATGTAGCGGCGTGTTTTGTAAAAGCTGGGAGCAGCTCCATTCGACCCAGGTGTGCGGCGTCTCGCGCAGTCGCGAGTGAAACTCCTCGATCAGCCGCGATTTGCCCAAGCCCGGCTCGCCGACGATCTGGACCAGTTGGCCATCACCCTGGCGAGCCCGTTCCCAGCGCCGCATCAGCAACGCGATTTCCTCACCGCGGCCGACCAGTGGCGTGAGACGGCGCTGCCCCGAGCGGCGCCCGCCGCCGCTGGCGCGCACGATCCGGAACAGCATCACTGGCTCGGATAAGCCTTTCAGGTGGTGGCTACCACGCTCCTCCACCACAAACAGGCCCGCGACTTGCTGCTGTACGCGCGCAGTGACCACAACCGCACCCGGCTCGGCCAGTGCCTGCACCCGCGCCGCGATATTCGGCGCGTCACCGAAAATCTCGCCAGCGGCATCGATCACCACCGGCCCGGACTCGACCGCAATGCGCGCGGCCAATGCCGGCTTGCCCAAGGCGGTGTTCTTCCGGTTTAGCTCGGATAACGCTCGTAGGATAGCAAGCCCCGAGCGCGTGGCGCGCTCGGAATCGTTCTCCTGCGCCACCGGATAGCCGAAGAGTGCCATCAGCCCGTCGCCGAGTTTCTTCGCGACATGGCCCCCCATCTCCGCGACCGCCGCCGAAGCGGCATCGAGATAAGCGCCTACCAGATCGCGCCACTCCTCGGGATCGAGCTTGGCGGAAATGCCCGTTGAATCCACCAGGTCGCAGAACATAACCGTGATATGCCGCCGCTCGCCTGCAGTTGCGATCGGCCCAGGAGGGCGACCCTCCACGATTTCGTTCGCGGGCCTGTCGATAATTGCACGCGTCTCGGACGGGGGCAGCTCGTTCGCTTGGGCGCGCAGAGCAGCGATCGCGTCAAGCAGCTTCCGGCGATGTCCGAGGGCAGCGACACCCAATTCTTTCAAATCATCCGCCGTCAATGCCGGCAGAACTGTCTCATCGATCTCGTTCTCGCGGAATGCGGCCTCATAGCGTTCGAGGCCAAGGCTCCGCAGCCACTGCCCTAGGTCCATGATAGCACCCTAGCTCGCCGCTGCGCCTAGTCTTCGCCCGATAGTATCCGCCAACACCGGTACTGCCAATCTACCCCTCGGTCTTGCTTGACACGCTTGAGATACCTCAAAGGCGCCCAGTCGACCCAGCAAACTCATAGGATCTTCAGTCAGTCTTTCAATCAATCGGTGTGAAGGGGAAGCTCAATGACCAGGGGTGGACAGCTTACCGCAGCCGTCTTCACCACCTTAGCCGTGCTCGCGCGGATGACCACCAAAGCAGATCCTGCGAAGTGCGGCAGGCACCGCGGCCGGTTTCGAGGCATGGAAGAGACTGTTCGCCCATGAGCGACAGGGAAAAAAGGTAACAGCGCCCCGACGGCTGCTGCCTTGATGGCAACGACCTATGCGAATGCCCGATCACGGCCAGAGACGCTTCGGCTTTTCCGCTCGATAGTTTTCTCCTACCAAGCGCGGAGCCTCCGCCAGCCTCGCGCGCGGCCGTGCAAATGCATTGATTCCACTCGGTCGTTGAACGCCGCCTTTTCCGGTCTACCCTCGACAGCCGATTTCTCGGCAGTCAGCGTACAGTTCGGTTCAGTGCCAGGTACCGCCGCTGTCGCTACGGTCGATGAAGGCCACTCGCTCTCAGAGCCACCCACTGCGTTCGGTACATGCTAATCGCGCGAGCGGCGCCACGAGTTAGATGAAGTGTAGCCCCGCGCGTTGGTGTGGGAACAAGCCGCCGTGACTGGCCTATAAATAAACCGATGGTCCGGTTTGGGTCATTTTCGACGGACTTAACCCGTTATCTCACCGATTGATGTCCGTGTTGCCCCGGAAGCAGACTTGAAGGAGAAGGGGGCGAAGCGACGCCGGCAGCAGCCGCAGCGCCCTCGTGATGTCGCTAGTCAAATCGCACATGTGCAGCAAATGCTGCCGCACGCGGCGGTCTCAGATACGAAACCTGTTGACAGCGATCGGCTTCATTCGTCCTTCCATTTGATCGAGCAGCCAATAGACGCCTTTTGGTCAGCTGGCGCCAGACCGGTCGCAATCGC
>NZ_LGHL01000003.1 GCF_001908205.1 Bradyrhizobium sp. NAS80.1
CGCGCCCCCTAGTTAAATCCTGATCCTAGAGAATCACGACACGAAACGCTTCGCTACCGACTTCTTCAACAGCCTGCTAGAGCGTTTTCGAGCGAAGTGGATACCGGTGCGCGTCAAGAAAACGCGTAAAAATAGGAATCCAGAGCCCCGTTGCGATTCGATCGGAACGGAAATGGCTCTAATCCTCAGGCTCCGCATTCGGCGCGAGATCAGAGGAGCGGAAGGGCTTGGCCTTGTCCAGTTTCCGGTAGGCTTCCGAGGCGGTTCGCAGCAGCTTCTTTTCTCGCTTGCGGTTGAGGAAGCGCATGCCAGCCTCGGGGCCCGCGCCGCTCAACGATGCTACAAGCGCTTGCCCTCGCGCGTCGTCGTTCAATTGTCCGAGGGACTTTTGCGCCTTACGTAATTGCTTGAGGATGGACTTGTGCTTGGTCAGCGATTTGTCGGCGAACAGATCCTGAAGCGACTCGATCGAATAGGTCAGTCGCTTGTTGAGAATCCGCAGCTTGTGCCGCCTCTCGACGTCGAGCTTCCGAAGCTTCCGAGCCTTCCTGAGCAGTGTCTTTTCCCATTCGGTCAGTTGCGCCGTCGCGTGGTCGGCGAGCGGGCGGCGGCGCAGCCTGACGGCCTCCTTGCTGCGTCGGGTCGACCAGGGGCCGCTCTCGATCCAGGTCGAGGTCTGCTCGACCAGGCGACGATAACGCGCGGATTGCAGCGCCCGTGCCAGCAGGCGGTGGCTTTCGGCGCGCTTCTCGTCCCAGTGCTGGAGTTCGGCAATCACGGCAAGCTCGTTGCCGCTCTCCGCGACGACCCGCTCAATCGCCACGTCGAGATCACGAACCATGCCGAGTTGGCTATTCAGCCATTTCAATTCGGCCCAGACATTCGGCCGCAGCGCGTCGTCGGCCATTGGCGAGAAGAAGCGGATGGCGGTGCGCAGATGAGTCAAGGCGATCCGGATCTGATGCAGCGCCTCCGGGTCCCCGCCGCATGTACCCTCATGTTGGGCGAGGACGGCGTCGAGATGACGGCGGGCGATGATCCGGAACGCCGTATCGCAAGCCATGCCGGGGCTGAGGCGGCCGGGCAGGGCGTTGCGCCTGGTCGCCGGCTTGGCGTGCGCGGTCGCCGACGAACTCTTGGTGGGTCGCGACATCCTTGCCCGCGCCAATCAGATTGCCTTATTTTCCCTCAGCGATCGCGTCGCGGCAGCGCTGGAGCGTCTGCTCTTGTGTCCCGGATGCATCGATGGTCGCCCAACCGATGTGGCCGATCTTATAGTGCTCCTGCTGAGCGGCAACCTGCTGCGTGGCGTCGGATGCGTCCCCCTGGCGGCTTCCGATCCGCGCCTGCCGCGTTGCGAGGTCCGCAACGAGGAATAGGCCGCTCAGCGGCATGTTGCGCTGGCGCGCCAACGCGGCGACAGCGTCTCGCTCATCCTCGCGAGCGAATACGCCGTCGATGATCGCCGAATGGCCTTGCGCCAGCACCCGCCGGGCGTGTTGGGCCAATGTGTCGTAAACGCGAGCCGTGACCTCTGGTGTGTATGCGGATGGCGGCAGCCGGTGCGTGTCCTTGACCCCGAACATCTGTTTGCGGACGAGGTCGCTGCGCAGGACGACGGCTCCCGGCTGTGGCGTAATGATCGGCGCGAGCGCACGTGCCAAAACCGACTTTCCGGTGCCTGAGAGTCCGCCGACCGCAATCAGGCGCGGGGCAGGAGGATGGATCAACGTCCGCGCGAGGTCAAAATAACGCCTTGCGTCGTCAAGAGTGCCGGGATCATGGGAATGCGCTGGCTTCAGCCGTGCCAGCGCCACCTGGGCGCGGATCCCCGCCCGGATGGACATGAACAGCGGCAGGGCGGAGAGGCCGTCGAGGTTCTCGGGCGGCGTCGAAGCAAGATATCGGTTCAGGACGATGTTGGCCGCGAGGGATTGATCGTGGTGCAACAGGTCCATCAGCGTGAATGCGAGATCGTAGAACACATCGACAGTTGCCATCTGCGCGTCGAACTCGATGGCGTCAAACAGGACCGGCTGTTCGTCGATCGACACGATGTTCGCAAGATGCAGGTCGCCGTGACAGCGGCGCACGAAGCCCTGACGGCCGCGCTCCTCGAGCAAGGGACGGATGCGTAAAAATGCCTCGTGCGAGGCTTTGCCGAGTTGCTCGATCTCTTCAGCTTCCAAATGGCGGCCTTTCCGCAGGCCGTTGCTGTTTCCATCGATCAGTCCGGGGATGGAGGAAACCCATGCCTTGCCGTTGGCACGGGGCGCCGCCGCGTGCGAATCCACGATTGCGTCGGCGGCAGCCGAGACAAGGTTCGCATTCAGCGGGCCGGCCTTTGCCAGATGGTCCAGCGTCCGGCGTTCGTCGAAACGAGACATGTCGACCGCATACTCGACCGGCCGGCCGTGACCGTTGACCTGCAGTGATCCGTCCGGCTCTTCCGTGATCGCCACGACGCCGTGATAGATCTGTGGTGCCAACGGCCGGTTGATCCGGATCTCCTCCTCGCAGGCCGCCTTGCGCCTCTCGAGCGTCGAATAGTCGAGGAACGGAAACCTGACGGCCCGCTTGATCTTCAACGCGCGAGTCCCGTCGAGAAACACCGAAGCCGCGTGGGTGTCGATCCGTTTCACGTCGGGACGCGCGCTTAGTGCTTGGAAGACCCGTTCCTGGGCTGCAGACTCGTCCGTCATCTTTGCGGGCATATCCAGATGCATCGGCAAGCGCTCGGGAAGCAGGCTAACTCTTAGAGCGGGATCGCGGCCAGTCCTTGACTTCCGTCAAGGCCTGCCGTCGGCTGCCTGAGCGGTATTCCCGCCTTGAGGAGAATCAAGGGTCCCGGCGAAAGCGGGGCTATCACGATCAGCAAGGAGAATTCCGATGCCCATCAAGGACGTCTTTCTGCCGCTTGTTGGCCCTCCGCGCGGGCCGGCCCTCGCTGCGGTTGAGAAATGCGTGGCTGTGGCCGCGGGCCTCGGCGCCAGGATCACCGCGTTCGCTCTGGAAGACGATGTTTTCGTGCGCCCGACAGTGGTGTTTCCGGCCGATCCGGAATCCGCCCAAGCTGCGGGCGCGCGCGAAGCGTGCGACATGCAGCAACTCCTGAATGCCTTCGTCAATGCAGCCTCCCGCACAGGCATTCGCGCCCAAAGCCGCTCCGGCAAGGTGCCAGCCGACCAGATCGCTTCGACCCTGGCCGAGCATGCGCGTTTCAGCGATCTCTCGCTGGTCCCCGTGAAGCCGCATGATAGTCGAACGGAGCATATCATCGAAACGTTCCTGTTCGAATCCGGCCGGCCGCTCCTGCTCTGCCCGGAACAGCATGTGGACGAGCTACGACCGGAATTTGAGAACGTCATGATCGCGTGGGACCACTCCGCGCGTGCGGCGCGGGCGGTGGGAGATGCGTTGCCGGTCCTTCAGGCGGCCGCCTCTGTTCGGGTGGTGACCGTGGCGGACGACAAGACCGACGCGATCGTGCAATCCAGAACGGCACTCGTTGACCATCTCAGGGAACACGGTGTCTACGCCTCGTTCGAAACCGCGAAGGGCAGCGGCAGTTCGATCGGCAAGGTTCTCGGAAGCTGGGCGAACTCCCATGCCATCGATGCTCTCGTGATGGGAGCCTACCACCATTCGCGCCTGAACGAGACCGTTTGGGGCGGTGTGACAAAGACCGTCATTGGCGAGCCACCGTGCTGGGTTATGATCTCGCACTAGCCAAGTTTCCGGCCTGACCTTAACCTTCGGAACCGCCACCGATCGGGCGCATTTCATGTCAACCTACCGCTTGAAGAATCTGCTGTCGCCGCGCTCAGTCGCGCTCGTCGGGGCGAGCGCCCGTCCGGTCTCCGTGGGACGCGCCATTCTGGAGAACATTCACAAGGCCGAATTCAAGGGGCAGTTCGGTCTGGTCAATCCGCGTCACGCCGAGATCGGCGGCATTGCCGCGGTGAAGAGCCTGGACAGGCTGGACTTCGTGCCCGAGCTGGTGGTCATCACCGCGCCGGCGCGGGAGGTTCCCGCCATCATCGACCAAGCCGGGCGGCGCGGCTCGGCGGGTGCGCTGATCGTCTCGGCCGGACTGGGGCACGGACCGGGATCCCTGCACGAGGCCGCAATCGCTGCGGCCCGCAAATACGGCATGCGGCTGATCGGGCCGAACTGCCTCGGCATTATGATGCCCGGCGTGAGCCTCAATGCCAGCTTTGCCGCGCACATGCCGGGGGCAGGAAATCTCGCGCTGATTTCGCAATCGGGTGCGATCGCCGCCGGCATGGTGGATTGGGCCGCGCAGCGCGGCGTCGGCTTCTCCGGCATCGTCTCGATCGGCGATCAGATCGACGTCGATATTGCCGACCTGCTCGACCATTTCGCGATGGATCACAAGACCCGCGCGATTCTGCTCTATGTCGAGGCCATCAAGGACGCGCGCAAGTTCATGTCGGCGGCGCGCGCCGCGGCACGCGTAAAACCGGTCGTCGTGGTGAAGTCCGGCCGCATGGCGCAGGGTGCGAAGGCCGCTGCCACCCATACCGGCGCACTGGCCGGTGCCGACGCCGTCTATGACGCCGCGTTCCGCCGCGCGGGTGTTCTGCGCGTCTCTGACCTGCGCGAGCTGTTCGACTGCGCCGAGACGCTTGGCCGTGTCGAATCTCCGACTGGAAAGCGCCTCGCCATCCTGACGAATGGGGGTGGCATCGGCGTCCTCGCCATCGATCGATTGGTTGATCTTGGCGGAATTCCGGCGTCCATCTCGGCGGACGCTCGCAAGAAACTCGATGACGTGTTGCCGCCGACCTGGTCCGGCGCAAATCCCGTCGACATCGTGGGCGATGCCGATGCACCGCGCTACGCGGCGGCACTGGAGGTGCTGCTCGGCGATTCCGATAATGACGCCGTCCTCGTCCTCAATGTGCAGACAGCAATCGCTTCGGCCGCCGACATCGCGGCGACCGTGACGGAGCTCGTCGGAAAATACCGCGAGCGGCAGCGCCGATGGGCAAAGCCCGTGCTGGCCGCCTGGGTCGGAGCCGACCACAACATCATTCAGGCGCTTTCCGACGCCGGCATTCCGAACTATCCGACCGAAGATGACGCCGTGCGCGGCTTCATGCATCTCGTGAGGCATCGCGAAGTGGTGGAGGAGCTGAGCCAGGTTCCGCCGGCGATGCCAGATAGGTTCGCGCCGGATGCCCGGGCGGCCAGGAAGATCGTCACCGCTGCGATCGCCGACGGCCGCAAATGGCTCGAGCCTGTCGAGATCAAGCACCTGCTCGAGGCCTACGACATCGCGATGGTGCCGACCTATGCCGCGACCGATGTCGAGCAGGCGGTGGCCTACGCCAACGAGATGTTTGCGAAAGGCGCCACAGTCGTGCTGAAGATCATGTCGCGCGACATCGTCCACAAGTCTGACGTTGGTGGCGTCGTCCTCAATCTGACGACGCCAGACGCCGTACGCGCGGCTGCCACCGACATTCTCGCCCGCGCGAGGAAGCTGCGTCCCGAAGCCCGCATTGAGGGCGTTATCGTGCAGGCGATGGTCGTCAAGGCGAAGGCGCGCGAGCTGATCCTCGGTCTGGCCGACGATCCCACCTTCGGCACCGTCGTCGTCTTCGGCCGGGGCGGGACCGCAGTGGAGATCATCAACGACAAGGCACTTGCGCTGCCGCCGCTCGATCTGCAGCTCGCCCGCGACCTGATCGACCGCACGCGCGTGTCGCGGCTGCTTCGCGCCTATCGGGACGTGCCGGCGGTGAAACAGGACGCCGTCGCGCTGGTGTTGGTCAAGCTAGCGCAGATGGCGGCCGACATCCCGGAGATCCGTGAATTCGACATCAACCCGTTGCTTGCGGACGAAACCGGCGTGACGGCCGTCGATGCCCGCGTCGCGGTGGGACTGCCGGAGCGAAAGTTCGCAGGCTCCGGCCCAGCCAATTTCGCCGTTCGCGCCTATCCGTCGCAATGGGAACGCCAGCTGGCGTTGAAGGGCGACTGGCGCATCTTCGTGCGGCCTCTGCGCCCCGAGGACGAGCCAACCATCCATGAATTCCTGCGTCACGTCACGCCGCAAGACCTCCGCCTGCGCTTCTTCGCGCCGATGAAGGAGTTCACCCACGAGTTCATCGCGCGCCTGACCCAGCTCGACTATGCGCGCGCGATGGCTTTCATCGCATTCGACGAGGCCACTAACGAGATGGTCGGCGTGGTCCGGCTCCATTCGGACTCGATCTACGAGAGCGGCGAATACGCGATCCTGCTGCGGTCTGATCTCAAGGGCAGGGGGCTGGGATGGACCCTGATGCAATTGATCATCGATTACGCAAAGTCGGAAGGGCTGAAGGTCATATCGGGCGACGTGCTCCAGGAGAACACCGCGATGCTCGATATGTGCCGGCAGCTTGGTTTCGAGGTAAAGCCGGATCCGAGCGAGCCGGACATCTGTGACGTCCGGCTGAAGCTCTGAGCGCGGGGCTAGGAGCGCGCGTCAGCCGACGTTGCAGCGGCGGATTCCCTCGCCGACTTCCGCAGGCTCTTGATGATGATGGCGATCAGCGGCACCAGCACCGGCGCGACCGTGCTCAGCGGATGATGCACCGCGCCGGACACCTGGGCCTGGAACGCCCGCGCCTCAAGCTGCAGGGCTTCGATGGATGTGCCGTGAATTTCATTGGCGAGCTTAAGGTCGCGACCCGAGGGAGGACGGCCAGCAATGACGAAGAGAACGCCCGCGATAGCGAAATTGACGGCGCCAAGGATGGCGGCCGCGGCAATTGCGCTCCAGATCTGCACGAGTGCGAAATAGGCCGAAAGCTCCAACATCAGGAGCCCGAATGCTGCGATCAGCGCCGCGAAGGCGCGAAGGCCCAGCCCGACCAGAAGATTGCGTAGCCTGATGTCCGCGATGATCCTGTCCGTGCGCCACAGCGCGCGCAGATGTTTGACTACATTTTCCGTATTCACCTAGTGCCTCCTCAGCATGAAGCCGACGACCACGCCGAGCGCGAAGGCGGACGCAAGCGATGCAACCGGGCGCTCCGTGATGAGGCCCTGGAGCTGTTCCTGCTCGTCGCTGACGGTCTCGCCGAGTTCGGCAAGCGCTGCCCAGATCTGATCGGCCAGGCCTCGGCACGATCTTTCGAATTGTCGAACATCTCCTCGCCGGCGGTGCTCAGCAGACGCGTGACGTCGACCTTCAGCGCCCGCAGTTCTTCGCTCATCCTGTCGCTATCGAACATGGATTTGTTGTCTCCATTGAATCGAAGTGAACCTAAGACCTGCGGGAGCGCTCGCGCTTGACTTGCGTCAAGGGGCGGTGCGTGGTCCTGGTCTTGAGACAGGTCAAACCGATCGCCACATGCTGGCCTAGAAATACCGGCTGAATAGGGGCCAATTGTCCCGAAGAGGAGGAAGTGTGAACTCCGAACCGCTGTTGCTGGCGACGCCGTCCGGCGATGCGCTGAACCTGCGCCCGGAAGGGCCGTGGACCGCAGCGAATGTGGCGACGCTCGAAACGCTGTCCCGATCGGTCGGGGCGGATGTCGATCGATCCAGATCCGTGACGCTGGACATGTCAGGCGTCGGCGCGCTCGACACGCTCGGCGCCTGGGTCCTGGAAAAGCTGACGCGCAGGGCCGCATCCTCCGGCAGATCGGCCGAACTCGTCGGTGTCGCCGATCATTTCAGCGGGCTGATGGACGAGGTGCGTCAGGTCAATCGCCATACGCCAGCGCCGGCGGCCGCGCCGAACCCGGTTCTGCTCTGGCTGAACGATCTCGGCAAGTCCACGATCGGCGCGCGAGAAGACATCGCGGTCTTTCTTCAAATGCTCGGCGCACTGTTCACGGCCGTGATCGGCGTACTGCGTCGGCCACGATCGCTGCGGCTGACGTCGCTGGTCTACCAGCTCTACCGGATCGGATGGCAGGCGATTCCCATCATCGTGCTGATCACCTTCCTGATCGGGGCGATCATTGCCCAGCAGGGCTTCTTCCATTTCCGCAGGTTCGGTGCCGAGTCCTACACCGTCGACATGGTTGGCATCCTGGTGCTGCGCGAGCTCGGGGTGCTGATCGTCGCGATCATGGTCGCCGGCCGCTCGGGAAGCGCCTACACGGCCGAGCTCGGGTCGATGAAGATGCGCGAGGAGATCGACGCGCTCTCGACTATGGGGCTCGACCCTGTCCATGTCCTGATCCTGCCGCGCGTTGCGGCCCTGGTCATTGCGCTGCCGATCCTCGCCTTCATCGGATCGATTGCCGCACTCTATGGCGGCGGCCTGGTCGCGCAATTCTACGGGGATATGGGACCGGCGATTTACATTGCACGGCTGCATGAGGCCATATCCGTCACCCATTTCGAGGTCGGCATCCTGAAAGCACCGTTCATGGCGCTGGTGATCGGGATCGTCGCCTGCAGCGAGGGACTGCGCGTGAAGGGTAGCGCCGAGTCGCTCGGACGGCAGACCACGACGTCGGTGGTCAAGTCGATCTTCCTGGTGATCGTGCTCGACGGCCTGTTCGCGATCTTCTTTGCCTCGATCGGAATGTGACGATGGAGGGAACGCAG
Source organism: Bradyrhizobium sp. NAS80.1 (assembly GCF_001908205.1). Taxonomy (GTDB): domain Bacteria; phylum Pseudomonadota; class Alphaproteobacteria; order Rhizobiales; family Xanthobacteraceae; genus Bradyrhizobium. Next base: position 8,581 of record NZ_LGHL01000003.1, read on the forward strand.
GAAGAGTTCGCGATCCGCGTCCGCGACCTCGTGGTCGGCTTCGGGCGCCAGACAGTGCTCGACCATCTGTCGCTTGATGTGCGCCGGGGCGAGATCCTCGGGCTGGTGGGCGCGTCTGGTGGCGGCAAGTCGGTGTTGATGCGGACCATCATTGGTCTCATCCCACGCCAAGGCGGGACCATCGAAGTCATGGGACAGCCAATCGGCGGCCGCACGCAAGACGCGGCCACGACATGGGGCATCCTGTTCCAGCAGGGTGCGCTGTTCTCCTCGCTGACGGTTCGGCAGAACGTCCAGTTTCCGCTGCGCGAAAATCTTGTCCTGTCGCCGGAGTTGATGGACGAGATCGCGATTGCCAAGCTCGAAATGGTCGGGCTGCGGCCGCAGGATGCAGATAAATATCCGGCAGAACTGTCGGGTGGCATGACCAAGCGCGTGGCGCTGGCGCGCGCCCTTGCCCTCGATCCGCCGATCCTGTTTCTCGACGAGCCGACCTCCGGCCTCGATCCGATCGCCGCCGGTGATTTTGATGCGCTGATCAGGACGCTGCAAAAGACTTTGGGACTGACCGTGTTCATGGTCACCCATGACCTTGCGAGCCTCACCACGGTCTGCGACCGCGTCGCCGCGCTCGCGGACGGCAAGATCGTGGCTATCGGCCCGATGCGCGAACTGCTGCAATCCGAGCATCCCTGGGTGCGCGCCTATTTCCACGGCAAGCGCTCGCAGATGCTGCAACACCAGATGAGATGAGACATGGAAACCCGCGCTCCCTATGTGCTGATCGGCGCCTTCGTGCTGGCCGCGATTCTCGCGGTGTTCGGCTTCGTCTATTGGCTGAACAATACCGGTGGCATCGGGCCGCGCACGAACTACCACGTGCAATTCCAGGGACCGGTGCCGGGCTTGCTGGTCGGCGCCGGCGTGCTGTTCAACGGCATCCGCGTCGGTGAGGTGACGCAGCTCGGCCTTGCGCCGGACAACCCGCGCTTCGTCAATGCGACGATCTCGGTCGCCACGACGACGCCGGTGCGTGCCGACACCAAGGTCGGGCTCGATTTCCAGGGGCTGACCGGCGTGCCGGTGGTGACGCTTGAGGGCGGTATGATCGTCGCCAAAGCCGGCGAGACCCCGACCTTGATCGCCGAGGCCGGCGCCGGCCAGAGCATGACGCAAGCGGCGCGCGACGCGCTGCGGCGGGTCGACACCGTTCTGGAGGACAATTCCGGGCCGCTGAAGGACACAATCGCCAACTTCAAGACGTTCTCCGACGGGCTCGCGCGCAACACCGGCAAGCTCGACGGCATCCTGGCGGGCCTCGAGAAGATGACCGGCGGCGGCGCGCCCGCGCAGAAAATTACCTACGACCTGCGCACGCCGCAGAACCTGGGGCCGACCGGCAAGACGCTCTCGGCGTCATTGGCCATACCCGAGCCGACCGCGGTCGCGATGCTCCAGACGCAGCGAATGCTGTTCTCGCCGGTTGGGGACAATCCGGGCTTTGCCGACTTCCTCTGGGCCGACAGCATCCCGAAACTGGTGCAGGCGCGGTTGATCGACAGTTTCGAGAACTACGACATTGCCCACGCGCCGTTGCGCACGACCGATCTCGGGCAGGCGGATTATCAGCTCCTGATCGACATCAGACGCTTCCGGATTGCCACGGAAGGCGAGACCAGGGTCGAGATTGGTCTATCGGCGCGGATCGTTGACAAGACCGGCAAGGTGATTGCCTCGCGCCTGGTCGAGACCAGCGAGAAGCTCGACAAGGTCGAGCCGGCCGCAGCAGTCGCAGCGTTCGACGCAGCCTTTGCCCGTGTCGCGAAGGAGCTGATCGGCTGGACCGTGCAGGCGGTGTGACGCCGGCTATTCCAGCGTCTTCAGGTAGGACAGCAGATCGTGGATCTGGTTCGGATTGAGCTCGAAGGCTGGCATGTCAGCGTGGCCGGTGTAGATGCCTTCGGCCAGCGCCTCGCCGAGGGTCTCGATCGGATAACGCTGGTGCAGGGTGCGCAGGGGCGGCGCGATCTTGAGCGGGCTTGCCGAGGTGCGATCGATCGCGTGGCAGCGTGCGCAATTGGCCCGCGCAAAGGTCTTACCCCGCTGGGCGGCGATCGGTCCGGCCAGGGCAGGGGTGGCCAGAAGCAGCGCAATCAGGCCTTGAATTCGGCCTTGGCGGAGCGCGCCTTGCAGCATCAACGTGATCCCCTTGAACTCCGGAAAGCAGAATAAGGCGGGGATACCTGCCAAATTTGATTTGAGTCAATTGGCTTTGGCGCAGTGCAGTAAAATGCAGCCTGCGCGGTAGACTCGGCCTGATGCGGAGGCAGCCGGCGCTTGGAGCGGTGGATGAAGCCTTCCGTGGTGACAATTGAGCCGAACGGGCATTTCTGCAGTGATTGCGCGGTCCGCGACTTCGCGGTGTGTTCGTCGCTGGACCCGGCCGAGCTTAGGGAATTCGAGCATCTGGGGCGTCGAGTCCATTTTGGTACGGGCGAGACCGTCTTCTCCGAGGAAGATATTACGACCTCGTTCTACAATCTCCTCGAAGGCGTCATGCGCTCTACAAGCTGCTGCCCGACGGCCGGCGGCAGATCGTGGGGTTTGCCTTGCCCGGCGATTTCCTGGGGATGAATCTTTCCGGCCGTCACAATTTCTCGGCCGATGCGATCGGCGCGGTGACCGTGTGCCAGTTCGCAAAGGCGCCCTTCGGCCGTTTCATTGAGGACCGGCCGCATCTGCTCCGACGGATCAACGAACTGGCGATTCGCGAGTTGAGCCAGGCGCGGGATCACATGGTTCTGCTCGGCCGCCGCTCGGCGGACGAGAAAATTGCGACCTTTCTGCTCGGCTGGCGCGAACGGCTGTTCGCGCTCAAGGGGCTGCCCGACACGGTGCCACTTCCGATGAGCCGCCAGGATATTGCGGACTATCTCGGCCTGACCATCGAAACCGTCAGCCGCACCTTCACCAAGCTGGAGCGCCACGGCACGATCGAGATCATTCACGGCGGCATCAGCCTGCTCGACCCTGCACGCGTCGAGGCCCTGGCTGCTGCTTGACGTCTGATCCATACGCGGCGCTCCGCGATTTTGATCCCGATTAATGACGCCGTCCACGTGCCGCCGATAATGCCCAAAACAATCGGGGAGGTGGTTTATGCCCGCTGACGCGTTGCCGGTGACCATTGTCGTCGTAGCGGTCTTCGTCGGTTTTGCCGGCGCTTTGGCTTGGGCGGACCGACAAACCAGCGCAGGCCGGCTCGACCGGGATTCCAAGCGTGAAGCTCCTGAGGCCGCAGCCCCATCTGACGGGCTGATCGCCGGCCAACTCTTGACCATTCGGTAGCGCCTCAACGCAATCGCAGCTTGCGCTGTGTGCAACTCTGAAGCGGCCAAAATGGATCGGCGCATCCTTCGGATGCCGAGTTCGAGCCCTCCGCGGCATTTTCGCCGTATTTGCCTCAAGCCGCGGGCTTGCTTTCCGGTTGAAAACCCTGCCAACGTTGACTACGCAGGAACTCCAGTGCCTCGCAGTCTTAGGAGCCCCGTGGCGTGCCTCAGGACAAGACCGGCGACCCCCGACAGTCGGCGGGCAACAAACTATCGGTCCTGCGCAAGCACCCGATCTTCGCGGATCTGGAGCCGGAGGCGCTCGATCAGCTCTGCCGTTACGCCAAACACACCACGGTGAAGCGCGGGGCGACGATCGCTGCCAAGGGCGATCCCGGCAACAACCTGTTCGCGGTGATCACGGGGACAGTAAAGATTTCCTCTTCATCGCCAGATGGCCGCAACGCTATTCTCAATCTCATCGGTCCCGGAGAAATCTTTGGCGAGATCGCGGTTCTCGACGGTGCGCCCCGTTCGGCCGATGCGACCGCCAACACCAATTGCGAGCTCTACATCATCGATCGCCGGGACTTCCTGCCGTTCGTGAAGAGCCAGCCGGCGCTGGCCATGAAATTCATCGAGCTGCTCTGCGCACGCCTGCGCTGGACCAGCCAGCAGGTCGAGCAGGTGATCCTGCAGAATCTTCCGGGCCGGCTTGCGAGCGCGCTGCTCGGTCTCACCGAAGAGCGCAAGCTCGATTCAGGCAGTGGCATGCTCGCCATCACGCAGCAGGAGATCAGCGAGATGGTGGGAATGACGCGCGAGAGCATCAACAAGCAATTGCGCGCCTGGGCCGGGCGCAACTGGGTCCGCCTCGAGCATGGCGCGATCGTCGTGCTGGATATCGACGCGCTGCGCGAACTCGCCGAGAGCGGCCTCGACGGCGAGTAGGCTTCACACCTAATTGTCGATGATGGCGACCGCGCGGGTCCAGCCCGCGGAGGCACGTTCGATCTTCACCGGAAAGCACGAGACCGCAAATCCGGTCGAGGGCAGCTTGTCGAGATTGTGCAGCTTCTCGAGGTGGCAATAGCCGATGTGCCGTCCCGCCTTATGGCCTTCCCAGATCAGTCCGGCATTTTTTGTTTCAGCATATTTCTTTGCGGTGTAGACGAACGGCGCGTCCCAGCTCCAGCCGTCGGTGCCGGTCAGGCGCACACCGCGTTCGAGCAGGTACATAGTGGCCTCATAGCCCATGCCGCAGCCGGAATTGACGTAGTCGGCCTGGCCGAATTTGGCGCCGGCGCTGGTGTTGACGACCACGATCTCAAGTGGCGACAGCGTATGCCCGATGCGTTTCAGCTCCTTCTCGACGTCGGCGGCGGTGGCCACGCAGCCGTCAGGCAGATGCCGGAAATCGAGCTTCACGCCGGGCTGAAAACACCATTCGAGAGGCACCTCGTCGATGGTCCACGACCGCTCGCCGCGATTCATGGTCGGATGGAAATGCCAGGGAGCGTCGAGATGCGTGCCGTTGTGGGTCGACAGCGAGACCTGTTCGACGGCCCATCCCTGGCCGTCCGGCAAGTCCTGCGCCTTGAGCCCGTCGAAGAATTGCAGCATGCGCGGCAGGCCCTGCTGGTGATCGATGTACTGGATCGTCGGGTGGTTGCCCGGCGGATCGGCCGTCACGTCGTTGCGCAACGGCACGGAGATGTCGATCAGCTTCCGCGGCATGGGCATTCCCTCGAGATGATCCGATGTTTCTGACATCTTGAGGGGCCTCCATTGGCGGCGTCAAGTCACGCGCCGGCGACGTCAAGTGACGCGCTGGCGACGTCAAGTGACGCGCTGGCGACGCCAGGCCAGCCCGCGGTGATGAGTAACGGCAGATCGATCAATGCAACTCCTGCATTGATCGATGCCGGAATTGGCTTGGACTCAGAATGCCGCCCGCCCTAGGGACGAGATTGGCGATATCGCGCTGATGCAGCGCGTTCGCACAAGGATGGGGCGACCGTCTTGTCCGAACCTCCAAGCCGCAGCCAATAGCGGTCGAGCATGAAACGAGAGGAGCGTCCATGGATCCGACGAGCATCGTCACCTCGCATCCAGCATTGGCCGACGGCGAGGCGATTGCAGCGGGGCCGGCTCTTGCCGCCCAGGCCTCCGCTGGAGAGGGCTGCGGGGAATTTCCCCGATATCAGCCACCTCTTCATGCCACGACGCCGGGGACTACACGGCGAAGCAGCCAAATCCGCTCGACTCCGTCGCACAATCCTACCAAGGTGGTGCGGTTGTAGCGCTTGACTTCACACCTGAAGTGGAGCGACCCAAGGCGGCCGGCAGCACCTGCCCAACGACAACATAACTAACTCAGGAGGAAAGCCCAGATGAAGACACTAACCGGTATCATTGCAGCCGCTGTGCTGGCGGTCTCAGCGCCCTTGGCGACTGCGCGCGATTTCCGCTCCGCCGACATCCATCCCGCCGATTATCCGACCGTCGAAGCCGTCAAGTTCATGGGCAAACAGCTCGCGACGGCGAGCGGCGGCAAGCTTGGCGTGAAGGTGTTTCCCAATGGAGCCCTTGGCTCCGAGAAGGACACCATCGAGCAACTCAAGATCGGCGCACTCGACATGATGCGGATCAACGCATCGCCGCTGAACAACTTCGTGCCTGAGACCATCGCGTTGTGTCTGCCCTTCGTCTTCCGGGACACGCAGCACATGCGTACGGTCCTCGACGGGCCGATCGGCGATGAGATACTGGCGGCGATGGAGCCCGCAGGATTGATCGGGCTTGCTTATTACGACAGCGGCGCCCGGTCCATCTACACCGTCAAGGCACCGGTCAAGTCGCTCGCGGATCTCAAGGGCTTGAAGATCCGCGTCCAGCAGTCCGACCTGTGGGTCGGTATGATCGAGAGCCTCGGAGCCAACCCGACGCCGATGCCGTATGGCGAGGTCTACACCGCTCTCAAGACCGGTCTGGTGGACGCTGCCGAGAACAACTGGCCCTCCTACGAGTCATCGCGCCATTTCGAGGCAGCCAAGTTCTACAATGTCACCGAGCACTCCCTGGCGCCCGAAGTTCTCGTGATGTCCAAGAAGGTCTGGGACACGCTGAGCAAGGAGGATCAGGCGATGATCCGCAAGGCGGCCAAGGAATCGGTGCCCGTCATGCGCAAGCTCTGGGACGAGCGTGAGCAGGCTTCCCGCAAGACCGTCGAGGCGGCAGGCGTTCAGGTGATCACGATCGCCAACAAGCAGGAATTCGTCGATGCGATGAAGCCGGTGTACGCGAAGTTCGCCGGTGACGAAAAGCTGCAGAGCCTCGTCAAGCGTATCCAGGACACGAAGTAAAACACAGCGGCGTCGGGTCCGGAGTCGCCGACCGGCGACACCGGGCCCTCGCAGGGAGACCCGGATGTCAGACCCACACGTCGCAAGTCACGAGCCGGAGGCCGCAGCGGCACGCCCGTCTACCGGCTTGCTGTCGCGGATCAATGCCGTCGTCGCTCGCTTGGGCATGTATCTGTCCGTGAGCGGCCTGCTCGTCATCGTCACCATCGTGTTCTATCAGGTGTTCGGACGTTACGTGCTCAATTCCAGCCCGACCTGGACGGAGAACCTTGCGCTGGTTCTGATCCTGTATGTCACGCTGATCGGCGCGGCCGTCGGCGTGCGGGATGCCGGACACATCGGCATGGACAGTCTGCTGGTGATGCTTCCGGATCGCCTGCGCGAGAAAATCGAGCTTGTAATCCACGTCCTCGTGGCCGTGTTCGGCGTTGCGATGGTCTACAACGGCTGGATACTCGGCGCGTCGGTTGGAACCGTGAAGATCCCCAATCTCGGCCTGCCTGAGGTCGTGCGCTACATACCGCTGATCGCCTCCGGCGTCTTGATCGTCTCCTTTTCAATCGAGCACATCATTGCTCTGCTGCGCGGCGAAGAGGTCGTCCCGTCATGGAATTGATCATTCTCGGCGCCTCCTTCTTCGGCTTCCTGATCCTCGGCGTACCGGTCGCCTTCGCGATCGGCCTCTCGGCGATTTGCACCATCCTCTACGAAGGCCTGCCGGTTGCGGTCATCTTCCAGCAGATGATGTCGGGGATGAACATCTTCTCCTTTCTCGCTATACCGTTCTTCGTCTTCAGCGGTGAGTTGATGCTGCATGGCGGCGTCGCCGACAAGATCGTGCAGCTCGCCAAGAACCTCGTCGGACACATCCGCGGCGGGCTCGGCATGTCGAACGTGGTCGCTTGCACGCTGTTCGGCGGCGTATCCGGTTCGCCGGTGGCCGACGTGTCGGCGATGGGAGCGGTGATGATCCCGATGATGAAAAAGGAAGGTTTCGACACCGACTACGCCGTCAACGTCACCACCCACGCTTCGCTCGTCGGAGCGCTGATGCCGACCAGCCACAATATGATCATCTATGCACTTGCCGCGCGCAAGGTATCGATCGGCGCGTTGATCGCCGCCGGCATCTTGCCGGCGCTCGTGCTGATGGTGTGCATGCTGGTTGCCGCTTACGCGGTCGCGGTGAAGCGAGGTTATCCCGCCGGTAAATTCCCGGGCTGGGCCGAGGTGTTCCGCTCGTTCGCGGCCGCGCTGCCCGGCCTTCTGATCGTCGGCATCATCCTGGCGGGCATCCTGTCCGGTGTCTTCACTGCAACTGAATCTGCCGCCGTCGCGGTCACCTACACGATCCTGCTGACGTTCTTCATCTACCGTACCATGACCTGGAAGAACTTCCTGCGGGCCGCTGCGAAGGCCGTGAAGACGACGGGCGTGGTGCTGCTGCTGATCGGCGTCTCCACCATGTTCCAGTATCTGATGGGGCTCTACGAGGTCGCCGACCTCGCCGGCGACATGATGAGCAAGGTCTCCACGCAACCCTGGGCCATCTTTCTGCTCATCAACGTCATCCTGTTCCTGCTCGGCACGTTCATGGACATGGCTGCGACCATCCTGATCTGCACCCCGATCTTCCTGCCAATAGCGATGAAGGCGGGCATGGATCCGGTGCAGTTCGGCATGCTGATGCTGATCAATTGCGCGCTCGGGTTGAACACCCCGCCGGTCGGAACGACGCAGTTCGTGGGCTGCGCCATCGGTGGCATCTCGGTGGGCGCGGTGATGCGCACAATCCTGCCGTTCTACGCCGCCCTGATCGCAGCTCTGATGTTCGTGACCTACATACCCGCGTTCTCGCTGTGGCTGCCCCGCTTACTGATGGGTTACAAGGGATAACAGCAACACAGGGAGAATCTGTCCGTGACCGACTATCGCAAGCTCTTCGATCTCACCGGCAAGACGGCCGTGGTGCTCGGCGCCGCCTCAGGCATCGGCAGGTCGTCGGCCGAGGCGCTGGCCGGGCTTGGCGCCCGCGTCGTCTGTGCCGATCGCGCGCTTGACGCAGCGGAAGCGACTGCCGCCGGCATTCGTGACAACGGCGGCTGGGCCGAGGCCGCCGCGTGCGACGCCGCGAGCGCTGCCGACGTCAATGCGCTCGCCAAAACCGTGATGCAGAAGTTCCCGCGGCTCGACATTGCCGTGACCACGCCCGGGCTCAACATCCGCAAGACCATCCTCGATTACACCGAGGAGGATCTCGACCGCGTCATCACGCTCAACGTCAAGGGTACGGTCTGGTTCTTCCAGGCCTTCGGCCGCATCATGGTCGAGCAAAGGGGCGGCAGCATCATCGCCTGCTCGTCGGTGCGCGCCGTCACGATCGAGCCGGGCCTTGCCGTCTATGGATCGACCAAGGCCGCCATCGGCCTTCTCGTGAAGGGCTTTGCCTCGGAGGTCGGCCGCTCCGGCGTGCGCGTCAATGCGATCGCTCCGAGCATCGCCGAGACCGCGCTGACCGGCCCGTTCAAGCAGCGCCCCGACATCTACAATCTCTACGCCGGCCACACCGTGTTCAACCGCTGGAGCAGCGCCGATGAGGTCGCAACCGCGGTGGCCTATCTCGCCTCGGACGCCGCAAGCTACGTCAGCGGCAGCACGCTGTTCGTCGACGGCGGCTGGACGGCGGTCGACGGGCCGCCGACCGGCTTGACCCAGCTGCACGAATAGGGCGGCCATCCGCATCTAGCCGACAAAGCCCACGCGTTGGCGCAGATCCCTGTAATCTGCGCCGGTCAGCAGCGCGATCAGCGCGGCCGCCTCTTTCGGATGCGCGGCCCGCGTGGTCACGCCGGCCGTGTACATCGTCACGAGCTCGGATCCCGGCGGCAGCGATCCTGACAGCACAATGCCGTCGGTCGCGATGATCTCGGTGGCCTGGGTGCACCCGATCGGCCTCGTGGCGGTGGATGCCGCAAGCTCCCTCATTGCGGTTGCGCCATTCGGAAAGATCTTCAGGCGCGAGGCGACTTCATAGGCGATGCCGAGCTGGTCCAGCACCTTGGCGACGTGTCGTCCCGCGGTCGAGGCCTTGGTATCAGGGACGTAGATTGCGTCGGCGCCGCGCAGCACCTCGCGCAGATCGGCTTCGGTCTTCACGGTCACCCTGGGATCGCGGCTGCGGACTGCCAGCGCGGTCTCGACCCGGCCGATATCGGCGATCGAGGAGCGGATCACGAGCTTCTCCTCGGCGAGCTTTGCAAGGAGGGCCTGCGTCAGGATGACGAGGTCGGCCGGCGTGCCTGCACGCAGCTTGTCGGCCATGATGCCGACCGCGCCGAACTCGCCGTCGATGCCGAAGCCGGTCTTTGTCTTGAAAGCGTCAGTGAGGCCGCGCACCAGGCCTTGCGCCGCGCCACCGCTCAGGATGTTCACTGTCATCACGATGCAAGCTCCATGGCTGCGATGATCTTGTCGCGCGTGATAGGAAGGTCGCGCACGCGCACGCCGAGGCAATCGAAGACCGCATTCGCGATCGCCGCCGTCACCGGACCGGGAGCAGCTTCGCCGGCACCGACCGGCTCGATCTCCGGCCGCTGGATGATCTCGACATCCACCACCGGAACCTCGCTGAAGGTGAGGATCGGATAGTCCGTCCAGGAGGTTGAGGTGATGCGGGCCCGGTTGAATCGGACGCGCTCCTTCAGCACCCAGCTCGTTGCCTGGATCGCGCCGCCCTCGATCTGGTTGACCACGCCATCCGGATTGATGGCCTCGCCAACATCGACCGCAAGCGTCAGCCGCTTCACGCGGATGTCGTCGGTTCCTTCGATCTCGGCAATCGCGGCGCAATAGGCGCCCATGTTCTTGTAGCGGGCGAAGCCGACGCCGTGACCGATGCCGGATTGCTTCGGTGGTTTCCACTGGGCGCGTCGCGCCGCGGCCCGGATGACGTCCTTCGCTCGATCGTCACGCAGATGCCGTAGGCGAAACTCGATCGGGTCTTCGCCGCGCAGGGCGGCGATCTCGTCGAGCAGAGATTCGATGGCGAACACGTTGCCTTGCGCACCCAGGGTCCTCAGCGCCGAGGTGCGCACCGGCATGGTCAGCAGCCGGTGGCTCGTGATCGTCCAGGCCGGAAAGTCGTAGAGCGGAACGGAATTGCGGTCGCCGCCGCCGCCATTGGCAGCCGGCGGATTGGACGAGATCATGCGCGGATACGGATCTGCGATCTCGGTCGCGGCGAGCAGCGCAGGCTGTGCCGCACGCCCCGGCCGCGCTGCGTGGCCATTGCTCCAGATCGCATGGCGCCAGCCGACGATGTCGTTGTCCGCATCGAGGTCGGCTTCGACCTCGATGGCCATGGCTGCACCGAACGGCGCATGGGACATCTCATCGTGGCGTGACCACTGCACCCGGACCGGGCGGCCGCTGGCAGCTTTCGCCAGCAGCACGGCATCGAGCGCGACGTCGTCGGCCGCGTTGTGTCCGTAGCAACCGGCCCCCTCCATGTGCTCGACAATGATGCTCTCGGCCGGCAGCTTGAGCACGATCGCGAGATCGGCGCGCAGCAGGTAGACACCCTGGCTGTGCGTCCAGACGTGGACACGATCGTCGTCCCATTGCGCCATGGCGCAGGATGGTGCGATCGAGGCATGCGCGATGTATGGGCGCGTATATTGCCGGCGGAGGGTTTGGGCGGGCTTGGGCGTCGTCGCCGCCGTCCTGGTATCGATGATGGTCGTTTCGACCGGCTGGCTCTTCAGGAAACCCGCAAGGTCATCTTCATTGGGCAGCGGCTCGCCGCCCGACCATGCCGCGCCCTTGCGTAAGGCTTTCAACGCGGCTTCCGCCGCCGCCACACTGTCGGCGACCACGCCGCCAAAGTTGCCATCGCGCACGATCGCGACGAGACCGGGGACGGCGCGCGCAGCCGCCTCATTGAGCACGATCAATCTGGCGCCCGAGACATCCGGCCGCAGCACGCGTCCGTGTAAGATGTCCGGCAGCGCGCGGTCGTGGATGAAGCGCGGGCGCGCGAACACCTTGTCGGGAATATCGACGCGCTGAACCGAGTGTCCGGCGACGGCGCGCTTGGCGGCAATCTTCGCTGCTGCGCCTGCCGTGGCGTCGTGGTCGAGAGAGACCTCGCCGGCCAGCTCCCAATAGCTGGTTCTGACATTGCCCGGTCCCGAGATCGTGCCGTCATCGACGTCGAGCTGGGATGGATCGACGCCAAGGCGTTCCGATGCTGCGGCCAGGAATAGCTGGCGCACCTCAGCGCAGACGTGTCGGAGCGCGCGGCCGGACTGCTGGACCGAAAGGCTGCCCGAGGTGACGCCCTCGTTCGGGCTCGTCGCCGTCGAGGCGCGGATCATCTCGATCCTGATGATCTCGACGTCGAGCTCGTCCGCGGCGATCTGGGCCAGCGCCGTGACGATGCCCTGGCCGATCTCGACCTTGCCGGGCGAGATCGCCACGTGGCCCTCGTCGGTGATCCGCACCCAGGACGACAGCTTTGGATTGGCCGCCAGGCTGACCGGCAGTTTCGGGGCGGGGGACGGTGTCGTCATGGCGCGGCCATCTCCAAAGCCGCCCGCAGCACGGCGCGAACCATGCGGTTATGCGATCCGCAGCGACACAGATTGCGATCGAGCGCCGCTCTGACCTCACCCTCCGTCGGCGACGGATTGCGCTTCAGCAGCGCCGCCGCGCTGACGAGGATTCCCGAGACGCAATAGCCGCACTGCATCGCCTGTTCGGAGATGAAAGCGCGTTGCAGCGGATGCGGTTGCTCCGCCGTGCCCAGGCCCTCCACCGTGACAATGTCCTTGCCGGCGACCGACCACATCGGCATGTCGCAGGAGGTTACCGCGCGGTCGCCGACCATGACGTAGCAGGCGCCGCACTCTCCGGCGCCGCAGCCAAAATGCGGGCTGGTGACCCCGAGCCGGCCGCGCAGCACCTCGAGCAGCGTCTGATCGGGATCGGCATCCACGGCGGCCGCGGCGCCATTGAGCTGGAATTGAATGTTGGGCATTATCACTCCACGGCCTCAGGACTTGTCGAACTTCTTGACGACGTCGGCCCATTTCTCGATGTCGCCGCGCAGGAACTTGTCGAACTCCTCCGGTGTCATCGACATGGGCACGGCGCCTTGCTCGGTCCAGAGCTTGACGATGTCGGGCCGCTTCACCATTGCGTTCACGGCGGCATTGAGCTTGTCGATGATCGGCTTCGGCGTGCCGGCCGGCGCCATCAGGCCCAGCCAGATCGTTGCCTCGTAGCCGGGTACTCCGGCTTCGCCAGCGGTCGGCACGTTCGGCAACACCGCGGATCGTTGCTTGCCGGTGGTCGCGAGCGCGCGGACCTGGTTCTCGCCGATATTCGGCGCCATCGCCGGCACCGCGTCGATCATCATCTGCACCTGCCCGCCGATCACGCCGCTGCGCGCCTCGCCGCTGTTGCGGTAGGGGACGTGCACGACGTCTATGCCGGCCATGGCTTTGAACAGCTCACCGGCCATGTGATAGGGCGTGCCCTGGCCAGAGGAGGCGTAGTTCAGCTTGCCCGGCTGCGCTTTGGCGAGCGCGATAAACTCTTGCAGCGTCTTTGCCGGAACTTGCGGGTTCACCACGATGACGAGATCGGAATAGTTCACCGGCGCGATCGGCGCGAGGTCGCGCATCAGCTCGTATTTGCGCTGCGCCGGGGTCAGCAGCGACTCGTTCGCTGTCTGGGTGTTGGACATCATCAACAGCGTGTAGCCGTCGGCGGGCGACTTCGCCCCCTCGACCGTGCCGATGACACCGCCCGCGCCGGTGCGGTTCTCGATCACGAAGGGCTGGCCAAAGCTCTCCTGGAGCACGTTGCCGATCAGCCGGGCCGCGACGTCAGCCGGCCCGCCAGCCCCGAAAGGAACCACGATCCGGACCGAATGAGCAGGATAATCTTGCGCAAGCGAGGGGGCAGCAGCGAATTCAGCAACCAGTCCGCCCGCCAATGCCAGCGCGAATCTTCGGGCTGTCATGCCCACCTCCCGGATCTCGTTCTTGTTGGCCGGCACTGTAGCGGCAGGTGAAGCGGACTGTCGACGCCTCACAAAGCCTAGCGGGCAGGGAATATCGGGCAGATTTCGGTGTGACCGCGCCGCCTTTCGCGGTTGCGGCAGGAACCCGCGGCGCGTGCGGTTTGAGCAAATCGCATGGGCATTGCCGGATAAATACGCTCGGCTGGCTGGTATTTTGGTGTTACGAATTTGGTCATGAACCAGCACGCCAAGATCGAAATCCGCCACTCGACCTGTCCGCACGATTGCCCGTCGGCCTGCGCGCTCGATATCGAGGTGGTCGAAGGCCGCAGCATCGGTCGCGTCCGCGGTTCGAAAAAGCAGACCTACACGGCGGGCGTCGTCTGCGCCAAGGTCGCCCGTTATGCCGAGCGCATCCATCATCCTGAAAGGGTGACATTTCCGATGCGCCGCATCGGGCCGAAGGGCTCCGGGCAGTTCGCGCGGATCTCCTGGGACGAGGCGCTGGACGAGATCGGAGATCGCTTCAATCAAGCCGAGCGCGAGTTCGGCGCGGAATCGATCTGGCCCTATTACTACGCCGGCACGATGGGGCTGGTGATGCGTGACGGCATTAACCGTCTCGCGCATGTGAAGAGATACTCGCGCTTCTATTCGACGATCTGCGCCAACGTTGCGCGTATCGGGTTCGCGATCGGCACCGGCAAGATCGCCGGCGTCGATCCGCGCGAGATGGCGCTGTCCGACCTCGTGGTGATCTGGGGTACCAATCCCGTCAACACGCAGGTCAACGTCATGACGCACGCCGCGCGGGCGCGGAAGGAGCGCGGCGCGAAGATCGCGGCGGTCGACATCTACGACAACGAGACCATGAAGCAGGCTGACATCAAGATCATCCTGCGCCCCGGCACCGACGGCGCCTTCGCCTGCGGTGTCATGCACGTCCTGTTCCGCGACGGCTATGCCGACCGCGCCTACATGTACAAATACACCGATTGCCCTGATGAACTCGAAGCGCATCTGAAAACGCGAACCCCCGAATGGGCCTCCGCGATCTGCGGGGTGCCGGTGGCGGAGATCGAGGCCTTTGCGAAAGCCGTGGGCGAGACGAAGCGGACCTTCCTCCGCCTCGGTTACGGTTTCACCCGCTCGCGCAACGGCGCGACGCAGATGCATGCGGCGCTTTGCATTCCCGCGGTGACAGGCGCCTGGCAGCATGAAGGCGGCGGCGCCTTCTTCAACAATTACGCGCTGTGGCATTTCAACGAATCCGTCATCGAAGGTCACGACGCGATCGACAAGACGACGCGTGCGCTCGATCAGTCGAAGATCGGCCGCATCCTCACGGGCGACGCCGAAGCCCTGCACGGCAAGGGGCCGGTCAAGGCGATGCTGATCCAGAACACCAATCCGATGACGGTCGCGCCAGAGCAGGCGAGGGTAGCCCAGGGTTTCGCGCGCGAGGATCTGTTCGTCGCGGTGCACGAGCAGTTCATGACCGAGACGGCGCAGATGGCCGACATCGTGCTGCCGGCGACCATGTTCATGGAGCATGACGATCTCTATTACGGTGGCGGCCATCAGCACATCTCCGTCGGTCCGAAGCTGATCGAGCCGCCCGGCGAATGCCGCTCCAACCACGAGGTCTTGCAGGCGCTGGCGCCGCGACTTGGCGCAAAACATCAGGGCTTCGAGATGACGCCGCGCGAACTGATCGACGCGACATTGAAGCTCAGCAACCACGGCGACATCGCGGGGCTCGAAGCCGACATCTGGCGCGACCTGCAGCCGGACTTCCGCACGTCGCATTATCTCGACGGCTTTGCCCATGCCGACGGGAAATTCCACTTCAAAGCCGACTGGGCCCATCCGCCGTTCGGCATGACGATGGGGGACGTCGACAAGATGCCGTCGCTGCCGGACCATTGGGCGGTGATCGAGCACGCCGACCAGGTCCATCCGTTCCGGCTCGCGACCAGCCCCTCGCGCAGCTTCCTCAACACCACCTTCAACGAGACGCCATCGTCGCAGGCGCGCGAGGGCAAGGCGAGCGTGATGATCCACCCCCTGGACGCCACCGCGCTCGACATCGCCGATGGCGATGCCGTGACACTCGGCAACACCCGAGGCGAGACCACGCTGGTTGCGACGCTGTTCGAGGGCGTGCGGCGCGGCGTGCTAATCGCGGAGTCCGTTCACCCCAACAGCAATCACATCGGCGGCCGCGGCATCAACATGTTGACAGGGGCCGAAGCCATCGCGCCGATCGGCGGAGCCGCGTTCCACGACAACAAGGTCTGGATCAGGAAAGCCGTCGCGACCTGAGGCGTGCGCCCGGGCCTCGATCTCCTGCAATTTGCGTCGAGGCGCTAAAGCGGCGCCTCCCCGCAGATTGCTCTTGCACCTGCCGCCCGGGCTGCCGCAAATGGCTGCAAAACGGCAGCAAGGAAGCGAGTGCCATGACCGACACCACAAGCGTCATCACCGAGAAGCGCGGGCAGGCGTTCTGGATCATCATCAACCGGCCGGAGAAACGCAACGCGCTGAACGGCGACGTGATCGCCGGCATCACCAAGGGTTATCGCGACGCGCACGACGACAAGGACGTCCGTGTGATCGTGCTGACGGGCGCGGGCGACAGGGCGTTCTGCGCCGGTGCCGACCTGCAGAATTCCGGTGCGGCTTTCGCGATGGATCATTCCAGGCCGAATGTCGACTATGCCGATCTGTTGCGCCTGTCGCAGAACGCCACCAAGCCCGCGATCGCCCGCGTGGGCGGTGTCTGCATGGCCGGCGGCATGGGCTTGCTCTGCATGACCGACATGGCTGTCGCGGCCGATCACGTCATCTTCGGCCTGCCCGAGGTGAAGGTCGGCGTGTTCCCGATGCAGGTCTTGAGCCTGTTGCAGTCCATCGCGCCGCCGCGGCTCGTCAACGAATGGGCGCTGACGGGCGAGCCGTTCGACGCGAAAGCGGCTCAAGGAGCGGGCCTCCTCAACTACGTCGTGCCCGCGGCCGAGTTAGATGCCAAGGTCGACTGGCTGATCGGCCGCATCGTCGACAAATCGCCGACCGCCATCCGCCGGGGTAAATATGCGATGCGCGCGATCGCCTCGATGTCCTTCGACGAGAGCATCGCCTACACCGAAAGCCAGATCGCACTGCTCGCGATGACCGAGGACGCCAAGGAAGGGCTGAAAGCGTTCAGCGAGAAGCGCAAGCCGTCCTGGACGGGGAAATAACCATGTCAAATCGGCAGGCCTGAGTTCTAGCCGTGGAGACCCGCAATAACCCACGATGCGGTTATTCAGACACGGGGGTAGGGGCGAGTCCGATAAGCGCTGCTCTTGCTCGTTCCTCGTGGCGCTTCTTGGAGCCCGCGATCAGCTGTTTGCGAGTGCGTTTGGCATAGGTTGGCAGTTGGCGTGCCGATCGATGACGGCCGGCTGCGCGTAACTCAGCATCAGTGAGATCGCTGTCCGCACCTTCAGTAAATCCACCGTGACGGAATGAGGTAAAGGAGAGTTCACTCCGAAGCTCAGCTGCCGCGACGATCCTTTTTACGACACCGCGCAAATAACGCAGGTCCTTGCGATCTGTGATCCAAGGGAGCTGTGTAGGGGATCTGCGATGTTCATGATCGCGCCGAAAGACCAGCCCCGAGACTACAGTTTCCTTGATGGCGTCGAGCTCCGCCATCAGTTCGGGGAAAAGAGGTTCGCCCGTTTCGTCGAATAGTGGCCACCAGGCTTCCTCGCCATTCTTCGGATGCACGATCTTCACGCTGTTCGGCCGCTCCTTTGGCCGATAGTGCGAGATCTCGAAAGCTCCGAAGACGTGCTCTTCGCGTTGCAGCCACTCCCAGGTCAACAACGCGGCAGTTCCGACCGAGCGGTATCCGAGCTTCTTCGCCGCCGCCCTGAACGCGACGAGTTCATCCCAAGTCGCTGTGGGCGTCTGGCGGACAGGCTGGCCAGGCGCACGGGTCTTTAGCCCCATCCGCAAAAATGGATTGATCGCCGGCACTTTCGTTTCTTGTGCGCGCTGCCCAACAAACCATGCGCGCCTGCAAGAGGCCATGGCTGCATTGGCAAAGCGGCGACGCTCGCGCTTGATAACGTTCCCACATGCGTCCCTGTCTTCCACAACGAGCAGTTTCGCGTAGATTGCGTCGACGAAGCCTTTCGTAAAATCGGAGAGGTGCTTCGAGCCGGCACGAGTGCCGTCCTTCAGTGTGTGATTAGCGAACAGGGCAAGACTTTGCTTGTATAAGCGCTGCGTGTTGTGATCGATCTCTCTCCATTTCTGGTGGGCTTGGAAGATGCTGACCAGCCAATCGAAAGTGCCAGGCGCGGGAGAAGGCGGAATCATATCGGTCAACCCTCGTGAGCGCCAACTGTCGAAGGCGGGAAGGAGGATATTCTCAACTCGGTCAACGGCAGCGGCGTAGTGTTCCCCTAACGCTTCGGCCTTGACGTTGCAGCCCTGCTGTCGAGCCCAGGTCGGCGGTTCAAAGAAGTATGCGCATCGATCACGCTTCAATGGCTTTCGTCGGCAGTAGCGCGGAAGCTTCGATCCAGTTTGGGATAATTTCATACGAGAGAAACCAGGTCTTCCGATCTGTCTCGATCCATTGACCTCGCCGGTGCCGCGAAGTTGTCGATGGCAGCCTTCGACCAAATTGGCTGTCGCGCGCGTCCAATTCCGCGATAGCCAACGGGAGCTGGTGCCTCGCCGCGACCAACAGCGCGTGCGAGTTCACCTGTATCGCGATAATCGAGGTAGGCGGCGGCCATGTCAGCGCGCATGAGTGCAGGCCATGTGCCGATGGGCGGATAACGGGCAGGAAGGGCAGGGCGAAGTGCCATGAGCGTAGGTCAATGGTCGAAATGTCCGGGCTGTGTCATCAAATCCTCAAGTCGTTTGAGGGGCTCCTGACCTGTGGAAGGCCCAAAAGGTAGAGCTTGTGGTCAAACGTCTTGCCTCTTGCGCGCATACTTCCAAGCCCTCGTGTCAACGCCACCTTCGATATTGAAAGCCAGTGCGCCACAGAAAAAGGAGAGCAGAGAGCTCGTGTGGCAATCGGCTGGCATGGCGTGAAAATAGGACGGACGATGTAGCCTAACAGAAACGATCAGGGTCGCACGCGTGGTCGGCACTTACGGGTTCAATAGAATCCTGGTCGCAAGGCGGCGACAGCTGCGTGTCCGGTCTTGTAGTGGCAGGATCGCCCTATCTGGGCCGTCACGAGCAGAGTAGGCCTAGGATGCGTGTCTTATTACGGATCGCTAGCGGCGCACCAAATAGCCGCGCTCGCCGGACCAAACTCCTCGCTCGCTTAAAAGGCCGATTGGAGTGGTGCGGATTGGTGAAATGCGAAGTTCGATCGATCTGATGATGGGGGCGCAATTGTCCGAATGCCCAGCAACACCGATCGACAAAATAGCGAGGCGCTTCGGCTCGCACTGAGTAATGAGTGGTTTATGCACCGCGACGGACGCCGGCTGTTGGCACTCAAGCGCCTATCCTCGCCCGCTGGCTGAGAGTCAGCTGATTCTGCTGAACTACCAGTACTCAATCCGACAATCCTGTTGATCAACTTGCATGAGAAGGCGCAGCAAGTCATCTCTTTGTCGGAATGATACGGATCGTAAGTACCGCAGCGGTCGTTCGCTCTCAAGGGTGCTCGGCTGGAGTTCTTGGACGTTCGCAAGGTTGCGATTGGGATGTCGCCGCCAGGGTGTAATCGCTGTCGTTGAGACGCTTTTGATCTGTGCCATCGCGCGTGCGGCGTTTGCCGCAACGGGCTCTCGTGAACCGAGCCGCTCTGCGTCTCGGCCGACGGCTTCGATCCCTCGCGCACCGTATAGTGTCTCTCGCCGGAGGCGCTCGGTCCCGGGTTCCGTCGCGTTCCGCGCCGGCGCTATGCTAACCCTCCTGCGGGTGCCTTTTTAACCGGTCTCGAGACTGCAGTCGGTCCCGCGTCCCGCCTGACGGCGGCGCTATGCTGACGCTCCTGCGGCTGCCTTCTTTGGCCCGCAGTTGCGGGCCACGGCCCTTGAGGATTCGAGCGCGGAACTGTGCGCCGCGTTCTTGCGTGCGGCACTGGGCGTTGAGCCGACGGTGCGGCGCACCGACTACATCGCCTCGTGGCTTGAGATGCTGCGCGAGGACAATCGGGCGATTGCCCGCGCGGCAAGCCAAGCCAGCAAGGCGGCGGATTACATTGTCGGTTTTTTGACAGATCCCGCTGTCGGCATAGCAGGTGGGGATGGGGAGTGTGAGGCGGCTTGAAGCATCTCTTCTTTACTCGGAAGAAGAGTGAGAGGGGGGGTGGAGTTTCCGCGACGGGTTGGAAGCCGAGAGAGAGGCTCTCGGCAGCCCGCCGTGGAGCATCGAAATGGTGGAAGCTGTCCCGACGATCACGACCTGTGACTTTACCTTCAGTAAGGTGGCGTTGGAGCACCACCAGATTGAGTACATCGGCCAGCGGGAGGCTGCGTGATGTCACGCGGCGCTTCCGAACTGGCGCGGCGCCTCGCGCGAGAAGCCGAGGCGGTGTGCCGTCACTATCTCTCGAACGGTCGGCGCCAAGGTCGCTATTGGCTGGTTGGCGATGCCCGCAACACGCCGGGACGCTCGATGTTCGTTCGATTGAAGGAATCGCCCAAGGGGCCAGCCGGGAAATGGACTGATGCCGCAACGGGCGAGCACGGTGACTTGCTCGACGTCATCCAAAAAAGCTGTGGGCTCCTCGACTTCCACGACGTGGCGAATGAGGCGCGCCGCTTTCTCAATTTACCTCGCTCGGACTCAGAGCCGTCGCCGAAACTTGCGCACACCAGAGCGCCAATCAGCTCGCCCGAGGCGGCCCGGCGGCTCTTCGCCATCTCGCAGCCAGTTGCCGGGACTCTCGCAGAGGTCTACTTGCGCAATCGGGGCATTTTAGCGTCACGCGACGATAGTGCGCTGCGCTTCTACCCGCGCTGCTACTACCGACGCGACGAGGACGCGCCCACCGAGATATGGCCGGCATTAATCGCACGTGTCACGGATCTTGATGGCCGGGTCACCGGCGTGCATCGCACCTGGCTCGATCCCGATGGCTTCGATATTGTTCGCTTGGGCAAAGCGCCGATCGACACACCGCGACGTGCCATGGGTGACCTTCTCGGTAATGCGGTTCGATTCGGGACGGCCGACGACGTGCTGGTGGCGGGAGAGGGCATCGAGACCATGTTGTCGCTGCGCTGTGCAGTTCCAACGCTGCCAATGGCTGCCGCGCTTTCCGCAAACCATCTTGCTGCCCTGCTGCCTCCGCTGCAGCTACGCCGACTCTACGTCGCGCGCGATCTTGATGCGGCCGGCAACTTCGCGGTAGCGGCCCTGACCAAACGCACCTTGGACGCCGGTATCGAGGCGATACCGCTGACGCCCCGGCTTGGAGACTTCAACGAGGATCTGCTCGCCTTTGGCCTCGATGAGCTTCGTGAGGCCTTGCGCGTACAGCTCGCTCCACAGGACGTTATGCGCTTCATGTCCCCGGCGGCTGCCGAGACGAGTTGAACGTGCGTTGCTTAAAGGGCGTCGCGGTCGGTTGTTTGGGGCCGCGGCCGCCGGACAGAGTCGCGCCCGAGGCCTTCTGGAGGGCGATCGGACGGCAGGCGGGTGCGGCCCTGCAATGGCAGAGATTGCGTCTATTTTCCGCCGGCGCGCCTCGCGCCTTTGCATCGCGAAACAAAATACCCGCATCTCTGCAATCCTCCGCTGTCGCTTCGGCCCTTCGCTTTCGCTTCGGGTTCTGGTCCTTTCCACCCGCCGTCAAGTGATCGCCACGAAGGCCGCGATGGGCGCGGCCGATCCAGCAAAGGGCCTCACCCATGATGACCGACCACGACGACACCGATTTCGAACCGCCGCACGCTCCGTCTGCGACCGATCACATCCTGAGCGAGCTTCAGCTCTATGGCTATCGCCCGTTGCAGGGTGAACCCGATCCAAGGCCACTTCCGGAAGGCAAGGTGATCGCCGGTGCTGTCGCCGACATCTTCGATGCCTTAGTCTCGACACTGAATGACACTCGCCTCGAACCGGATCTTGAGGACTTGCTCTGGTCGGCCGTCAATCTCTTCCATCGTGCGGCGGCCCGCATCGAACGCGAGCTCGACACAAACGAGCAGGCGCAGCAGAAGAGCCAACGGGGGCAAAATGGCTCGGAGGTACGATCCGTCGAGCTAGAACGGCTCACTGCCGAGGGCATCACGCTCATAGAGCGCCGCAATGCCATGGAAGTCTTTCGCGACCAGGCTGCCGAATGGTTCGAAGTCCACACCGGCACGCCCTGGCGGCCGCGGTCTGGATCAGTCATCAACCACGGCACGCTCACCGCCGCGATGATCGACAGCCGCGATTTCCTCGCCGCCAAGCGTCGGGCCGAAACCGAGGTGATGGTGCCGGCCGGCCCGAAGATCGCGCTCACCGGCGGGCTTGACTTCAACGACGTTTCGCTCGTTTGGGACCGGCTCGACAAGGTTCACGCGAAGCATCCCGACATGGTCCTGCTTCACGGCGGTTCACCGAAAGGTGCTGAATTGATCGCTGCGAAATGGGCCAGCAATCGCAGGGTACCACAGATCACCTTCAAACCCGACTGGACGAAGCACGCCAAGGCTGCACCATTCAAGCGCAACGACGCCATGCTGGCAATCATGCCGGTCGGAGTCATGTACTTCCCGGGGACCGGCATACAGGACAACCTCGCCGACAAGGCGAAGAAGCTCGGCATTCCGGTCTGGAAATTTCGCAAAGACGGCGCGTGAGCGCCGTCTTACTCGACTCCAGCCGAAAATCGGTTCGCGCGGGCACCGCCAGATGAAGCTAGCCCGCTCATCAAAGGCCATTTCATCCGAGACCTTTGTCCGTCGCGTCTTGGCCTGTACATCCAAATGCGCCCTGACGGAAGGCCGACCATGGATTCGTCCTCAATGTCGCTGGGCTCATCCTATTTTTCTGGCTGACCCTTCTCTCGCGACATGTGCCCTGTCGTTCATCGCTGCAGTTAGAATTGGCTCGATGAGATCGGTCCCTCGAGGCTACAGACGAGTGTCTTTGCCAGCGCCGGATCGAGAGGCGCTCGGGTCGAAACTCGAGCTGATTGAAATGCTCTTCGCAAGACGCGCCTGTGAATCTAATCCGATGTACCGTCAGTCACTCTCGGCTTTGGCCGAACGCGTCTGCGTATAGTCGTTCAATCTTTGAGACCTCGTCATCCGTCAGCGCAGCGAATTCATTCTCTCTCGCGCGCTTCGACAGCCTGCCCTGATTCTGTCTGAGGAAGCCGAATAGATTGTTCAGCGTCCGCTCTGGCATGTCGATCATGTTCTCGATGCCGGCGCGGAACGTATCGAAGCCGAGAAGGAAGCTGGTTTCGTTCGGAAGATCCCGCTCTATTGTCTGGCGCACGCAGGCGTACAGAAACTCCGCGTGCGGCGTCGCATCGAAGAACCGGTAGAAGTCTGCCGTATCGTTGAGAACCCTGACATTGCCGCTTGAGGTCGCCTCCCACCTGATGCAGGACAGCAGCCTGCCCGAATAGCTCTCAAGCACGTTCTTATACTGAGCGATCCGATCGAGGATCGCCGAGGACACAGGAAAGTGCACGCCCGCCGGGTTGAACCCGCGACGTGCGAGAACATGATGCATCAGATAGCGATGAATGCGCCCATTGCCGTCCTCAAACGGGTGGATATACACGAAGCCGAACGCGAGAACGGCCGCCGCGACAACGGCATCGAGGTTGTTCTCGGCGCTGTGGTCGAAAGCGATCAGTCCAGCCATGAGCGAAGCGATGTCCTCATGCTTTGCACTGATATGGTCCGGAATGGGCCGTTGCGTGTCGCGGTCGTGCTCGCCGATAAAGCCGTCGTCCCTGCGAAGTCCGAGCTTCACGAAACGCTCGTCCCCGATCACAATGCGCTGTAGGCGAAGAAACTCCTGCTCGTCGAGCGGTGCGCGACCTGCTTCGCCAATGGCGCGGCCCCATCGCTGGATCCGATCCTGCGGCGGCCTTTCTCCTTCTATCACGTAGCTGGACTTCGAGTCCTTCAGCAGAAGGAAGGCGGCGGTACGGGCAAGCAGATCCTTCGGCACTTGGCTCACGACGGCGCGCGCGCGCTCTTTCCAGTCCTGCGCGATGAATTCGTTCAGCGCAGCAGTCTTAAAGACGAGCGGACAAAATTCCGGCGTGCCGGGAAGGTTGTTGCGGACGCGATGCCGAGCCGAATTCTGCCCCGCGCCACCAAACTGGATGTCGGTATCGACAGCATCTACATACGAGACCTTGTCCGCGGCAGGCAGGCTAAGCTCGCGGCCAAGCAGCCATTCGTACAAGAACCAGATGCGGCGCGTGTACACCCCTGTAGGCTTCCGTCGCACAATTTCGGCAACGTCTTCGTCCTTGACGGCGAGGAACAGCCGCTTGAGGAGGGCGAGATCCAAGCCCTCGTACTTGAGCGCAAAGGTCAGGTGCCCCTCAAGCGAGGCCTCAGGCGCATGGCGCGGCGTATAGATGTGCCAATCGTCCTGTTCAACGATGCGGTGCTTGATGCCGATCGCCGAAAGCGCCCGGGGAACCGGGACAGGCAGATTGTAGGCGTCGATCAGGGCGGCGTAGCCCACCGGGATGGCCGTCTCGGGTAGCCGTCGGTCGTGAAAAACGTTCACTGGTCCTGAAAATCGTTCGCTCATGGTAAATTTCCCGAAAAAAGCTCCCGTCTCCTGAATTTTCTTCGCAGAAGCCCTTAAAACCATCGAAGCATAAACAGTCCATGAAAAACAATCTCCAAATGCGAGTTTTGTGAAAATTATTCACCGACTGGTTCCGCTCGCCAGTCTGGCACCCAGCCTCCCGTTGGGACTGGCCATCCTCCGGCCGAGCGTGCCGTGCGTTGCTCTCCGCGTCAGTGGCCACTCCTCCGAGTTTGAAGACGGCCAGATCGAAAGAACATGCGAACGACACATGCCCACGACTGCGCTGTTGCCGGCGGCCCTTGCAGCACTGTCACTGCGACCCGAGGTCAACCCGGTCGGAGATTCGCATGTACGCGGCAGGCCAACGGAACGCTGTGGCGTGCTGGTCAATCAGCAGCAAGTAATTGAGGCCCGGATGCTTTGATCGTGTGATGACTGAGAGAGTTGAGATCAGCTTTTGACGGCACTTTCGGCCGTACCCGCGCCCTGCACGCGGGAAACGCCCGCGCGTGCGATGAGGTTTGCTGGTGTTTGCCGAGGCGCGTCTTCCTTGCCGTTAATGCGCGGCCGTCAGCATGTGTCCGATCGATCCAGCCTAAGTCCTTGTGGTGCGTCGGTGTCGGAATCCATGGTGCTCCGTCAGTTCGTTCACGGTGCGCGTCCAACGCAACCTCGAATGGGCTGATCAGGCCCGAGGGCCGGCAAGAGCCTCGATCGCCTTCCCGCAACGGCTGCGCCTGCTTTTTTCCCCTGCCGCGACGAGGCGGCATTCCTCGCGGGAGACAAAAAAGCAGGCTTGCCGCCGTCCTCCGCTGGCGCTGCGGGCCTGAAGGCTGCGGGCCGATCGCTCCCCGGGCCAAGGATCGCCATCGAGGCTGCGATGGGCGCAGCCCGAGCAACCAACAAACGGAGACTATCATGGCTACCATCATCGGCACCTTCACCGCTTCGGACAACGGCTACGTCGGCTTGATCAAGACGCTGACGCTGAACATCAAGGCAAGGTTCGCCGCGTCCGAGAAGGACAACGACAAGGCGCCCGACTACCGCATCTTCGCAGGCATGATCGAGTTCGGCGCCGCCTGGAAGAAGACCGCCCGCGACAGCGAACGCGAATACCTCTCCGTCAAACTCGACGATCCGAGCTTCCCGGCCCCAATCTACGCTTCGCTGGTGAAGGTCGAAGGCGACGCGGGCTTCACCCTGATCTGGTCGCGCCGCAACGGCGACTGATCCCTCGGAATCATCAGCCCCGCCTCCTCGGAGGCGGGGCTTTTTGCGTTTTCTGCGCAGCATTGAAGGAAGCAGAAAGAGCATTTTTTTGAAGGGTTGCTAAGGGCTCCGCCCTCGCGCCGGCAAGGGTGAAGCTCACTTCGTGTGCCGGCTGGAGCGGTGTCCCCGGTCTTCCGCGCAAAGGATCTTCATGACGACGTCGTCATCAGGCGCGTGCAGACGCGCAGCCTTCGGCGCGCCCTTGCCAGGCGGGTGATCCCCCTCCGCGTCCTGCCGCCCTTGCCCTTGCTACCCCACGTCTCGCCGACGGGCAGGGTTGCAGCGCAGCGCTGCGCTTCAACCTCAGCCCATAGGAGAATGACCATGAACATGAACATGATGACTTTGTCCCAAAGCGAACAGCCTTTGTCGGGCGGTTTCCGCGTGGATGTATCGCGTGGCCAGCGGATCGGCCGCGTGTCGTCCGAGTGGTTTGCGCGACCGGACGACGAGCGTTACCTGAATTTGCCGGACCTCTATGAAGCGGTGCGAGGACGTGCCGAACGCGCGCAGGCACGGACGGTGGAAAGCCGGGCTATCCGGGTGGAGGCGAACTGCGAAAATTCCGAGCGGCTGGCCCTGACGGTGCCGGGACGTGACGAGCCGGTGGCGCCGACGCATTGGAGCTTTGGCCAGTTGAGTACGCTGGTTGGCGCGCCGACCTCCTACCTGCGGCAACTGCCTGCGGCACTATCGGCCATCAACCTGCAACACGGCTTGCTGTCACATCGCGCCTTATCCTAACACTGTGATCCTGTCTCAGAATCAGGCATGGAGCCGCGTCACCGCTGTTGCGGTGAAGCTCTTCAGACGTCCGAGTCAAGCGTTCCCGCAGCGAAGCGAGGACAACGCTTGACGCGGCGGCGCCACCACAAGCTATTCGAAGGGGTGCAGGCGAAGTCCTGCAACCCTGCCACGCGGCGAGCGGGAGAGCGCGGAGGGGGAACCCCTCGCATCCTAAACAAAAAGAGTCGCGCCGAAGGCGCTCCGCTTGGGTATGTGCGTGCAGTTGTACTTTACGAACCTTGACGTGCTGTCGCGTCCGCTTCCGCTTTCCATTGATGGCCTTGCAGTGAGTACCGCGCCCGGTGCGCTCGACGTTGCCGAGCGCGCCGGGCTGATCGACGGCATGCCGTTCATCCTCATGGATGATGGAAGCTACGATCTCAATCTCAATCGATTCTTCCGCGCCTGCCCAGGGATGGGCGCGCGCTCGCCGAACACCTAGCGGTCCTACGCGCGGGACATTCTGGTCTGGGCTCGCTTCCTTCGCGAGCGGCGCGGCGGCAAGACGGTCTGGCAAGCAGACCGCCATGACGTTCTGGCGTTCCATCGAGCACGGCGGCTATCTGCGGCTCCCTACCGCATCTCGGCATCGAGCTGGAATCGGGGCATCGCGGCGCTCGACAAACTCTATCGGTGGGCCGTCGAAGAGGGGATCATGACGACCTCGCCCTTCAGCTACGGCGTGACCGCTTATAGGAGGGCGGGGACGCGCGCGTTGCTGGCGGCGACGGCGAACCGCTCGCGCGAACGTGCCGCGCGGCGGCACGATATGCGTTTCATCGATCTTGGCAGCTATTTGCTATTCCGCGACGTCGGCTTGCGCGGAAGGCTTCCGGACGGTTCGGAGGACCCGGCCTGGCGTGGCCGCAACGGCGAGCGCAATGCGTTGTTCGCGGAACTCCTGGTCACGACCGGTCTGCGGTTGTCCGAGGGCGGCAGCTTGCTGCTCGCCGATCTTCCGCGCAGGTCGGATTCCAGCATGCGCTCGCTCCCGTTCGACCTTCCCGGGGCGGTCGCCAAGGGCGGACGACCGCGCCGCATTCGCATCCCCCGCCGGGTCTTGAAGCTCGTCAGCGACTACATCGATCTTGAGCGAATGATCTCGGCAGCCCGGCGAGAGCCGACGGTGTCCAATCCGTTCTGGTTGACGTCGGATCGCGAGAAGGTCGTCGACGCGAAGGGCAAGCGGGTTCGCCTCGACCGGCTGACGCCGCGCGAGCGAGGCCGTGTGCTGACCGGCGCGCCCGGCAAGGCGCAGCATGCTCTGCTATGGCTGACGGAAGGCGGCGCACCCGTCCCGTCAGCAACCTGGGAAGCCGCGTTCCGCCGCGCCTGCGCGCGCTGCCACCGTTTCGGCATCGACGTCAACGTGACGCCGCACACGCTGCGGCACACCTTCGCCGTCAACATGCTCTCCATGCTGATCCGTGAGCAGATCGGGATCGTGTTCGATCCGCAGGATCGACATGGCGCGGCCTACCGTCGGATTCTGGGGGATCCGCTGCAGAAGCTCCAGCACCTGTTGGGCCACGCCAGCGTGACCAGCACTTACATCTATCTCGACAGTCTTGCCGAAGCGCAGGAACTGGTCGACGCGGCCGCCGATCGCTGGGCCGAAGATGCGGCCGGTAACGCGCAATGACCGATCTGACAGCTGGACCGGTGCGGCGGCCGGGACGCCGCGCGCTGTTTCCTGAGGCATTGCCTGATCCCGAGGGCGAAGCCGCCGCTGCCATCGCCTCGCTCCGATTCACTGTCACCCTCGCGGATCGCAGCATCACGATCGATCTGACGATGCTGTCCGGCCGCAAGGCGTTGGCCCAAACGCTTGCGGGCGCGCTCTGGCGCGCCTGTCAGGTCGGCGGCCCCGTAGGCTCGATCTCAACCGCGGCGGCGTATGCCAGTGCGCTCAAGCTGTTCTGGCGGTATCTCGATTCCGTCAGCCCCAGTGTCACGCGCCTCTCAGACATGAGCGCGGCCTGCATCGACGGATTCGATGCGTGGATGGAGGAGAGTGGGCTGCACCCCAATCACAGGCTTCACCGCATGAGCAAGGTGCTCAATCTATGCCGGCTCGCCGAGGCCGCCGAGCCGGGTTGTCTGCCGCCCGATGCCTCGAGGCGGCTGATGTACACGAGCGACCGACCGGGGGTGCGCGCCCGGCCACGCGATGCCTACGGCGATGATGTCGCCACGGCCGTGCGGAACGCCGCTCGCACCGATCTCACCACGCTGATCGGTCGCCTTGCCGAGACGGATCGCATTCCGACGCTCGAAGATGCCGATCGGAGCAAAGCTCTGCAAGTTGCGCACGAACGCGCAATGGCTGTAGTCGACGCCGAAGGCGTCATTGGTCACCGGCACCCTGTCTTCAAGCGGCTCTACACGCTTCGCCGCGAGAGCGGCTTGTCGAACGATCGCCTGATCCACGATCTGCACGGCCGCCGTCATCTGCTCGCCATCGATCTCCTGCCGCTGATGGTCTTGCTGTCGCTCGATACCGGGCTGGAGATCGAAGCGATTAAGGACTTGCGGTCGGATTGCCTGAAGAACCCTGCGGGCGGCTATGTCGAGATCGAGTATTGCAAGCGGCGGGCACGCGGTAACGAGTGGAAGCGGTTGCGCGTGCGTGATGGCGCTTCATCGACACCGGGCGGCCTGATCCGCAAGGTGCTGCAGTGGACCGCTCCGGCGCGAGGCCGGCTTGCCGCCTGCACGCTCTGGGCTCACTTCGCCTGGGGGCGGTTGACCCCGCGCGTCCTCGCCACGAAGGAACTTGTCGCCTCATGGACCGAGCGACATGGTATTCGCGATGAAGAGGGCAAGCCTCTCCGGCTCAACCTGACACGCCTGCGCAAGACGCACAAAGCGGCTTGGTATCGGCGAACCGGCGGTCAACTCGACCGCTTTGCGGTCGGCCACAGCGTGGCCGTTGCGGCCAATCACTACGCCGATATCCCCGCGCTTCGCCATATCCACGAAGCCACCATCGCCGACGCCACAGGGGACGCGCTCGACGCCGCCCTGCATCCGTGCGTCCTCTCATCACAAGATGAGGCAGCCATTCGAGCCGATCCGGACGAGGCCATCGGTCTGCCGGTTTCTGGGCGTGCGGCCGTCAACGCGCTGTTCAGCGGCGAACAGGATGTCTGGCTCGCCAGTTGCGGCGGTTTCTACAAGAGCCCGTTTGGCGACGAAGGGGATGCCTGTTCGTCGCCGTTCTGGGGCTGCCTCGAATGCAGCAACGCGGTGATCACCGCACGCAAGCTGCCCGCGCTCCTGTCGTTTCTGAGCTTTATCCGGGCGCAACGACAGTCGCTCAGCGAAGCCGACTGGATCACCAAGTTCGGCCGCATTCATGGGCGGATCGCCGATCAGATTTTGCCGCGGTTCAGCGCGGCCGAGATCGAACAGGCCGGCCAGCTCGCGGCATCGGACCCGACGCTTATTTACCTCCCGCCCGAAGCTGGAGCACCATGATGCCCGCCGTTAACAACGCCTTGCTGCAGCCCGCATCGCTGCCATCGGCCATCTATGGCGACGACGAGCCTGTGCTTGCCGGCATTCCGGTCAGGGAGGATGCCAACCGAGCGCAATTCCCGCGCTTTGGCGATGACCACTGGGATTTGGGAGCCGCCATCTTCCGGGTGAACGCCCGCTACAGCAATTACCGGCTCAATTTCGCCCGCATCGTCGATCCTGTGACCCGGCGGCTCGCTAAGGAGTATGTGCTCGCCCGCCTGCGCATCCATGTGCCGGGATACCGGGCACCGTGTGGTGTCGCTTGGGCGATCCGGCTGCTGCGGTACATCCAGCATTTTGCAGCGTTCCTCACCGCACGTATTGGCGCCGTCGATCTGCACCGGATCGATCAGCCTCTCCTCGACTCTTATCTGGCGCACGCCCGCGACGGCGGCCGGCGAACGCCGCACGAGACAGTGAAGTATGTCGAGGTGCCGATCGACCTGCATCATCTGTCGCCATGGCTGACGGGCCGCGGCATCGGCTTTCTGCCGTGGCGTGGGCGTGCGGCTCACCATGTTGCCAAGCGGCCGCCGGCGCCGGCCGAGAATGCCACGCCGCGCATTCCCGAACCGATCATCGGCGCCATGCTGCGCTGGTCGCTCAAATACGTCGAGGTCTTTGCGCCGGATATCCTCGCCGCGCGAGTGGAACTCGATGCGCTCGAAGCCCGTTGCGAGCAACTAATGGCGGAGGACGCGCGCGCCGGACGAGCGGTCGCCGAGACCTATCGTGCGCGCATGATCAAATGGCTCGAGGCGCGCCGGATGGTCGGCAGAGGCGTGCCGATCTGGGAGCGGGCGCCCAATGTCGCCCGCCGCATCGACCTGCAAACGGGCGCAGAGACACCACCTTACAATCTTCACCTGATGCGCCTGCACGTCGGCGCTCGCGAGAGCGGCCGTGTCAGCCAGTCCGAACCGACGGCACGGCTGATTGATCAGGCGGCGGCCGAGCTCGGGACCGAGGTCGGCGGCCTCGATACGCCGATCTCGATCGACCCGGACACCGGTATGCCGTGGCGCCAACGCTTCGACGGCCTGAGCCTCGCCCGGGAGGAACGCATGCTGCAGGGCGCCTGTTACGTCATCTGCGCCTACCTCACCGGCATGCGCGACAGCGAGGTGCAGGCCATGCAGCCGGGCTGTGTGTCGGCGGAGCGCAGCGCCGACGGCTTGGTCGAACGCTACCGGGTGCGCAGCACCGTCTACAAGCGCCAGGGGGCGCGCGGCGTGACGGCCGACTGGATCACGATCGAACCGGTCGCCCGCGCCGTTGCGGTGATGGAGGTTCTCTCGGCGCGCAATCGCCGGGAGAAGGGATTATCATCTCTCTGGGTGGCGCTGAAGGACTGGCCCTGGAGTGCCGATCATCTCGGCATCGGCGCGACGCCGACCCTAAACTTGTTCCGCGAAGGTCTCGATGCGCGCTCTGGCGACGAACCGGTCATTCCGCGGATCGCGGATGAACCCTGGAAGTTCACGACCCGGCAGCTTCGCCGGACCATCGCATGGTACATCGCCAACCGCCCGTTCGGCACCGTTGCGGGCAAGATTCAAGACAAGCATGCCTCGGTCGCCATGTTCGAGGGGTATGCGGGTTCGGCCCGAGGCGATTTTCGCTTGGCGGTCGAACGTGAACGCGCCCTCGGGCAGCTCGACGACATCATCGCCCATTATGAGGCGTTCCGTCGCCATGAGGGTCCCGCCGGACCGGCCGCCGCGCGACTGCGACGCGAGTTCGCCCGTGTGCAGGATGAGCTTGGTGAGCTGCCCGGCCGGATTGTAGATCGCAAACGATTGCGCACCATGCTCGCCCATCTCGGCCGAACCTTGCATGTCGGCTTTCTCAACGACTGCCTTTTCGACGCCGCGACCGCGCTGTGCCTCGCAGCCTCGCCCGATCCTGAACGCACCGCACCAGCCTTGTCGCGATGCAGTCCGGATCGTTGCCCCAACGCTTGCCTGACCGCGCGCCATCTTGAGCCATGGCAAGCCTCGATCGCGGAGGGCGAAGCTTTGCTCAGCGACGGTCGCCTGTCGTCGCTGCAACGCGCAGCCATCGCGCAGGACAACGAGCGCAAGCGCCGGCTGATTGCACCCCTTGTAGATGGTGGCGCATGACCGCACGAACGGGTTCGAAGAGCGAGGCGGCGTTGCGGGCGGCGATGGCACGATTGCTCGACGGTCGGCCCGAGCGCACCGACGGCGCGCTCACCGTCGCCAACCTGGCGCGCGAGGCAGGTGTCAGCCGGGCTACCGCGAACCGCGCCGCGGATCTTCTCGCCGAGTTTCGTGTCGCCGAAGCCCGCCAGCGCCGATCGTCTCCCCAGACCCTGAAGCAGCGCATCCGCACCCTCGAAGCCGAACTCAGAGCCGTGCGCGGCGCCGAGATGGCCGAGTTACGTACGCGCAACCGCACGCTCGCCCAGCATATCCAGATCTTGACGTTGCAAGTCGCCGAACGGGATGCGGTGATCGCGCGCTTGCAGGAAGAGCTCGCCCAATCGCGTGAGGCCAACGTCATTCCGCTGCGGCGCTCATCTCGCGACGGCGCAGGCTGAGAGCCGCGCAGCATCCCATCGCAGTCTGATCCCGCAGCGGCCGCTCGCATGGTCATCGTCTCCTGTGCTCGCCCGTCGAGGCAGGGGCTCGGTTGTGGCAGACGCTGCCGACCCGTCAACCCTGTTCCGCACCAGCGACCGAGAACAGGGTGTGACGGGCCGGCCCGCCGCGTCTGCCCCTGATGCCTCGCCCTCGACGGAGAGGGCGAGCACAGGAGACAGACATGACCAGGGATCGCAACAGCACCGCCCAAGCCAGCAAGGATATCTACGAGCGCGTCACCAACCAGATCATCGCCGCCATCGAGGCCGGCGCTGGCGAGTACCGGATGCCTTGGCACCACGACGGATCGTCCATCACCACGCCCGTCAATGTCGCCTCACGCAAGGCTTATCGCGGCGTCAACGTCATCGCGCTCTGGGCCGCGGCGCAGGCGAGCGCATATCCGAGCAGCATCTGGGGCACCTATCGCCAATGGCACGAGCTTGGCGCTCAGGTGCGCAAGGGCGAGCGTGGCCACTTGGTGGTGTTCTGGAAGCAGACCGATCGCGACCGCGACGTCGATCGTCAGGACGGCGATCAGGATAGTGATGAACCGGCCTGCCGCATGTTTGCCCGCGGCTAAGTCGTCTTCAATTGTGCCCAGGTCGACGGCTACACGCCACCCGAGCTGCCGGCGTTGCCGGAGACCGAACGCATCGCGCATGCCGAACGCTTCTGCGCCGCCCTTAGCATCGATATCCGGCATGGCGGATCGCAGGCCTGCTACATCCCATCCAGGGACTACGTGGAGATGCCGGCGTTCGCGAGCTTCCGCGACGCGATCGCTTATTACGCCGTCTTGCTCCACGAGTGTGGACACGCCTCCGGCGCCAAGCATCGCCTCGATCGCGATCTCACCGGACGGTTCGGCTCGGCTGCCTATGCCATGGAGGAATGCACCGTCGAGTTGCTCAGCGCCATGATCTGCGCCGACCTCAATCTCAGCGTCGAACCGCGGCCCGATCACGCCGCCTATGTCGCGTCCTGGCTCGAGGTGCTCCGCTCCGACCAGCGCGCCATTTTCACAGCCGCCAGCAAGGCACAAGAGATCGCCGACTGGATGCATGCCCGGCAGCCGGCGTAAGCCGGTTGCGCTATTTGTCGCGCGTTCAGATGCTCGGCTCGTTGTTTCCCGCGCACCGTCCGAGTCAGAACCTGCATCAATGGGAGCTGCACGAAGAGAACCGACACTGTCGGCTCGGACGGCGTTATTGTGCCGCTGCGCTCTTGAGCTACCTGTTCAAGAACGGAATCGCGGTCTCCGCCACCGCGTCTGGCAGCTCCTCGTGCACCGCCAGCTTCCCTTTTGCGAGCCGTTCGGACCGAACGTTCGGAAGGTCGGCAAGCGCTTCCATCTCGGCGCGAGACTTCGGTGGAGTCTCGTTCCCATAGACGACGAGGATCGGCACGTTCGCGTGGCGGGCGAGATCGAGGAAGGCGCCACGGCTGTCTATCCGATCGAGGCCGCCGGTCACGAAGCGCACCGAGCCGTGCCGGGCGCCTGGCGCGCGGGTGACAGCGAGCTTCTCGGTCAGGCGGTCCCCCGTCAGCCAGCCTGGATCGCTGTAGACGTGCTCGCGTGCCATCTTCCTGATCACGATGCGGCTGACGTTGAGCCGGTAGAGCAATGGCCCGACGACGGGATGATCGACCGCCGCGCGCACACGCGCGAACCAAGCGCGCGTCCCACCCATCATGGTCGGCAAAGGTCCCCGCCATGTCGGCGCGATCAGAACAAGCCGCTCGATCGTGCCGGGGTGGTAGACTGCCTGATAGAGCGCATAAGTCGCGGCATGGCCGGCCGCGATCACCGCATGGGGCGGCGAGACGATCTCGCTCAGGAACCAGTTGAGGAAGGCCGAGAGGATATCTGGCGACCAGTCGTCCCGTGGGCGCGGACGATCGCCGAAGCTCGGCCAGTCGACGGTTGCGACACGGAACTGCGATTGGAGCCTGTCGAAGAGCGGGCGCATTTCTCCCCGCGTCGAGATCGAGCTCAAGGCCGGCAGAAGTACCACCGAGCGCCCGCTGCCGGCTTCATCCATGCCGAGTGCGATTTCTCCGCGCTCCCATCGGCAGCGAATCGTTCGCTCCATCGCGCTGCTCAGGCTGCCTTGGCCTCTGGCTCGAGGTCTGGCGGCGCTTGCACCGTCTTCTCCGGCGCCGGTAGCAGCCGTGCCGAGTTGAGGATGAACACCAGTTCGGACACGACATGGATCGCCGCGGCGAGCAGCGGGTTCAGGAACCCGAAGGCGGCAAGCACGATGCCGAGCGTGTCGACCCCGATTGTGCCGGCAAAGTTCTGCCAGATGATGCCGCGCGTGCGGCGAGCGACGGCGAGCGTTTCGACGAAGCGTTCGAGGTCGTTGCCGAGCAGCACCACATCGGCGCTTTCTTGCGCCACATCCGTGCCGGAGCCCATGGCAACGCCGACATTGGCTTGAGCCAGCGCCGGCGCGTCGTTGATGCCGTCGCCGACCATGGCGACGAAGTGCTTCTGCGCCACCAGCGCCTCGACACGCTTCAGCTTGTCCTCGGGTAGAAGCTCCGCCTCGATTTCCTTGATGCCGAGCGCAGCGCCCACAACCGTCGCCACGCGCAGCGTGTCACCCGTCAGCAGGACCGTCCGGATGCCCATGCGCTGCAAGGACGCGACGGCCTCTCTTGCCTCGGGCCGGACCGTGTCCGCCACGACGATGCCGCCGAGCAGAGCGCCGTCTCGGGCAACAAAAACCTGCGTGCCCGCGCCGGTCTCATCGTCGGATGAGACTGGCACCTTGATGCCATTGTCCGCCATCCAGGCCTGATTGCCCACCAGGATAGTGGCCTCGCCAAGCTTCGCCGTGATTCCGCGTCCAGGCGTGTAGCCGAAGCTCGTGGGCTCCGCGATCTCGCGTCCTTGGCGGCGGGCATAGGCGAGGATCGCCTTGCCGAGCGGGTGCTCGGAGCGCAACTCGGCCGTAGCAGCAGCATCGAGCAGCTCATCCACCGTTGTCCCAGTGTTCGGCACCACGCGCTGCACCTCGGGGCGGCCAAAGGTCAGCGTGCCGGTCTTGTCGAGCACCACCGTGTCGACGCGGCCCAAGGTCTCCAGATGCACACCGCCCTTGACGATGGCACCGAGCCGGGCCGAACGGCCGATGCCGCCGAGGATGGCAAGCGGCGTGCCGGCGGCGATACCGCAGGCGCCGGCGACGATGATGACCGAGATCGTCGAATAGATGTCGCGCGTGATCAAGAAGGTCAGCGCGGCCGCGCCCAGCGCGAAGTAAACGAGATAGCCGGCCAGGCGGTCGGCGAGGCGCTGGACGGGCGCGCGCGACTTTTCGGCGCGCTCGACCGCCTCGATGATCTTGCCGTAGCTCGTATCGCGGCCGATCCGCTCGGCGGCAATTTCGAGCGCCCCGGACTGATTGATCGAGCCGGCAAAGACATGCGCGCCGGCAACCTTCTCGACCGGCATGGATTCTCCGGTAATGCGCGACTCATCGACGAAGGAATGGCCCGACAGCACGGCGCCGTCGACGGGAATGCGCCCGCCGGGCGCAACCAGGATGGCGTCGCCGACCGACAGTTCCTCCGCCGAGACGGAGTGAATCGCACCGGCCCGGCGCACCGACACCTCACGCGGCAAGAACTCCAGAAGATCGCGGATCGCCTTGCGGCCGCGACCGACTGTCAGGCCCTCCAGCACCTCAGCGACCAGCACGAACAGCGTGATGACGAGCGCCGTGAACAACTCGCCGATGGCCGCCGCCGCAACGATCGCGATCGTCATCGACAGCTCCATCGTCATGCGGCGCTCGACGATGTTCTCGAATGCCTCCTTGAGGATCGGCCAGCCGCCGATCAGGAGACCGACGATGCCGATGAGGCTGACCGTCGCAAACGGCTCCCACACCCTGAACCACACCGCGGCTGACGCGGCCGCGACGAGGGCGATCCGCACAGCCTCCGGCCATTCGAACGGATGGTCGTGATCATGCCCGTGCTCATGATCGTGGTCGTCATGATCATGATCATAATGGAGGTGAGAATGCGCTTCCGGCGCCACGGTGCGCGCTTCCGCGTCGTCTACTAGTGTCAGGCGATGAGAGGTGTTCTGGACGGCCATGATGGCGAGCTCCGGTCCTATTTGAGATAGGCGCGCACGACGTCGATCAGCTCGGCGGCGCCTTCGTTGCGTTGCTTCTGCTCGAGGTCGGCATCGGCCACATGCAGTTGAATGTGGTCCTCGACCACCTCGGCCATGAGCCCGTTGATCGCGCCCCGCACCCCGGCGATGAGCTGCAGCACGTCGGCGCAGCCCCTTTCTTCCTCAAGCGCCCGTTCGACCGCCTCCATCTGGCCGCGGATGCGGCGCACGCGGTTGAGCAGCTTCTGTTTCTCACGGGTCGTATGCGACATGCGGCCTCCTCATATTGCCGCATATATAATACCCCCCTATACTATTCAAGATGGCGCAAAGAACTCCCTTTCAAGCCACTCATCCCTAGCCATTGTGTCTCACGCCGCTGGTCGCCCTGAAGACCCCAGAACGTATGAGGTCCGCTGATACTGAGACAGCTTGACTGTTCAGATAACGCGCCGAGCTCGTGAAAACATTGGAGACCAATAACGGGCGCGTTGAGCTTCGCGCTGTCACCGGGCCGGACTATGGCCGCATTTGGGACCATGAACTGGTTGCGGCGGTCATGAAGATCGCAGGCAATGGCACGGGTGACACGCGGTGGAAGGTCCCGGGCGTGATGGATTGGTCAACCATGACCCACAATCCGTTTGTAGACGTGACCAAGGACACCACGACGCTTTACGCCAGCGATCGCGATGTATTTCTGTTTCTGGTCGACGATACCAATCCGATCGAGGCGGGCCGCTTGGCGGACGGGTCGCCGGAAATTTGTATTTTCGGGGATTTTACTGCTGGAATAGTGAAGTCGGCAGCAAAACGCTGGGTATTGCAAGCTTCTACCTTCGCGCCGTGTGTATGAACCGCAATCTGTGGGGCGTGGAGAATTTCGAGGAGATCACTATCCGGCATTCGAAATTCGCCGCACAACGTTTCGCGCATGAAGCCGCCCCCGCGCTGACGCGCTTTGCCAATTCCTCGCCCGCGCCATTCGTCGCCGGCATCAAGGCCGCACGGGAGCGGATCGTTGCCCGCACCGACGACGACCGGGAGACCTTCCTGCGCAAGAGCGGCTTTTCCAAATCTGAGACATCAAAAATCATCGAAACCGTCTTGGGCGAAGAATATCGCAAGCCGGAGAGCATCTTTGATTTCGTGCAGGGCATCACCGCGTTTGCTCGCGGTAAGGCTCACCAGGATACGAGGCTTGAATTAGAAGGCAAAGCCAAGCGCTTGATGGAGCGTGCAATCTGACACTGTGAGCCGCGCAATCGGGAACGGCCGCGCGGCTTCGGTCGATGCCTGACGCGCCGCCGCCGATGCGGCAAGCCGGATCGGCGGCGGCGACGCGTATCCGCGTCCGGCGCTCGCCGGGCCTCCGGCCCGGCTCGCGATAACCAGGAACAAACTAGAAAAGTGTGATCCTTGTCATCTCACCAATCCCAAGATGGAAGAGCCGCAGACAGTTACTTCTTCTCGCGATTTGGTCGGATCGGCTTGCGCCCCTTGGGCAATGTCTTGGGCGTCGTCGCTCCTTTAGGCGGCTGAAGGAAGAATTCCGATAACTGAACACCAAGCGTTTCCGCCAGTCGGTCGAGCAGATCAATCGTCGGGTTCTCCGATTGCCGTTCAAGGCCGCTCATGTATGATCGATCGATCCCTGCATCGTACGCCAATTGCTCTTGCGGAATGCCGCGATCGACGCGGATCCGACGAACATTCCAGGCCACAAGCGCACGAGCTTTCATGCGCAAAAGCAGCCATTTGGTAGGCCATCAAACCACTGGCTATAACCGATCTATTTCGATAGTTTAGTCCATAAGATAGGCTCAGGC
This sequence comes from Bradyrhizobium sp. NAS80.1, assembly GCF_001908205.1. Lineage (GTDB taxonomy): Bacteria > Pseudomonadota > Alphaproteobacteria > Rhizobiales > Xanthobacteraceae > Bradyrhizobium. The sequence goes on from NZ_LGHL01000003.1 coordinate 47,204, forward strand.
TTCAATGAAGCGCCATATGCTACATGAATAGACCGCCAGTGGACCCCGACGTTGCAGATGTGGCGCCAAATGAATCGGCGATAACGGCCTATGACGAACAGCATGTCGTCACATACATTCGCCTTCTGCAGGCGGAGGGTGAGGGAGCGGACTGGCGGGAGGTGGCTCGTATCGTCCTACATATCGATCCGGAGCGAGAGCCGGACCGTGCGCGGACCGCATATCAGACTCATCTTGCGCGCGCCAAGTGGGTGACCGAGCAAGGGCGCCTCTTACGCGGCACTGGCTCGAAATAGAAGAAAATCGCCGACTAGAGCCTTTGCAGCCGAAACAATTTTCTCCCGTTAACCGGTGGTCGTTCTCATGCACCACGTGGTGCCAAACTAGGGGCTTCCTACAACCGCCTCGTTCATAACTATTGCGCCGCAATCCTTGTTAGCTGCGTGCAATGGGGTGGAAGCAATGCCTGAATTCGACTGGCGATCGCCGGATTCGTTTAAGAGCCTAGAGAACGCCGAGATCACTCACATCGCCTGGGAAGGCCTTCGTATGAACGTGGACTACCAACGCGATTACGAAACAATGATCGCGAACAGCCCCGATGGAGAAGTGACCGAGGAATTCAGGAGGAGGTGGGGCATCTGCTTTCGCCCACGATCCGCAGCGGTCTTTCAAAGAACAGGCAATCTTTTGGACACCTGAGGTTCTAGCGTCCGTTGTTCCGGTGGCAACCGCCCCGGCTGTTTCCCACAAGTCAGCGTCTCACCCGCTGCTAGACTTTGCAGCCGGACAGGTGTGCCGCGCCGCTGACGGCTGGCATGCGGTGCTGCACATCGGCTCGGTGGAGCATCGCATCTGGTCGAAACAGCCGCTGATCGCGGGCGCTCACTACGCAGCCGAGTTGCCGTTTGACGGCGATTTCGAAGCGCGCGCGCACGCTGCTAAGCGGCTGTGGCGCGCGATGAATGGACGCGCGCCGGGACCTGCCCTTCATCGCTTGCCCAAACAGCGGCGCGAACGATTGTGCGCGGCCCTTCGCGCGGTCGCCGCGTATTTCGCCGGAGCGACTTATCGCAGCATCGCAGCGGCTCTGTTCGGGGGAAAGCGCATACCGGATCGCGCTTGGAAAACACACGATTTGCGCAGCCGAACCATCCGCCTGGTACAGGGCGGCCTCGCGTTTGTGCGCGGAGGCTATCGCAAGCTTCTTCGACCCGGGCACAGGCACGAATAGCGCCGCTCCTCTGGGGGTGCCGAAAATCGCCCCATCCATATTCGGCATCCCCCTCCGACACCGCGCTTCTCCATGATGACCGCACACACGCCGGCGCCGCCAGCCGCAATGCGCTGTCACCTTGGAGCTCTCAAATGCCAGATCCGATGGCCGGTCTACCCCCGCGCTTCCTGCGTACACCGGAGGCCGCGCGGTACCTCGGTCTCTCAGGTCGCACGCTAGAGAAGCACCGCACGTACGGCACCGGCCCGACGTATCGGAAGATCGGCGGGCGTGTCGTTTACGCACTGGATGATCTGAAGGCTTGGGCCGATCTCGGCGCCAAAACGTCGACGTCGGATCCAGGCAAGGGCACCGTGCTGCCGGCCAAGAAACATCCGGTCCTGCGCCCGTATGCGGGCCAGGAACGTCGCTGATCACCGGGCAAGGACAGTGACAATGCGGCGTCGGCATCATTCCGAGCGCGACCAGGTTGAACTTTTTCGGGCGCTGCCCGGCGATCTCGCACCGCGCAATGCGCAGGATGTGATGGCTTATCCCTTCTTTTCGCTGGCAAAAACAAAGCGGATTGTGCCGATCGACTTCCGAGCGGGTGCAATCGCAATTCGTGTCGAAGCCGTGCCGGAACACGGCATGGCGACCATCTGGGATGCAGACGTTTTGATCTGGGCCGCGTCCCAGATTGTCGAAGCCCGTGACGCCGGCTTGAAGACGTCGCGCCTGATGGCTGCAACGCCTTACGAAATTTTGACGTTTGTCGGCCGCGGCACCAGCGCGCGCGACTATGACCGGCTGAAGGCTGGTCTCGACAGACTTCAGTCAACGACCGTGCTGACATCGATCCGCCAGCGGACAGAGCGCCGACGGCACCGTTTCTCATGGATCAACGAGTGGAAAGAAACGGCCGATGCAAACGGACGTCCATTCGGGCTCGAACTGGTCCTGCCTGATTGGTTCTATGCCGGCGTGATCGATGACGCACTCGCGCTCACGATCGATCGCGCCTATTTCGATCTGACGGGAGGGCTCGAGCGGTGGCTCTACCGGCTCGTTCGCAAGCACGGCGGGCGGCAGAACGGGGGCTGGAGTTTCGATCTTGTGCACCTCCATGCCAAGTCCGGCATCCTCTCGCCGCTCAAGCACTTTGCTTACGATGTACGTCAGATCGTCCAGCGCCAGACATTGCCCGGCTATCAGCTCGTGCTCACGCGCGATCCGAACGGTACCGAGCGGCTGAACTTCGCGCCTACGCCCGTCGATCCCTTAACGGCACGCCTGCGCCGGCACGGTCTCATTCCAAATTCGGAGGACAGCCTGTGAATCAGCTCGTGCTATCGGGGACCGTAACCCTCGTGCTATCGGGGACCCGATCCTCGTGCTATCGGGGACCGGAATCGAGCTTAAGAGCTTGTTTCTCCGTACCTTCTAGCCGCTCTAACTTTACTAACCAAAAATCCTTCGGATTTTTTCTAACGGACCGGACCACAAGTGTCGGTGCGCGAGGTTTCGCGAACTGGTGCAAGGTTTCGCGAAACGGCTCCAGGATTCGCGAACTGGATTCACGAACCAGGAGCTGGATCATGAGTAGATCCTGCAACCTGCGTCGTTCTCTGCGGCTTGGGTTTCCATGGACGATGACGCCGCCCCGGCCTGGCCCGATGGTCGCGAAGCAATCTGGACGCCTGGTCCGGACTGAGAACGATGCCGAACTGAGACAGCGCTGCACTGATCACTGCGCCGCGACGTTGATGCGCGCGATCGGCAGCGATCCATTTCCCCAACGCCTCGGCTTGCGCGCCGCTCAGTTGCGACCGGCGTTGAGGACGCTCCAGCGCAGCTTCCAGGCCGTGCGTTGCAGCGTCGTGCAGCCAACGACTGAGCGTTTGCCTGGTGACGCCGACGCTCTCCGCTGCAGCCTCGACCGGTGTTCCGTCGCGAACCGCCGCGAAGGCGAACAAACGCTGATGACGCAGTTTGTAGCGCTCGCTGAGAGCTCGCTCGCGCAATTCACTTCCAGTCTCCGGAAGAGATATGATCCAACTGCGCCAACTCCAGGGTCCTCTTGGCGAAGGAGCATTTGCCCGCGTGAGCATCACGCGCAGCCGGTCGCCGATCTCGGAGGACAGGTCGGGCACACGAGTGAGCAGGCGATCGAGCCGAGGGGCGTGCAGAATCGCGATAGTGGCCGGCAGGCGTGTCGGGAGGTCCTCGAGCAGCCAGGCAAGGATCGCCAATCCACCGTAGTTCGAGGCCCACACAATATTATTGTGTTGGCTAAGGCCGAAGTCGTTAGCGATGCGAGCAAACAGCCGGTCGCGGTACCTTCCCGGAATGTCGATCCAGACCATGCCGAGAAGAACATCGACCAGCGCCATCGTGGTCGACCAGTCGAGCGCGCCGACGCCGGGGAGCTCTGTTCGGTTCAATTGCTTGCCCGCGACAAGGAGTTCCTGAAGCCGCAGCGCCGCTTGATGCGCGCCGTCGCCCGCGACGCCTGCGAGCGTCGCGCCGCATCGCCGGCAGATGCTTGGGTCAACCGGTTTGCGAGCATTGAGACCAGAGGCGCGCAGCACGCAATAACAAGACGGACAACGTCCTGTCAGGACGGTCCGATGCTGCGGGCAGATGCCGGCCCAACCGTTCATCCAGAGCAGTCTCAAACAGCCCCGCCGGTCTTCAGCAAGGCATTGCGGACAAATGTTCACGCGGCGGTCACTTGGATTGCGAGGCAAGGACAGGGCGGAGCCGTGCCTGCTGCAGAACCGCTGTGGGGCCTCGTCGTCGCGGGCGCTCGCCGAGCCGATGAACGTCATCCCTACAAGTGCATGCGTGCTGATGCCGGTCCTTTTTGCAATCCGCGCCAGCGTTTGGGTGGATGGACGACGCCACCATTCCGCGTCGACATCGGCATCGATGCCAAAAGCCATGCGGCCCAGCGCCAGCGGCGACAGTCTCAGAGCAACGCTCAGCCGCAAAATCCAGGATGCCAGAGCCTCACCGTTCTGCGGAGCAACGTGCACGGGCAAGAGTCCAGTCGTCGCCGGAGCTGGCGGCAACGCCATGACGCCAAACAGATCAGATCGCAACACGTCTACGCTCGGAGGGCCGGATGAAGCCTGCACCCTCGATCATGCGCGGGGAGATCGTTTCCACCCCCGTCTCGACTGCCTTAACGGCGGCGCGAATGACGATTGCGATGACCTCGCCAAGCACACCTTCGGCAGCCGAAAGGATGCGGGCTGCCATGGCCGGATCCGTCAGATGCGATGGCTTGCGCAGCGGGAGCACCGCCTCCAGCGTGGTCAAGAGGCGGCGATACTCTTTATCGTCGGTCCATAGCGGTAGCGGCCAAGGCTCGAAGCGATTGGCCAGTTGTTCGTCACTCCGGATCGCGCGCAGCGCTTCCGCCGTGCCGACCCCGACCAACGGGATCTGCAGTTCGTTGCCGAGCCAGCGAAGCACGTTGAGCAAGCGCCGCTGCTGCAGCGCTGTGCCGGACAGCAGATTGTGCAGTTCATCGATCACCAGCAACTGTACTTTGGTGGCACGCATGAGGCGGACGGCCGCGTCCTGCTTGGCGGCGATCCGATCACGGGCGCCGAACGGCATTCCCAGCGCATCGAGGATCGCGCCGAAGAAGCGGCCTTCGTCTGGACCCGACGGCATTTGCACCTTCAATACGGGAATGAGTGCCGGGCCCTCGGCAGGTTCGCCGCCGGCCGCCAGATGTGTTCGCCGGAACTTCTCCACGATCATCGTCTTGCCGTTGTTGGTCGGACCGACCAACAGAAGATTGGGCATCCGCAATCGCTTCGGGAAGCTCAAGAGGTCTTCCAGCGCCGCCAGGACGGCTTCCGCCCGTGCGTAGCCGATCCATCGATCTGTGCGGATCCGCCGTATCCGCGAGGCAGCATCTTCGTCGGCAAATGGCCGCGTCGAGGGGCGGAGATGCGCATACTTCTCGCTCATTCCCATTCCTCCACAGGGAACATCCGCTCGTGCGGCTGCAGGTCCATGCTTGTCTGCTCAAGCGTGTCGACCGCATCGAGCTCGACCGGGAGCAGATCGGACCGCTCGCCGGCGGGCACGATGCTCTTGCGTCGCTCGCGCTGCCGGCGCGCCGTCTTGCTGGCAAGAACCGCGTCGTTGGCAATCGTGCGCATAGCCTCGATTGTGCGGAAGATCGCGGTCTCGTCGACCAGAGCCCGGCCGTCCTCGCGCAGCCCCTTCAGCGCCAAGCGGTGCTCCCACAGGCTAATGGGCGGGCGCCGCAGATCGCGGTAGCTCAAGTCATAATAGGAGCCGTCCGGGCCGAGCAGATAGATGCGACTGAGATCGCGCGGATCATAGCGGATGATCATTGGCTCCGGATGTCCGGTCCAGGTGCTGAGCACGTCGGCCCAGTAGGCAATCGAGTGCAGCGCCACGCCATCGCGCCGGATCATGCGCCGGGCAATCGGCAGGAAGTCGATCAGGAAGCGGCGAGGATCGGCTACCGCTGTTGGTTCGCCGCGGCCAAGCGTCGTGCCATCACCGAGGGTGCCGCGCTTCCAGGCAGCCAGCGGCGTCATGCCGATGCCCCGATGCAGATCGCAGTGATAGACGCCAGCGATTGCGTGGCCCAGCCAGCGCTCGACTTCATCGAGCGTCATGGCAGCCGTCTTGTCGGGGTTCAGATCGCCCTTCGCCTGCACATTGGAGAATGTCGTTCCCGGCAGCAGATGAACCTTACCCATCACGGTGCCGATCAGCCGCTCAATGTGCCCACCGTAATGCGGCGTCCGAACCGGCCTGTGATCAATGGCGATGCCATACTGTTCGCAGCCGCGCTTCAAGGCTTCGGATCGGAACTCCTTGGCGTTGTCGAGATGCAAGCGCTCGGGGATGCCGCGCACCGGCCAGACTGCGTCGATGCCGCGCTCAGCCAACCAGCTCTCCTTGGAGAGGGCTGCATGACTCAAGCACAACGCGACCGACGTCGCAGACGGCGGCTCCAACGACAGATGGAATCCAGCAACACAGCGCGTGCAGACATCAATCGCAAGCGTCAGCCATGGGCGCTGGATCGGCATCCGGGTCACGCTGTCGACCACGATGACGTCGACCAGCGTGTGGTCGATCTGAATCAGCGACAGGGGCCAGTGGGCCTCAAGGGATCCCACTGCGGGAAGGTAGCGATCACGGGCAGCCTTGCGGCCTTCACGCTTTGCCACGACGTCGCGCGGACGACGCGTTTGCAACCGCGCGGTAATTGCCTTACGGCTCGGTGGAACCAAGCCGGCTGCGATGCAGTGGCGCCTGACCTCATCAAAGAGGTCGGCGATCCGCGGTTGCTGACGGGTCAGATAGAAGTTGTCGATCACCTCGCTGATCAGGGCGTCGACCTCCTGATCAAGCAGGGATCTGCCTCGCTCGGGGCCGCGGCGACGCGGCAACAGGCTGGTGAGCCGTGCATCGGCCAGGTAGCGCCGCAGCAGCGCGTACACGTGGGTCGGTCCGTAACCAAGTTCAGCCGCGGCCGCGATGACGTCGCGTCGTTTGCGCGCCGAATTCTCCGCCAGGCGACGGATGACCGGCAAACAACGACGGGCCTCGTCCCAAGCTGCCGCATCAACCGTGGACAGCTCGGGCGCGCTCATGGGACCGTGACCTGTGTCTCGGCCGTGATCGGCTTCGTGAGATCGACGACGAGTGTGCCGCGCGCAATCAGTCGCCAGACTACGGCGAGACTGGCCTCGCGCGACGTCGGCAGTACATCGACAACCTCGCCAACATTGGCCGAGCGGGCGCGGACATATGTAATCGCTTGCTCTGCAAGCACCGCGTCAACCGGCGTGCCCCGCAGCGGCAGCAAACGCTTCGCCGCTTCAAGGCGCGGACCGCGGATGCCGCGCTCGGTAGCGATCCTGAATCGCGCACCGTTGCTGCGCGCCCAAGCCCGAGCAGCTGCAAAGGCTGGCCGGAGCCTGCGCCATCCCGCGCGCAAGTCAGCCCGATATTTGATCTCGACGATATCGGTGCGGCCGTCGCTCCAAATGACGCGGAAGTCCGGCGTATATCGGCGCTGCCGACCTTCATGCTCAAAACGGATTGTCAGCGGCTGCGCCGTTCTGACGGCGCCCGCATCCATGAAGCTCGCGAGCGTCACGAAGTCCCGCTCCAGCGCGCTCTCATGCTCCGTCACACCGGTCGGCAACGACTGGAATCCGGTCACATGCGACCGGTGGCTCAGCGGAATGCGCCGCAAATCGCCCTCCATCCGGAAAACGACTCAGTACGCAATCCTCGCACATTTTGGGATCAGTTCACAAACATGGAACGAACTCTATGCACGCCAGTCCTTGGTCGGACTCAGGTCCGCTCGCCCGCCGATTCACGAAACCTCGCGCACCGACAGTATTGGAGGCGACCGGCAACAGCGGGCCGTCAAACCTGCTTGCCGGCAGAAGCCAAACAGGTACTTCCCCGCCCCCAAAGCTCATGGCTACCCGTTCCAGCCTCGGAGAGCGGCGGCATGAGCGATCTCACCGAAGTGGAAGTGTTGTGGCTCGAGAAGCGCATCGAAAACCGCGTTCGGTTCGGTCGTGTCGTCAAGGAACGGAAGCTTGATCGTCACCGGCGTGTCCTGTCATTCGCTCCTGGCAGCATCTTTGCCTTTGTCCGTTGGACCTCCAACGACTTTGGAACGACTATTTCGCGGATCGACATCGTGCGCGCGGTCGCACAGGGACAGCGCTGCTCGACCGTGCCGTATGTGACGCCCGGCGGTGAGATTTTGCTGCGGCTCTCCGGTTGGCCGAAGGTCGAACGAGTGTTGCAGATGATCGACGCCGTTGAGGCGCTCGGCATCGATCCCGCCGACGTTGCGCCTGATCATTGGCATCACGTTCATAATCGTCTGTCCGTCAACGAAAACCCGCGTCCGTATACGAAAGCGCGCCACCAGGCTTGGCTTAACCGTCAGAGAGTGATCCGGTGACGGGCCGCCTGAAGACGCTGGCCGCGACGTTTGGGGCCGTTGCTGCACTCGTCGCGACGATCGTCCTAGAGCCACTTCCGCTCTACATCTGGAATGCATCCGCGAGCGTGCCGGTCGGTCTCTATCGCCTGCGGCCGGCGGAACACCTCCATGTCACTGAGTTGGTCGCCGTGCAGCCGCCGGAGCCGCTTGCGACCTTCCTCGACGTTAACGGCTATCTGCCGGTCGGCGTCCCGATGCTTAAGCGCGTGCTGGCGCTCCCCGGTCAGACGGTCTGCAGAAGCGGGATCACGATTTCGGTCGATACCATCGCGGTGGGCGAGGCGCGGGATCGCGACGGGCGCGGCCGGCCACTGCCGAGATGGCAGGGCTGCCGCGTCGTCGGCGACGGCGAGCTGTTTCTCATGAATTGGCAGTCGGACGACTCTCTTGATGGCCGGTACTTTGGATTTCTTCCGGCGTCGGCGGTGATCGGCCGCGCGCTTCCGATCTGGACGTGGGAGGAGTGATCGTGCGTGTTCCACGTGTTCGCCCCGCCATTCCTCCGTTCGATCGATTGCGGGACCATTCCTCGGTCCCGACCAATGTTTGCAACGCCGGCGCGCGCAGCGGCGGTCCAGGGCGGCCGAACGGCCGGCGCGAAGCAGCTTTACCCTGGACGGGCGCGAGCACGACGGCATGCTTGGCTCGGTCGGACGTGCGTGTTTGGGCCATTGCGTCGCTGCTGCTCATCTGGGCTGTGCCGCACGGTGCGGCTCTGGCCGAGAGTGGAGCGGCCGCGGTTCGAGCGGTCACTCAGGTGAGCAACCCGTTTGCAGCTTTCGTCGACGAAGCTTCAAAGCGCTTTGCAGTTCCGGGGAATTGGATCGGCTCAGTCATTAGCATCGAAAGCGCTGGAGACGTGCGCGCCAGATCGCCCAAAGGTGCACTCGGCCTGATGCAGATCATGCCGGCGACCTGGACCGAATTGCGCCAACGCTATGATCTAGGCAACGATCCGTACGATCCGCGCGATAACATTCTGGCCGGCACGGCATATCTGCGTGAACTGCTCGACCGTTATGGTTCGCCTGGCGTGTTTGCCGCGTACAATGCGGGGCCATCTCGCTACGAAGAGCATCTCGCGGGCGGCCCTTTGCCAGACGAGACGCGAGCCTATGTGACAAGGCTTGCAAATCTGCTTGGCATCGAATTGCCAGCGGCGTGGGCCGTGAGCCAGCGGTCGTCAGCAGCAGCGGCGATGCTGTTCGTCGAGCGAGCTGACCTGATCAATGCGGGCGATCGGAAGGCGACGTTCGTGTCTTCGAGCGGCGCAACGACCGCAATCTCGTCGCGTGATGTTTCGCAGATGGTACCCAAGTCTACTGGCGTGTTTGTCGCTCGATCGGATGCGGGAGCATCGCGATGACCGGGCGCGCAAAGTGGCAAGCAATGGCGTGCTTCAGCGAGCAGTTGGCGGAAGAGCGAGAGCAGTGGGCAGGCACGACGGCAGGAGGGCGAGATAAAAGGGGCTCACCGGTCGAACCGCAAGTCATTGACATGGCTTGCGTTCCGGCGTGCCGGTCGGTCGGGGCGCGTGCCGCGCCTTGCATTTTGACGAATGCGATCAAAGGCGTTTTCGGCACCGTGTGCGCTTTGGATCGTAGGGAGGCCCTGCCGTGAGCGCGGGCGACAGCGACCTGCGTATTCGGCCTGGGCGCATCCGCAGCACCCGCGCGCCGAAGCCGAAGAGCTTTATCAACCAGGTGCTGCGTGCCGCGAAGAAAGCCGGACACACCTCGAGTCAGGCCACGGCCCGCAGGCGTTCTGCTGCCCACGGTCGCTCGACGTTCGGCCGCGGCCGGCTCGCCTTTAGTCGCAGCCGGTTGTTCAGCCCGACGCGGCGCGTTGTGGTGAAGGCGCGTGTTGTCCGACACAAGGGACGTGCCTTCCGCTCAGCACCACTGACCGCCCATCTGTCATATCTGAAGCGCGATGGCGTGACCCGGAGTGGTGAGCGGGCCGAGATGTTCGATGCCGGCACCGACTGCGCTGATAGCGCGGCTTTTGCAGAACCGTGCAAGGACGACCGCCATCATTTCCGGTTCATCGTCTCGCCCGAGGACGCAGGCGACATGACCGACCTCAAGGCCTTCACGCGCGACCTCGCCAAGCAGATGGAGGCTGATCTCGGCACGCGGCTCGATTGGGTAGCCGTCGATCACTGGAATACGGACAACCCTCACGTCCATCTTCTCGTTCGGGGAGTAGATGAGGAAGGGGCCGATCTCGTGATCTCCCGCGACTACATCAGCCGAGGCCTGCGCTCACGCGCCGAGGAACTGGTCGCGATCGAACTGGGTCCGAAGCCGGAACATGAAATCCGCAGTTCGCTGGAGAGAGAAGTCACGGCAGAGCGATGGACGCGGCTCGATCAGGAAATCCGGCTGGCCGCTGACGAAACCGGCTATATTGATGTTCGCCCCGAACACCCCGGCAGTTTCGATCCCGAGATCCGGTGCCTGATGGTCGGTCGCCTTCAGCACCTCGAGAGGATGGGTCTTGCCGCATCGGCCGCAGCCGGAGAATGGATGGTCGGGCTCGAGGCGGAGCGTAGCTTGCGCGACCTCGGCATGCGCGGCGACATCATCAAGACCATGCACCGCGCCTTTGCCGAGCGTGGGGAAGCGCGCGGCGTTGCCGACTACATCATCGAAGGTGGACACCCGACGTCCCAAATCATCGGACGGCTGGTCGATCGTGGATTGCATGACGAACTGACTGGTGAGGCCTACGCCCTGATCGACGGGACAGACGGTCGCGCGCACCACATGCGCTTCCGAGGGGTCGAAGCCTTCGAACATGCACCACCGGTCGGCGGTATCGTCGAAGTCCGGCGCTTCCGTCAGACTGGCGATCCGCGCCCCACTTTGGTGCTCGCAACCCGTTCCGATCTCGATCTCGGTGGGCAGGTCACTGCAAAAGGGGCCACCTGGCTCGACCACCGGCTGGTCGAGCGGGATCCGATGCCGCTCGCGATGGGAGGCTTCGGCCGCGAGGCCCGCGATGCCATGGAAGCCCGTGCTGAGCATCTTGTTCAGGAAGGTCTCGCGCGGCGACAGGGCCAACGCATCATCCTGCAGCGCGACCTCCTGGACACGCTGCGCCGACGCGAACTGGACGGGGTGGCGGCAAAAATCTCGGCCGACACCGGCCTGCCTCATGTGAAGGCCACCTCAGGGGAGCATGTGGCGGGCACGTACCGACAGCGGCTGACGCTCACCTCGGGGCGTTTCGCCATGATCGACAATGGGCTCGGCTTCCAGCTCGTACCCTGGTCGCGCGAGCTCGAAAAGAGGCTCGGCCAACACGTCACCGGCGTCGTAAAGGACGGTGGCGGCATCGAATGGGGCTTTGGTCGGAAGCGCGACCTCGGCCTCTAGTTATCTCACCAATTCAGTACGGAAGGGCGTTGGCGATGTCCGGAACTAAAATCCTCTGGGGACAGGTGATCGTTGTCGGCCTGATCGTTTTGCTTGCCATCTGGGGAGCAACCGAGTGGACGGCCTGGCGGCTCGCCTGGCAACCGGAGCTCGGGCGGCCCTGGTTCGAACTGTCGGGCTTCAAGATCTACTATCCGCCAGTCTTCTTCTGGTGGTGGTTCGTCTATGACGCCTATGCGCCACGGGTCTTTGTCGAGGGTGCCTTCATCGCGGCGTCGGGGACCTTCGTTTCGATCGCGGTGGCGATCGGCATGTCGGTTTGGCGGGCGCGCGAGGCCAAGCATGTCGAAACCTATGGTTCGGCGCGCTGGGCTGATGCGGAAGAAGTTCGAGCGGCCGGACTTCTCGGTCCGGATGGTGTCGTGCTGGGCAGGCTCGATCGCGACTACCTCCGCCATGACGGACCGGAGCATGTGTTGTGTTTTGCACCCACCCGGTCGGGCAAGGGGGTCGGCCTCGTGGTCCCCTCGCTTCTCACTTGGCCGGGTTCGGCCATCGTGCACGACATCAAGGGTGAGAACTGGCAACTGACCGCCGGCTTCCGCTCTCGTCATGGCCGCGTCCTGTTGTTCGACCCAACCAACCCACAGTCCTCAGCCTACAATCCGCTGCTCGAGGTCAGGCGCGGGGAATGGGAGGTTCGCGACGTCCAGAACGTCGCCGACGTCCTGGTCGACCCCGAGGGCTCACTCGACAAGCGGAACCATTGGGAGAAGACCAGTCATTCGCTCCTGGTCGGCGTCATCCTCCACGTCCTCTACGCCGAGGCGGACAAGACTTTGGCGGGCGTCGCCGCCTTTCTGTCCGACCCGAAGCAGCCGATCGAAGCCACCTTGAAGGCGATGATGACCACGCCGCATCTTGGCGAGCAGGGTGCTCATCCTGTGGTCGCCTCGACCGCGCGCGAGCTCCTCAACAAGTCCGAGAACGAACGTTCTGGCGTCCTGTCCACTGCGATGTCGTTCCTGGGGCTCTACCGCGATCCCGTCGTGGCCCGGGTAACCTGCCGTTGCGACTGGCGGATCGCGGATCTGATCGCGGATAGCCGTCCGACGACGCTGTACCTCGTGGTGCCGCCCTCCGACATCTCCCGGACGAAACCATTGATCCGACTCGTGCTGAACCAGATCGGCCGGCGCCTGACCGAGGATCTGCACGCCCGCGACCGCCGGCATCGAGTCCTGATGATGCTCGACGAGTTCCCGGCGTTGGGCCGGCTTGATTTCTTCGAGTCTGCGCTGGCCTTCATGGCGGGGTACGGCATCAAGAGCTTCTTGATCGCGCAATCGCTCAATCAGATCGAGAAGGCTTACGGACCCAACAACGCCATTCTCGACAACTGCCACGTCCGAGTCAGCTTCGCGACCAATGACGAGCGGACCGCCAAGCGGGTGTCCGACGCGCTGGGCACGGCAACGGAGATGCGGGCGATGAAGAACTATGCTGGGCACAGGTTGAACCCATGGCTGGGGCACCTCATGGTCTCACGGCAGGAGACTGCGAGACCCCTTTTGACTCCTGGCGAAGTCATGCAGCTTCCGCCGCAGGACGAGATCGTCATGGTGGCAGGGACGGCGCCGGTCCGGGCGAGGAAGGTCCGCTACTACGAGGATCGGCGATTCGCTGAGCGGGTCTTGCCGCCGCCCGATCCGGCGGGGGCCGGCCGATCATCACGAACGGACGGATGGTCAACGCTCGGAACGCCGAAGCCGACGGAAGGTCCAACTGACAAGGCCGCGGAGGCCGACGGAGATACGGCTAACAGCGGCCTCCGCCGCGAGCCCGAACTCCCCGATCACGTCGCAATCGTCAAAGAAACAACCGAGCCGACTCCGGCAGAGGAATTTGCCGCCGTTCTTGACGATGACGAGGATGCGGTCCGCCAGTCCCGGCCCACACGCCAACAAATGCGCGGTGTCGCCCGTCAAGTCGCCATGGACCCGAATGACGGCATGGAGCTCTGAGGCAATATGCGCGACCGGATGAACGTCTACTTTCCGCCAGAGCTTCTGAAACAGATCTCGGAGCTCGCCGATCGCAAGAAGCTTTCCCGGTCTGCGATCGTGGAAGCGGCTGTCGCTTCGTTTCTGTCACCGGATGGAGCGGACAGACGGGAGGCGGCGTTTAACCGTCGCTTGGATCGGTTGTCGCGTCAAATGCAGAGGCTGGAGCGCGACGTTGGCTTGACAGCCGAGAGCTTGGCTCTCTTCATTCGTTTCTGGCTGACCATCACGCCACCGTTGTCGAACGACGCACAGGCCGCCGCGCAGATAAAGGGCAGGGAGCGCTTTGAAGGATTCGTCGAGGCGCTCGGGCGTCGTTTGCAAAAGGGACAAAGCTTTCTCCGCGAGATTCCGGAAGATATCCGCCGCCAGGAACCGGTCGACGAATCCTGACCGAGCCTTCCGGGACAAGCTAACGGCGCCGTCCCTTCTTTTTCTACGCCAGCCTACGACCGCAGCAATTTAGCCGAACTGACAAAAAGCTGGACGCGCTATCGGCTCGCACGAGCTGAGAGCAAAAGGGGCCAGCATGAAAATCTTAATAGCATGGCGTCGAATCGCGTGCGTATTTCTCCCGTTTGCTGCTGGATACTATCTTTCGTACCTGTTTCGAACGATCAACGCTTTGATCGCCAGTCATCTCAGCTCGGATACCGGGCTTGGGACTGCCGACCTCGGGTTGCTTACGTCAGTCTATTTCCTTGTTTTCGCGGCGGCTCAGATCCCCGTCGGCATATTGTTGGACCGATTTGGTCCGCGTCGCGTCCAGAGTGTTCTGCTCTTGCTCGCAGCAGTGGGCGCCGGACTGTTCGCGGTATCGACCGACTTCCTGTCACTTTTGATCGCGCGTGCAATGATCGGGCTTGGCGTGGCGGCGGCGCTGACAGCAGGTCTGAAATCAATCATCCTTTGGTTCCCCAGGGAGCGAGTTGCCTTGCTGAACGGCTACATGGTAATGCTGGGCTCGCTAGGAGCGGTGACCGCTACTGCTCCCGTCGAACACCTGCTCGCGTGGATGGGCTGGCGGCAGCTCTTTGAGATCCTGGCAGCCGCTACTGGTGCGATAGCCATTCTCATCTATATCGTCGTGCCTGAACGAGGCGCTGTCCCATCAGCAGCGCGCGCCACCCTTGGCTCCGTTTTCGGCGATCGGCGCTTCTGGCGCATTGCCCCGTTGTCGGCGACTTGCGTTGGATCGGCCTGGTCCCTGCAGGGATTGTGGGCATCGCCGTGGCTGACAGACGTAGAGGGGCTTGATCGCGCAAGTCTCGTCAGACAGCTTTTCATAATGTCCATCGTATTGAGCGGTGGTGCCTGGTTGTTCGGTACAACGGTCCATTGGATCAAACGAAGAGGGGGCGGGGCGGAGACGATTCTGGTGGTCGTCGCGGTGCTGTTTATCGTAGCCGAATTGGCGTTGATCCTGCGCGTCCCCCTTCCATCCGTTCTGCCGTGGTCCGTCGTCGCAATGGTCGGAACGGCGACAGTGGTCAGCTTCGCGGTGATAGCGGATTACTTTCCGCCGGAGCTTGCCGGCCGTGCTAATGGCGCCTTGAACGTTCTGCACTTCGGTTGGGCATTTCTGGCCCAGTACACGACGGGCCTGGTCTTGGAGCAGTGGCCCTCGGAGGACGGCCATAGGTCCGTCCAAGCCTATCAAGTCGCGTTCGGTCTCAACGTAGCACTGCAGATCGCGGCATTCGTCTGGTTCGCGCTACCTTGGCGTCGATCCATTTGGCGGATCGGTTCATTTCCACTCATCGTGGCCGTATCCGACGCAGCCGAGCCAGTCTCATCGTATGAGGAAGCGGTTGCAACCATCTCCGCGGATGATGGTGGCGAGTGGTGAGTAACGCCCTGAGACGTTACCATAAGGACCGTCCCAGCGAACATTAGCTCAATCAGCGGGGAGAGTGTGCCCCGGTCGCTTCCGAGCACACTCTCTCCGATGTTCAACCGATCTCCTCAGATAGCGAGCGAGATCGCGTTTCAGGTGCAACAATCGCAGCGATAAGACTCACCAATGCGAGGCCTGCGAGCCAAGCCGGAGCTGGCCAATAACTTCCATCGGCCCATTTGACCAGCGCTGTCGCAATGAGAGGGGTAAGTCCGCCACCCAGTGCTGCTGACAACTGATAACCGAGGGAAGCTCCGGTGTAGCGAACGCTGGTCTTGAAGAGTTCCGGGCCGAATGATCCCATAATTCCGAACAAGACACCGTTGGCTATTCCACCGACCGCCATGGCAAGGAAGATCAACGATGTGGCTTTCGTATTCACGAGCCAGAACAGGGGAAAGGCAAACAGGATCGTGAAGATCGCAGCCGCCATGAACACTGGCCGGCGTCCAATTCGGTCGGAAAAAGCGCAAACTGGGACGATGATCAGCAGTTCGGTGATTGCGAATGCCAGAACGCCGTGGAGCATCAGTTCTCTAGACAAGCCGAGACTTGTCGAGCCGTAAGCGACCATGAAGGTCACATAGACGTAGAAGCCGCCACTCGTCACAAGAAACAGTCCGCCTGCCAGCAAAACCTCGCGCCACTGGGTCCGCAACGTTTCCACGAGCGGAAATGCCGCGATTGCCTTCGTGCGTTTCGCCTTGGAGAAGGCTTTGGTTTCCGGCATCGAGAATCTGGCGAATGCGCCCACCACTACGAGCACGAAGCTGAGAAGGAAAGGTAGACGCCAGCCCCATGAGGCAAATTGATCGGTGCCCAAGATTGCCGTCGTCGCCGTAAATACCAGCGTTGCGATCACCAGACCTGCGGGAGAGCCTAACTGTGGAAGGCTGCCGAGCAGTCCGCGCCGTGTTTGCGCCTCGCTTTCGGTCATGACCAGCACGGCGCCACCCCATTCGCCGCCCAGGCCGATGCCCTGAATGAGACGAAGGAGCACCAGCAGGATGGGCGCGAGGACGCCAATAGCCTCGTAGTTGGGAAGGCACCCGACGAGGAGGGTCGCCACTCCCGTCAGCAGGAACGTCGTGATGAGCGTCGACTTGCGACCAATGCGATCGCCCATATGCCCGAAGATGATCGCTCCGATCGGACGGGCGAGAAAGCCGACGGCGAAAGTGGCGAATGAGAGCAGCGTACCGGCCAATGGATCGAAGTTCGGAAAGAACTGCGAATTGAAGATGAGAGCCGCCGCCAGGCCGTAGACTTGGAAATCGTACCATTCGATCGTGGTGCCGACAGTGGCGGCCAAAGCCGTCCGGGAGAGCGAGCCGGCCGGTTTCCCGGCCTGGATAATCGTTGTTTCCGAAATTTGCGTCATATTTCAACTCCTTACGCGCCAACTCGCGCCGGTGACGTTCCTCTTGATTTCCTATCGATATTAGATTATCGATAATCGAAGATCACGCGATATGACGGGAATGTCAAGAATGACTCTCTCCGACGCCCTCGCAGGCATCTCGGCGATAAAGCTTTCCACCTCAGACCACATCGCGGAGCAGTTGCGCCGTGCGATCCTGCTAGGAACGATCGCCAGCGGAGCGCAGCTCAAGCAAAATGATGTCGCGGCGCGGTTTGGCGTCAGCGTAGCGCCCGTGCGCGAAGCGCTTCAGCGTCTGATCGCCGACGGACTGGCGGTTCTGCATCCCAACCGCGGCGTGACCGTCTCTCAGATCTCGGAGCAGGATTTCCTCGAGATCGCCGAGTTGCGCGGACTGCTCGAGCCGCACGCGCTACGTCACTCGGCCCCACGTCTCACCAGTGCCGACCTGCAATATTCCGAAACCGTTCTGACCAAGGCCGCTCAGGCATCGGATCCGCTCGATCGCGCCAACCTGCACTGGGAGTTTCATCGCAGCCTGTACAAGCGGGCCGAGCGGCCGCGCCTCCTTGCGCAAATCGGAGGCCTCTACCAGGGGATCAACCGCTACCTGCTTCCGGCGTGGGCCAATTCCGGCCTCAGCTCCGACTGGGTGGAGAGCCATCTCCTCATCGTCGCGAAGATTCGCGATGGACGCATCGACGAAGCCTGCCGCTTGATCGTCGATCAGACCGACGCTTCGACCAGGCGCGTGCAGGCGCACCTGCATCGGGAAGAAACTTCAAGGGAAGAGAAGTAAATGCTCGAGTTCTCGAAATTCAAACTGCTGACGTTCGACTGTTACGGCACGCTGATCGATTGGGATACGTCCATATCGAATCTGGTGCAGCCATGGCTCCTCGAGATGAAAACCCAGGTTCCTCCGGATCTCGTCGTCAGCACGTTTGCTCTCATGCAGGCCAAGCATCAGCAGACGCGTCCGACCCTGCTTTATCCCGACGTGTTGCGACGCTCGTGGCGAGACATCGAGGAACAGTTCGGCTGGGATGAGAACCCTGCCCGCGCGGTCGAGTTCGCGAGATCGGTGCCGTTCTGGCGTCCATTCGCGGACACAGTCGAAAGCCTGCGATACCTGAGCCAGCACTACGCACTCGGCATCCTTTCGAATGTAGACAACGCGTCGCTCGCAGGCACGCTCAAGAAGCTGGAGGTGCCGTTCCTGTTCACGGTCACGGCGGAAGACGTGAGCTCTTACAAACCCGGCCAGCCACATTTCGACGCGGCATTTAACCAAGCTGCTCGGCATGGCATCGACAAGAAAGAGATACTCCACGTCGCCCAAAGCAAGCACCACGATATTTCACCTGGAAACAGGCTCGGCCTGACAACCGTTTGGGTGAACCGCCGCCACGGCAAGAAGGGTACCGGAGCGACCCTGGCTGCCAACGCCGATCCGTCCTTGACCGTCAACTCGCTCGCCGAGCTGGTCGATTTCCACAAATCGGAAGGCGCACCGCGATGATCTTCGACAAGTTCGCCGCGTTGGCGACGGCCAACGCGCCAGGCCAGGAGGTGCGTCAAGCCGCGGGAAACGTCGGCAGCCTGATGCATGGCGAGAAGATTCCGGGGCGCCCGGTCGACTTCTCGCATGGTGACGCCGACGCTTTCCTGCCGACACCCGGCGCGTCCGATCGTTTTGCGGAAGCGCTTGCAGCCGGAGGACGGCAGGCATACACCGAGTATCGCGGTTCGGCTGACATCCGCGCCGAGCTGTCTGCGGTACTCGCCGCGTTCACAGGCGCGAAGGTTTCCGCCGACAACGGCACGATCATCACGCCGGGCACGCAGGGCGCCCTGTTTCTGGCAGTCGCATCCCTGGTCAACTCCGGCGATAAGGTCGCCATCGTCGAGCCGGACTATTTCGCCAATCGGAAGCTCGTCGAATTCTCCGGCGGGCAACCGGCGCCGGTGAGGATGGACTATCTGGGTGGCTCCGAAGAGGCCGGCCTCGACCTCGCGCAGCTCAGGGCTACGTTTGAAAGCGGAGCGCGGGTGTTTCTGTTCTCAAATCCGAACAATCCGACCGGCGCGGTTTATTCGACGCGGGAAATCGGCGAGATCGCCCGGCTTGCCACCGCCTTCGGCGTCACGGTGATCGCGGATCAGCTCTACTCCCGGCTTCTCTACGCAAAGCGGACCTTTGCGCATATCCGCGCCGCCGGGCTGCCGGAGGAGCGCGTCGTCACCATCATGGGACCATCGAAGACGGAATCGCTCAGTGGTTACAGGCTGGGCATCGCATTCGGCGCGCCAGCAGTCATCGAGCGGATGGAAAAGCTGCAGGCCATCGTCTCGTTGCGCGCCGCTGGCTACAATCAGGCGGTTCTTCGCACCTGGTTCCGCGAGCCCGCGGGTTGGCTCGAGGAACGGATTGTGCAGCACCAAGCGATCCGCGACGATCTCCTTCGTGTTTTTCGCGATGGAGGCCTAGCTACGCGCGAGCCTCAAGCGGGCAGTTACCTATTCCCGACACTGCCACCGCTCGCGGTCGAATTGCAGGATTTCGTGCGGTTGCTGCGTCACCAGGCCGACGTCATCGTCACGCCCGGCACTGAGTTCGGGCCTTACCCGAACAGCATCCGGCTGAATTTCTCTCAAGAACACGCCGCCGCGGTGGCTGCAGGGCGGCGCATCGTCGAGATGACGCATCGGTATCGGAAGTGAGGCACGGTGACCCTTCGATCCGCTCCAGCGCTGCAGGGACGCTACTCGCCTGCCAGACGTCACGGCGACATGATCTTCGTATCTGGGATGACACCGAGAAAGGATGGCAACTTGCTCTATACCGGGCAAGTTGTAACGAACGCAACGCTGGACACCTATCGTCCTGCAGTAGAACTGGCAACGCAAAACGCGTTACGGGCGGCGGAGAGCGAGCTGACTGCTGGTGAGCGGATCAGCTCGGTACTGAGTTTGAC
The DNA here is from genome assembly GCF_001908205.1 of Bradyrhizobium sp. NAS80.1. Lineage (GTDB taxonomy): Bacteria > Pseudomonadota > Alphaproteobacteria > Rhizobiales > Xanthobacteraceae > Bradyrhizobium. Next base: position 67,158 of record NZ_LGHL01000003.1, read on the forward strand.
TGTCTACATCAATGGGCCCACAGACTACACCCGTCATTCCGAAATTGCGGACTTCGCAACGTCTTACATCGAGAGCCGCATCCCCGGCGCGCGTGCTCCAGCGCGTACAGCTGTGGGGGGTGGTCTCCTTGCCTGGAAACGCGGTTGTTGAAGTTGCACTCGTCGCTATAGGCGGGCCGTGATTTAGGTTTCGGGCCTGAAGGGTCAATACAAGTGTCGCTGTGCGAGCGTTTGTTCAAAATTAAGCCCGTGTAACGCTAGGTGCCGCTTGACGTCACCTTCGTCGTGACGATGAGACAATCGCGCTTCGGAATCGTGGCTGCGGGTGACCTTGCCCCTTGGACTTAATCCAGATTGAAGTTCGCTCTGGCCCATATGAGGACCAGAGCATGAAGCGCAGCCGCTTTACGGAAGAGCAGATCATCGGGAT
>NZ_LGHL01000030.1 GCF_001908205.1 Bradyrhizobium sp. NAS80.1
GCCGGACCTGCTCGAGCAGCTCCGCGCCGCCAAGGCCGCCGCCGCGCCGGTAATCCAGCCGGAAGTCGTCGAGGTGACGGTCAGCGCCGAAGAGCTCGCGGAGCGGCGCGAACGCGTCGACCGCACCTTGCGCGCCGTGCTCGCCGAGCCCGATGCCGGCTTCCGCGCTATCAGCGTGCTCTATCAGGAATTCGTGGTCCGCTGCCGCATCGAAGGCCTCGGCTCGGCCGTACCCGACCTCAACGAATTCCGCCGTATGCTGACGCACGCGCGCGCCGGACTCGGCGCTGATCTCGCCGAAGATGATGCCTGGCAGGAAGTGTCGCTGCGCGCCTCCATCCTGCCCGACGACATGCAGGGCGTGTTCATGATGATCGCGCGCGCGGCGAAGGAAGGCTGGCCCTGTCCGGGCGACGCCGCGATCGCCCGCGCCTATGGCTCGCACTCGCTGCGCCGGGCTCAGCGCCTGCTCGGCTACATGGAGGAGCAGGGCCTGATCGTCTGCCAGCTCGACGGCGGTGGACGCAGGATCGTGACGCTGGTGGAGCTGGCCTGGGCCACGGCGCCAGGCGATCCCAATGGCGATGATCTGCCGGCGGAGCCGGCTCGGAGCGCGGCCTCCGCTTGAGATCGACCTGGAACGTCCCGGCCACTGTCGACCGGGTGCAGAGCTAGGCCGCCTCAGAGCCGCCAAGATAGGCATCGCGGACGCGGGGGTCGTCCTTCAGCGCCCGCGCCGGGCCTGATAGCACGATCTTGCCGATCTGGAGCACATAGGCTTCGTGCGCGATCTCGAGCGCGAGGCTGGCATTCTGCTCGACCATGAAGACCGAGACGCCCTCCTGATTGATGGTCCTGATCAGCTCCAGCACGCGATCGACATAGAGCGGCGACAGGCCCATGGTCGGCTCGTCCATCACGATCATGCGCGGCCGGCTCATCAGTGCGCGCGCCATCGCGACCATCTGCTGCTCGCCGCCTGAGAGCGAGCCGGCGCGCTGCGACAGCCGCTGGCCGAGTTTTGGAAACAGCGTGAGCATCTTGTCGAGATCCTGCGCCACCGCATCGCGGTCGCTCCGCACGAACGCGCCCATCAGGATGTTTTCGCGCACGCTCATGTCTGCAAACAGCCGCCGCGCCTCCGGTACCGAGGCGATGCCGCGGCGAACGATCTGCGGCGTGGACAGGCCGAGCAGCGAGGCGCCGTCGAAGGTCACCTCGCCCGAGCGCGGCTTCACCAGGCCCAGGATGATCTTCATCGTCGTCGACTTGCCGCTGGCGTTGCCGCCGAGCAGGCAGACGATATGGCCACGGCCGACGGTAATGGACAGGTCGAAATGGACCTGGGCCTGGCCGTAGAAGGTGTTGACGCCCGACAGCGCGAGCAGCGGCTCGGATACGTTCGCCGTCATGCCGCGCTCTCCTGCTCCGTCGTCCCCGACAGGCCGTGGCCGAGATAGGCCTCGATCACCTTGGGATCGTTGCGCACCTCTTCGCCCGGCCCTTCCGCGATCTTCCTGCCTTCGTCCATGACGATGACGCGGTCGGAGAGGCGCATCACCATCTCTAACTTGTGCTCGATCAGGAGGATGGTCAGCCCTTCAGCCTTCAGCTCGGCGACGAGCGCCTGCATCTCCGCGGTCTCGGTCGGGTTCATGCCGGCGGTGGGCTCATCGAGCAGCAGCAGGCGCGGCCTCAGCGCGAGCGCGCGCGCGATTTCGACGCGGCGGCGGTTGGCGTAGGACAGGCTGTAGGCCGGCTGGTCGATCCGCGGCAGCAGCCGCTCCCCGAAGCGCGCGAGAATGACCTTCACCTCTTCCCGCAATTTCTCTTCTTCAAGCTTGACGCTCGCAGGGCGCAGCAGCGCCAACCCCAACTCCAGCAGCGGGCCGATCACCGGCACGGGCGGCTTCACCGCGCGCAGCCGCGTGTGGGCGCCGATCAGGACGTTGTCCATAACGCTGAGATTGCCGAAGACGCGGCCGAGCTGGAACGTGCGCCCGATACCTTCGGCCGCCAGCCGTTCCGGCGAGAGACCAGTGATGTCCTGACCTTCGAAGCTGACATCACCGGCATCGGGCCGATCGAGCCCGGTCACGAGGTTGAACAGCGTTGTCTTGCCGGCGCCGTTCGGGCCGATGATGCTGATCAGCTCACCCCTGGCGAGGTCAAGATCGATAGCGTCGACCGCGGTGAGGCCGCCGAAGCGCCGCGTCAGCCCGCGCAGGGACAGCATGGAGTTAAGCTGCTCCGCCATCACATCGTCCCCAACAGGCCCTGCGGCCTGAACCGCACGAGCAGCAGGAGCACGATGCCGTAGATCAGGATGCGGTACTCCGCCGCGATCCGGAACAACTCGGGCAGGCCGACCAGCGCGACCGATCCGACGATGGCCCCGACGACATTGCCGAGGCCGCCGAGGATCACGACGGTCAACGCCAGGATGGATTGCTGCGTGTTGAAGGTTTCGTGGTTGATGTAGGAATAGAGATGTGCAGCGATGCCGCCGCTGACGCCGGCGGCGAACCCGCCGAAGATGAAGGCCAACGATTTGTAGCGGTTCAGGCTGAGGCCGTAGGCGCGCGCGGCGATGTCGTCGTCGCGAATGGCGCGGAAGCTGCGGCCAAGATGCGAGCCGAGCAAGCGCCCCTGCAGCAGCGCCAGCACGATCATCACCGCAAAACTGAACCAGTAGATCGAAGTGGGGCTGATCAAATCGTAGCCAAACAGCGACAGCGGCGGGATGCCGGAGATGCCGATCGGACCGCGGGTGACGCTCTCCCAATTCAGGATCACCAGCGACACGATCTCGCCGATGGCGAGCGTGGCGATCGACACGTAGTGCCCTCGCAGGCGGAACGACGGCGAGATCAGCGCCGTGCCGAGCGCCGCGCTCATCAGGCCGCCGCCGATGACGGCAAGGCCGACGGGAACGGTGAAATTCAGCGACAGCAGCGCGGAAGTGTAGGCGCCGATTGCCAGCAGCGCGGCGTGTCCGAGCGAGACCTGGCCGATCGTACCCGCAACCAATGTCAGACTCAGCGCAAGCATGCCGAGCAGCCAGGCGTTGATGAAAGTCTGGAGCACGTAGAATGACACCGGAAACAGCGGCAGGATCGCGAAGATGCCGGTGGCGGCCAGCAGGGCCCAGCGCGGAATGCGCACCGGGCGGCTCGGGGGCGATGAAGGTGCCGGTGAGCGGCTCGGGCGGCGCCTGCCGCGCGCTGGCGAACAGGCCATTGGGCCGCAGCACGAGGACAACGACCAGCAGCAGGAACGCGAAGAGATTGCGGTAGCTGGTGCCGAACACGGCGACGCCGTAACTCTCCACCAATCCGAGCAACAGGCTGCCGACCACGGCGCCAGGCACATTGCCGGCGCCGCCGACCACCTCGGCGACCACGCCCTTGAGCGTCGCCTGAAGACTCATCGCGGTGTCGATCTGGTTGTAGTACATGCCGACCAGCATGCCGGAGACGCCACCGAGCGCAGCGGCAATGCCGAACACGGCCTGATTGACGCGGTTGACGTCGACGCCCATCTGCATCGCTGCGTCACGGTCTTGCGCCGTGGCACGCACCGCCCAGCCGAGCTTGCTGTAGCGCAGGAACACGAACAGCAGCAGCGCGCTGCTGATGCCGACGCCGGCGATCAGCAGATCAAGCGGCCCGATCGTGCCGCCACCGACCTGGAAGCGAACGTCGGGTAACTGGCTCGGCAGCGCCCGCGGGTTGGGCGAGAACGTCAGCATCACGAGCTGATCGAGCACGAAGCTGATGCCGATCGTCGCGAGCAGCGGCGCAATGCGCACCGAGTTCTGCAGGGGGCGCAGGCCGAAGCGTTCGATGATCAATCCGACCACCGCAGCGGAGGCCGCCACCACGATGATCGTGAGCGGCAGTGGCGTGTGCAGTTGCACCACCGCGACCCAGCCGATATAGGCGCCGACGAGATAGATCGAGCCCTGGGCAAAGTTGATCAATCGGCTGACGCCGAAGATCAGCGCAAGCCCGACCGCAACGAGAGCGTAGACGTTACCGACGATCAGCCCGTTGATCGTGTAGTCGAGCCAGGAAGACACGCGGGTAGCCCCCGAGTAGAGAGAAAAGCGGCCGGAGCGACTAAAGCGCGATAAGATCGGAAAAGTTCGTCATCGCGCTTTAGCTTGTTTTTGCGCATGATCTTTCCGGAAAACCGCTTCGCACTTTTCCGGATCATGCTTTGGTCCGACCATCATGTCAGGTCGGCTTGCCGTCCCAGAGCGCGAACTGGCCCTTGCGCACGACGAGCTCGGCATTCATGGCACCCTTGACGCGGCGGGTCGCGACGTCGAACGTCGCCGTGCCGAAGATGACGCTCGGGACATCCTTCACTTTCGTGAACGCGTCGCGAATGGCGCGCCGATCTGCGCCACCGATCTTCACCACCGCGGCCGCCATGTTCATCGCGTCATAGGCGTAGGCATTGAATGCGTCGGGCTCCAGCCCGTTGTACTTCTTCCTGAAGCCCGCGATGAACTTCTGCACCTCGGGCCGCGGGTCTTCCGGGAAATAGCGCGTGCCGACGTGCACGTCCTCGACCGCCTCGCCGCCGAGCTCCAGGAATTTCGGCGAATAGACCGAGCTCGCAGCGCAGATCACCTGCTTCAGCCCGACCTGACGCGCCTGGCGCGCGATCAGCGCACCGTCGGAATAATAGGAGATCAGGATCAGCCCATCCGGATTGGCGTCGCGGACGCGCACCAGTGTCGATCGGAAATCCCGCTCCTCCGCGATGTAGCCCTCGGTGACCACGATCTCCGCGCCATACTCCTTGGCAGCATTGGTGAAATAGTCGCGGCTGGTGCGGCCCCAATCGGTGTTGAGGTGCAGTACTGCGAGCCTCTTGAGGCCGAGGCGCTTCACCGCATATGACGCCAGCAGCGGCTGCTCGTCGGCCTGGCTGACCGAGGTGCTCCACATGAAGTCGCCGCCCTTGGTGAAATCGGGATGCGAGTTGGTGAAACCAAACTGCACCAGACCTCCGCGCTGATAGATCGGCGAGGCCGCCATCGAGGCCGGGCTGGAGAAATCGCCAAGCTCCATGACGATGCGGGGATCGGACACAAATTTCTGCGCGATCGCCACGGACTGGCGCGGATCGCTCTGGCTGTCCTCGAAGCTGTAGGCGAGCTTGCGGCCATTGATGCCGCCGGCGCCGAGGATCTCGTCGAGCGCAAAATCAAAGCCCTGTTTCCACTGTGTGCCATATTGCGCATTGGGACCCGTGAGGGGACCGCTGACGCCGAGCAGAATCGGCTCAGAGGATTGCGCGAAGGCGGAACGCGAGAAAGCCGCTCCAGCCATCATGGCGGCAAGCGAGCCCTTGACCAAGGTACGGCGATCGATGTTGCTCATGCACGGCTCCATCCACTCAGGTGTTACAAACAAGCGGCAATTCTTGTGCCAGTGAAGCTGCCTATTTCGAGGGCTCGCCGAGCGACAGCATCAGCCGGTTCGCCCAGTTGAAGAACGACGCGCCGTTGATGACGTCGACGATCTCCGCATCGTCGAGGCCGGCGCGGCGCAGCTCCTCGATATTGTCCGGACCAAACGCGATCGGCGTTGCAGCCAGTGCGACGGACGCCTTGACGACGGCATTCCAGCGCTCGCCGAGATCGGCTCCGACGCCTTCGTCGAGCAGGCGCTGCACGTCGTCGCCGCGCTTGGAATAGGTGCTGGCAAAGCGTGCATGCACGGACGCGCAATAGATGCAGCCGTTGTAGCGCGAGGTCGCTGCGGCTGCGAGCTCGCGCTCGGCGCGCGGCAGGCCATCGGCGGTGTTGTAGAAAATGTCCTTGTCGGTCTTGGTACGGGCTTCCAGCACCTCGGGATCCCGCACCAGCAGGCGGAAATATTCCGATTTGGCGCGGGCGCGATCGACGAGGCCGGAAAAATGCCGTTCGGTCAGTTCAGCCTCGGGCAGCGGATCAATCCACGACACCCAGCCGAGTTCGTCCTGAGTGAACACGACGGGCGGAATGACTTTGTTTTCAGCGCTCATGATGCAGCCTCCTACGCGCCAGAAGCGGCGTTCGCGGTGCGCCCAAGCGAAGCGCCGAGCACGCGCAGTCCGGTGACGACTCGCACCTGGAACGACAGGAACGCGACGAGTTGAGAGAACGTGACGATGCCAGTGTTTGACCAGCCAGCTGCGAGCAGCGCCTTCATGTCGGAAGACGCGGCATCGCGGGGCCGGAACACCAGCAGGTGGGCATGTTCCAGCGCCGCGACGAGCCGCGCACCGAGGGCAGGCCTGCGCTCCGTGCTCACCCGGTAGATGAGCCCGGCCTTGTTCTCGACCGACAGCGGGCCAGCCGGAAAAGCGCCATACGGGCCCGACGTCTTGCCGCGCTCGATCTCGGCCTTGATCGCTTCGAACAAAGCTGCTCCATCCGCGTTCACGGCAAGCTTCTCGCGGTAGAACGCGGCGACGGGGGACTCGCCGTGGAGGCCGGTCACGAAGGCCGCGACCGCGGCGCGTTCGGCAAGCGAGAAATCGCTGGCGTCAATCGGCTCGAACAGCGAGAGATAGCTCTTCTGCGCATTCTCGCGCGCCTGCAGCCGGCGCGCGCGAATGGTGTCCAGCGCCGAGCCCGGTTCAATCCCGGCGAGCGTGTCGATGATATCCTTCGTTCCCATCATTCAGCCTCGTGCAACACGATCACATTCATTTCGGCTAAAGCGCGATGAGATTGGGATGAATCGTCATCGCGCTTTAGGTTATTGTTCGAGCATGATCATTTCGGAAAACCGCTGCGCACTTTTCCGGATCATGCTTTAGCCCGCCAGGGCGACATCTGCCGCCGTCCTGGTCCAGCCCAGCGCCGGCGCGACCTTGTCCGCGACGAGCTCGATCGAACGCAGGATGTAGGGGTGCGGCGGATCGACCGAATGCGCCTGGAAGACGAGATCAGTCACCCGCTCTAGCGTGGCATCGGCGCGGAGCGAGGCGATGACGTCGTCGGCCACACCGACATGCGTGTCGAACGCCGTGATCATCTCCTCCAGCGTCTCGCCCGGCTCGGAGTGGCCACCCTTGAGGAACTGCGGGAGCGCGCGCCGCAGCCCGGCATCCGCGAGGCGCATCGCCTCGACCCGGTCGTCGGCGACGAAGATGGTGCGCGACGCCATGATGCGGGGCTCGCGACCCGGCGGCAGCGCTTCCAGATAGGCGTCGATGATCGGATTCTGGATCTCGGCGAGCGTTGCGTGCGGCGCCTCCTTGGCCCGCGGCTGCGTGCGCGACAGCAAGAGACCATCGCCCGCCTTGCCCGCGCGCGCCCCACCGGCCACCGAGAAGGTCGCCTGCCAGATCCGACCATCCAATTGCGGCCGCTGCGGATAGAGCGTGTCACCGCCATCAAGTGGCTTGCCGGTCAGCGCGGTCCGGACGACGTCCAGGTTGCGGGCAAAGATCTCGTTGCGCTGGGCGCTGTCGAGGCCAAAAGCGGCAAAGGCCGACGGGTTGCCGCCAGTGCCGACGCCAAGCTCGAAGCGGCCGTTGCAGAGCAGATCAAGCACCGCGGCGTCCTCCGCCACCCTCACCGCGTTCTCCAGCGGCAAGGTCACGATGCCGGTGCCGAGGCGGATGCGCGAGGTCTGTGCTGCGACGTAACCGAGGAAGGTGAAGGGCGAGGGCAGCCCGCCCTCGCGCTCGTGAAAATGATGCTGCGCGATCCACGCAGAATCGAGGCCCGCCTTCTCGGCGCGCACGATCTGCTCGGCCGCAAAGCGGTATCGCTCGGCGGCCGGCGCCTCGTCGAGAAGGCGCGTGAAGAATCCCAGTCGTTTCAGGTTTGCAAAGCGTTTCATACGACCCCTGCCGGACGAGAATTACCACGCCCCAATGATGTCGGCTGCCGCAGCTCCAGACAAGCGGGCATTGCGCAAGGCTGTCCGCCGGGATCGCCCCTGCGCTGGAGCCTTGCTGGGCAGACTGCCTACCAGCTCGGCAGCACCGCGCCCTTGAACTTCGTCAGGACGAACTCCTTGACCTCGGGCGTGTGGTAGCTGTCCACGAGGGTCTTGACCCAGGGCTTGTCCTTGTCGGCGGTGCGAATGGCGATCAGGTTGACGTAGGGTCCCTTCGGGTCCTCGCGCAGGATCGGATCCTTGACGGGATCGAGCCCGGCCTGGGTTGCATAATTGGTGTTAATCGCAGCTGCGTCGACATCATCGAGCGCGCGCGGCGCCTGCGCCGCATCGACCTCGACGAATTTCAGCTTCCTGGGGTTCTCGGTGATGTCGAGCACCGTCGGCTTGAAGCCGACACCGTCCTTCAGTTTGATCACGGCCTTGTCGCGCAGGAGCAGCAGCACGCGGCCGCCATTGGTCGGATCGTTCGGAATCGAGACCTTGCCGCCCTCGGGGATATCGGCGAAGGCCTTGTGCTTCTTCGAATAGACGCCGATCGGGAAGTTCACGGTCAGTGCGACGGATTCGATCTTGTAGCCGCGGTCGGCCTTCTGGTTGTCGAGATAGGGCTGGTTCTGGAAGGAATTGGCCTGGATCTCGCCTGCATCAAGCGCTGCGTTCGGCACGACGTAGTCGGAAAACTCGATAAGCTGGATATCGAGGCCCTGCCTGGCAGCGATCGGCTTCACGGCCTCGAAGATCTGCGCATGCGGTCCCGGCGTGACGCCGATCTTGATCGTCTCTGCCGCAGCCGCGGCTGACCATGCGGCGAGTACGCTCGAGAGGATCAGGGCGGAACGAAACGACATCTTCGGGCTCCATAACTCAGCAACAATGATTGGAACCGTATTCGCTTCTCCGCCGAACGAAATCAATGAAATGGAAATCCATATTAGCGGGCTGCGGCGGACGCACTTTCTCCATTCGGCACCCAACGGGAAACGAATTCACGGCGACGATGACGCCTTCCACAAGCGCGAGGCGCATCACGGCAAATCGCCGCCGGGGATGCGAGGTTGGCGGCGAGCTCGCGATGCCCGCGCGCTAGACGATGCCGCTTTGCCGAAGCACCCCAATCGCAGCCGCATCGTAGCCGAGTTCGGCCAGGACACGATCGGTATGCTCGCCGAGCGTCGGCGGGCGGCTCGCGATTTCGCCCGGCGTTTCCGACAACCGGACGGCGGCGCGGGCGACCGGGGCTTGTTTCGGCAAGCCGGGATAATCGACGTCCTGCATGAATCCGGCGGCACGGATGTGCGGGTGATCCAGCGCCTGTTGCGGGCTTAGCACGGGCCCGGTCGGAATCATCGCCTTGCCTAGCGTATCGACGGCCTCCTGCGTGGTGCGCTCGGCGCACCAGCGCGCCATCCGCTCGCTGATGACAGGGCCGTTGTTGCCGCGGCTGATGTCGTCGGCAAAACGCGGATCATTCAGCCACTGCTGCTCCTCACCCATGAGCTTGGCCCAGCGCTTGAACAACGGGTGACCCGTGACCTGGCACAGCACCCAGCCGTCCTTGGTGCGGTAGATGTCGGCAGGCGCTGCGGTCTGGCCGAGATTGCCGGTCGGAACGCGATTGACGTTGATCACGGCCTGCTCGATCAGCGTTGCGTTGGTGAAAGACAGTGCGGTTGCAAGCAACGCGCCCTCGACGATCTGCCCGCGCCCGGATTTACCGCGCTCGATCAGCGCGGCGAGCGTCCCGAACGCGCAGTGCAGCGCGGTTCCGAAATCGACCCAGTTCACGGCGGCCCGGTAAGGCGGATCGCCGGCGCCGGTCATATACACCGAGCCCGACATGACCTGCCCGACACCGTCGAAACCGACGCGGTCGGACCATGGCCCCGGCCCGCCGAACGCAGTTGCCGTCGTCAGGATGATGTCGGGCTTGATCGCCTTCAGTGATTCATAATCGAGCTTCATCGCGCGCAGGGTCTGCGGCGGCAGATTGGCGACGACCACGTCCGCGGTCGCAATCAAACGGCGCATCACCTCCTGCCCCTCCGGCTTCATCGGATCGAGCGTGATGCACTTCTTGTTTCGGTTGATCTGTAGAAACAGCGCGCCTTCGCCGCCTTCACCGACCGGCGCCACGAACCGATCCTCGCTGCCGTCGCGCTTCTCCACGCGAATGACCTCGGCGCCGAATTCGGCCAGCAATGTCGCGCAATACGGCCCCGCGATATAGCGACCGAAATCGAGGACACGTACGCCCTCCAGAACTCCTCCCATCAATCCCTTCCCTTGCCTTTTTTGCCTTGTGTTTTCGTCAGATTACAGGGACTGGCCGCCACGGCAAGGCGGCAGCGGAGATCATGCCCGGTTTACAGATTTGATCGTCTGGCAGTTTCGGCCGGCGGAAATTCTGCTCTAGTATGACCCGTCTGCCCCATAGCCAGAGCACACACCATGCCGCAGCAATTCGATCGATCTGCTGAAGATCTCGGGAATGCGATCCATTTCGAGCACGTCAACATCCAGATCCCGGATCAGCGCCTGGCGACGTTATTCTACGTTGCGGGACTTGGGCTGACCCGCGATCCCTATCTGATGGTGTCCGACACCAACATGTGGATCAACGCCGGACGGAGCCAGTTTCATTTGCCGAGCGGCAAGCCGCAGGTGCTGCGCGGTCATGTCGGGCTGGTCATCGAGGGCCGCAACGCCCTGCTGCAGCGGCTCGCATCGGTCGCCAAAAAGCTCGAGGGCACGGCGTTCACGTTCACCGAGCACAATGATCATGTCGAGGCGACCTGCCCGTGGGGCAACCGGCTGCGCTGCTATGAACCCGACGCGGCGCGCTTCGGGCGCATCGCGCTCGGAATCCCCTATGTCGAGTTTGACGTACCGGCCGGATCCGCGCAGAGCATTTGCGCCTTCTATCCCGAGATCATGGGCATGCCCGCCGAACTCTGGAACGGCGACGGCCAGGTTGCGGCGGTGAAGACCGGCCGCAACCAGCACCTGCTGTTTCGCGAGACCGATCGGCCGCAGCCGCACTATGACGGACACCACGTGCAGATGTACATCACCGATTTCTCCGGTCCCTACCGCAAGCTCCTGGCGCGCGACCTGATCTCCCGCGAGGACAATCAATACCAGTACCGCTTCTGCGATATCGTCGATCCCGACAGCGGCAGGCATCTGTTCACGGTCGAGCACGAGGTGCGCAGCGCCACTCATCCGATGTTCATGCGCCCGATGGTCAATCGCAATCCGGCGCTAACCAACCGCAACTACGCATTCGGCCACGATCAATCGCACTGGGCGATGGGGCCGGACCAATACGAGGGATAGGGAATCGGAAGGACTGGGCTTGGCCAGAAAGACGCGGCACCGCTATTGTTCGCGGGCCTGGCGCAAGACAGCCGTCAGCTTTTCCTTTTGCCTGAACCAGCGCGCCTCTTCAGCTTGCGCCCGCTCCTCGACCGCGGCCCGCTCGGCCTCGAGTGCGGCGGCCCTGGCCTCGTGCTCCCGTTCCGCATTTTCAAACGCGGCTTGCGCCTTCGCGATCAGCTTTTGTCGCTGCTCTCGCTTCCGCGCGAGGGCGGCCTCTTCCTGCCGGATTTGCGCCTCGCGCCGGGCCTGCTCCCTCTCGGAGCTCGCCGCGGCTTTTCGGGTGGCCTCCTTGTCGCGGCTCGTGGCAGACGCCCGATGCTCGGGCTCGGGCTTCTGCTTGGGCTTCGCTTGTCCTGCCTTTGGCCGGTGCCCGATCTTATCGGTGGCCATCTCTGACGGAAGACCGGAATGCTCGGCAAAGCGGCCGTTCGAGCCGGCCGGGCGCTTCAGGACCACCCCCGGCTTCGCCAACGTCGCTGCGACCACCTCGGGATCGTCGGTCTCCTCGGCGATCCCCTGGTGAAACAGATTGCTTCCGGCGCCCCATGCCTCGAGCGCCGCCTTCATCGATGGCGCGGCGATCGCGAGATCATAGAAGCCCAGCGAGGTCCGGAATGTCTTCAGCTTTCGCGGCATCCCGCCTGCATAGCAGCGGCCACCCTCGTCCGCCATCCCGCTTTAGCGGCCACGAGGACAGTTCACTTATCGGCTTGTTGGATGAAGCAAGCTAAATGGCGCTTCGGGGGTGCAGCATTCGCAAGACATGCAAACGGCCGCCTCCGTCTGGCATCGGCCACTGGCGCAGCAGTCGACCAGCAGGTCCCAGATCCGCTGTGCCTCGCGTCTCTCGCGGGCTTCCGGCATCTCTTCCGCACTTGCCTGACCATATCCCGCAATCGTGCGCGTCTCACGAGGAACGATCCACTGCTCCGAGATCGGGTCGTACCATTTTCCGATGTTCATCTCAGTCACGTCGGTCGGCTCACAGGTTTCACTTAAAGATCGAGCGAGGCGCTCCCTGCGGCCTTCATCCGAGCATACTCGGCGGCGCGTCACTCAATTTACCAATCAGCAGCGCGCGCGATCGTTCCTGCCTGCTGCGTCAACCCTCCTGATCTGTGCACGGGCATGGAACAGCCGCGCTCCTGCGGCGTTCCAGTGCCATCATTGTGAAGAGGAGGCGTCTTTTTTGGGTATGAGCAGACCGAATGATTTTCACTCGTCCAGCAGATCCAGGAACTCCTCGACCCGATCGAACGGGTCCACGTCGCCACAGCCGGCATGGACGACGCGATCGCCAGCGCGCTGCAGCGATCGCCCCCTGGATTTCCGCAGCCGCCCGGGAAGGAATGTCGCGGCGACGGCCCCCGGCCCGACATCGAGCCTGACGATTCCGCGCTGCTTGCAATCGATCCTCAGTCTGGCAGCAGCAAAGAAATCGCGCGCCTCCCGTGGCAGCCTGCCAAAACGACGCGACGTCTCCTCCTCCAGGTCTTCCAGATCGTCTTCGTTCCGACACCTGGCGGCGCGGCCATAGATCTCGAGCCGAACCGCTTCCGATTGCACGTAACTTTCAGGCAACATGTCGGCTACAGGCAGATTCAGATCAGGCACCCACAGGACGGCGCCTGCGTCATTGGTCGTCTCGGAGGCCAGCTTCAGGAGATGGCTGTAGAGCACTGGTCCGAAGACCTGCACGTGCCCGGACTGGCGCTCCGCGAACAGGTCGCCGGCGCCTCTGAGGTCCAGGTCACGCTCGCTGATGGCAAAGCCGGCGCCAGGCTTGCTGAACTCCTCGAGAACGGCCAAGCGCTTCTCGGATTGCTCCGAAGCCGACTCCGTCAGCAGAGATGCAAAGGCGCGCGTACCGCCGCGTCCCACCCGCCCTCTCAGCTGATGGAGCTGCGCAAGACCGAACTTTTCGGGCCAGCACACGACGATGGTGTTCGCGCGCGGGATATCAAGACCGCTCTCCACGATATTGGTCGCCAGAAGCACATCTGCATCGCCGTCGACGAAACTCATCATCCGGTCGTCGATCTCGTCGACAGGCAATCTGCCATGAAGACAGACGATGCGAAGATCGGGAGCTACCGCCTGCACGCGCGCTAGCATCGGCTCCAGATCCTGGATCCGCGGACAGATCAGGAAGCTTTGTCCATGCCGTCTCTTCTCGCGGAGCAGTGCCGCGGCAATGGCAGCATCTGAAAGCGGGGCGATCCTGGTTACGATCGGAAGCCGGTGCACGGGCGGAGTTGCGATGACGCTGAGGTCCCTGAAGCCCGCGAGACCCGCAGCGAGGGTGCGCGGTATCGGCGTTGCGCTCATCCAAAGGGTATGCGCGCCTTTGGCCAGCCCTGAAAGCTTCGCCTTCTCTGCCGCGCCGAAATGCTGTTCTTCATCGATGATGACGAGGCCAAGGTCGGCGAACTTCACGTCCTTTGCAGCGAGAGCCTGCGTGCCGACCACGACTTTCGTTCGCCCGCTGCGCAGCCCCTCTTTCGTCTCCCTCGCCTCCGGGCCCGAGGTGGCTCGCGACAGGCTTCCCACTTCGATACCGAGGGGCCCAAACCGCTTGCGGAAGGTTTCGACATGCTGTCGCGCCAGCACCGTTGTCGGTGCCGCGATCGCCACCTGCTTCCCCGACAGCGCCACAGCGGCCGCCGCGCGCAGCGCCACCTCGGTCTTACCAAATCCGACGTCGCCGCATACGACCCTGTCCATGGGGTGACCTGCGGCGAGGTCATCAAGCACGTCCTGGATGGCCTTCGCCTGGTCCACCGTCGTGAAATACGGAAACCGCGCGACGAACCTCTCGTAGGCTGCTCCAGGCGCGACCAGTTTCGGCGCCCGCCGGCGGTGCCGCTGGCTGATGTGTTTGGCCAGCGCCTTGGCGGCAACCTGGATTTCCGCTTCCGCCTCGGTCCGCCGCGCCCACCACGTGCTTCCGTCCGCCTTGTCCCGCGCCAGCTTGCCGGGCTCCGCCGCATAGGGCCAGATCAGAGCAAGATCGGCCGGCGGTACGAGAACGGCGTTGTCTCCCGCGAACGCAAGCCTGACCATCTCGCGCCGCGATCCCTTCCCCATATCGAAGGTCTGCAAGCCGTCGAGCACGGCGAGCCCTCGCTGCAAATGAACCACCGCCGCGCCGCGCTCCGGTACGTCCGGATGATCGAAAGCAGCCGTCCACGCCCTCGCCATCGGCTGCGGATGATGGGCCCTGCTGCCGAGCACGTCGGACGCCGTCACGACGACGAGAGGCTTGCGGCCGGATCCGACGAAGCCGCCATCAAAGTCGGCCAGGAGCGCCGTTTCGCGATCCCGTCCCTTTGTCGCGTCGCTCCAATCGGCACAGCGCTCCGCCTTCACGCCGCTCATCCGCTCCATCGCGCGGAGGTCATCCTCGACCGCCGCGGTGAACAGCAGCCGCGACCCGGCGCGTTGCATATCGGCAATGAATGCGCGGAGTATCTTTCTTGGCGAAGCCGCCTTCGAGAAATCCGGCGTCAGGGTGAAAGCCGATTTTTGAGGCAGAACGCTGATGCGCTTCTTCAGCCGCTTCCAGTCCGCCCGCCCCAAATACTCGCGCTCCACATCCCTACGGCCGGCCGCCTCCTCGATCGTGCCCAGCCAGCTGTCGGCGTGGGCCAACACGCCGGCATCCACGATCCACCGCGCGCGACCGCAATAATCCGGCAGCGTCGCCCGCTGTCCACGCTTGCCGCCCAGCGCGACCCGTTCCGACATGGGGTCGATGACGAGTTCCTTCGTCTCGAAGACGACCTCGTGCTCGACCGGATCGACGGCGACGATTCTGCGCAAGGCACCGCCCGAATGCTCAATTCTGAAAGGGCAAAGCGCACCGGCGGGAAACACTTCGAACGTCTTCCCGTGGAACAGGACGCCACCCGGATATTCCGCCTCTTCGTCGAGATCGTAGCCGAGGGCCTCCAGACGGCTCTCCAGTTCCTGCTCGGAATAGGCCGCGCCCACCTTCAGGCTGAGGCTGGTCCGTGACCAGCTCGCCGGCAGCGGCAGCCGCTCCATGATGGCTTCCGCGGTCGACACCAGGAAGATGGGCTCCTTCGCCTTAGCGAGCCGCCGCAACACCGAGCTCCGTCGGCCGGCGATCTCCCGGGAAGGCTCGAGGCCGTCGAATGGCAGCGTATTCAGCCGCGGAAACACCAGCACGTCGACCGAGGGATCGAGCGCGTGGATCACCCCGCCCAGGCGCTCTGCCCTGTTCTCCTCGCCGCACAGGAAGACGAGGCCGTCGCGGCCCGCCTTCCTCCACTGTTCGAGCAGGTGGAGAGCCAGCATGCCGAGAGGCGAGGAGGAAGATATCGCGGAACGCGATGAACTCTTGCTTTTTGAGCTCTTGCTCTTTGTCTTTTTCGCGCTCGTCGCGGCGCGGGTTTTCCTGGCGGGCCCCAATTTATATCCATCAATGTTTCATAGGCAGAGTCGAGCGACGACGAGCCCTCCATAGAGCTCCGTCGGTAACGCGCGTCGGCGCCAAGCGCTCGACGACGTCATTACAATTTTGCAAATGCATTGAAAAGCAGTGACTTCAATACCATTTCTACACTAGGCAGGAGCGTTGAAACCTGTCCCTCAACTTACGCCCGGCGGGCCGCGCTCAGGAAAGGCGAGCTGGGTCCTCTTGATTTCGCGATCCGGCCCTGCCTCACCGGCCTCAGAGGCAACGAAGATGGCTATCCGTACATACAATCACGAACGCTGGTCGGAGGACGACGACAAGCTTCTGCGCGCCATGTGCGAGAGTGGAAAGAGCCTCACCCTGATGATCGTGAAGCTGAAGCGACCCATTGCGTCGATCAGATCGCGCGCGATCGAGCTGGGGATTCAGCTTCCGGGCACCCGCATCGGCCTGAGGCGCAAGCCAAGACACCCCGCCCGACACTAATCGAGGGTTATTGCAGGACCTTCGGCAGCACCACGACCACGTCGACATTTTGCCTGAGGATTTGCGTCGCGACCATGGCGAGGTGATGCGAGAACTGGTCCTCGATCTCGGATGCGCAGTCTTCATCCCTGGCAATAGCAAACAGCAGGTTGCCGTCGACTTCATCGAATCGAATACCGGCGAACAGGCGATCGAACGTCTCGGCGCCCGCGATGAACGCGATTCGCGCCTGGATTGCCTGGTCTTCGACGAGTGACAGCTTCATCATAGCCAATGAGATATGGGCGGGCCGTTCCAATGCAAGAGCCGGACTATGCTGGCGCGGCGTGCCCGGCAAATTATATTGATGGTGTCTTCCCGCCTGACCGCCGTCCGCATTCAAGCGGGATTGGTCCAGACTTCAGTTGGATTTTTGCTTCACGTAACGGCCAGGCGCGCTTTCGATGGCCTGATACCTGTCGTTGCCGGGGCGTACTGGTGCCGCAACAGTGCCGCTGGAATATCGCTTCATCCAGGCATCCCAATCGGGCCACCAGCTTCCCGGCCTTTCTTCCGCCGCTTCCAGCCAGTCAATTGCGTCGCCGCTCAGATCGTCGTGGGTCCAATAGCTGCGCTTCTTGCGCGCCGGGGGATTGATCACCCCTGCAACATGGCCGCTCGCGGCCAGCACGAAGCGGGGATCCGCCCCGATCAGTCCCTTCGAGAGGTACGCGCTCTGCCACGGCACGATGTGGTCCTCGCGCGAGGCCAGCAGATAGAGCGGCACCTTGGCCTTGGAGAGGTCGACGCTGACGCCACATTGCGTGGTCGCACCTGGCTCCCTCAGTTTGTTCTCAAGATAGGTATTGCGCGCATACCAGCAGTACATCGGTCCGGGCAGGCTGACGCTGTCGGAGTCCCAATAGAGCAGGTCGAACGCCTCCGGCGGCGCGCCCTTCATGTAGCTGTCGACGACGTAGCGCCAGATCAGATCGTTGGCTCGCAAGGTGCCAAACGTGAAGGCCAGTTCCTTGCCGGGAAGAATGCCGCCGTTTCCGATCGTCGCCTCGCGCAGCGCCACAGAAGGCTGATCGATCAACAGTCCGATCTCACCCGTATCGGCGAAATCGACCATCGTGGTCAGCAGGGTCATGGTCGTGAGCTTGTCTTCGCCGCGCGCCGCGAGCACGCCTGCAGCACAGCTCAGGATGGTGCCGCCGACACAGAAGCCCAGCGCGTGAATTTTGTCGACATTGGCGATGTCGCGCACGACATCGATGGCTTTCAAGGGCCCCAGCGTCAAGTAATCGTCCCAGGTCAGATACTGGGTCTCGGCTACCGCGCTGCGCCAGGAAATCAGGAAGACCTGGTGACCCTGGGCGACCGCATATTCGACAAACGAGTTCCCCGCGCCGAGATCAAGCAAATAGTATTTGTTGATGCAGGGTGGGACAATCAATAGCGGGGTTTTCTCGACCTCGCCCGTCTCCGGCGTATATTGAATGAGCTGGATCAGCTCGTTCTCGAAGATCACCGTCCCGGGCGTGACCGCGAGGTTGCGGCCAACCTCGAATGCGGTCTCATCCACACGCGTGATTCGTCCTTTCTGGAGATCCTCGATCATGTTCTGCATTCCGGACGCGAGGCTCCCGGCCCGGGTGCGGATGGCGGTCCGGATGACATCCGGATTCGTGGCAGGAAAGTTCGACGGGCTCATCGCGTCGATGAATTGCCTGGCGTAGAAGCGAAGCTGAAGCCGAGATCTTTCATCGACCTGCGCCTGATCCACGAACTCCGCCAATTGTCTTGAACTCGACAAATAGGACTTCCGGAGTAGGTCATAGTATGGTGAGTGGCTCCAGACGTCGTCGTTGAAGCGACGGTCGCCCCGCGCTGTTTTCGCCGCCCCATTCCCTCCCACGGCAGGCTTGTCGTTGAAGAAGCCGCGCCAGAACTCCAGCACGGGCGACCAGTAGTGGCCCTGAAGGTTGGCCATACTGAATGGCCATTTCTGCCCGCCCTGCTCAGGCTTACTCTCAATGCCCATGGCGGCGGCAAGCGCCTCGTCGAATTGTTTGGTTGCCTGCTCGCCAACCCGCATCAGGCTTTCGAGATAGTCGGAGGAACCGCCTTGCGAGGACGAGTTATCCATTTGCACCTCCCGGGAGCGACGTCGCGAGCCGCCTCATCTTACTTCCGGCCGCGCACGCGGCCAGCATGTTTTTCGTGGTCGAGCCTCGACTTTGTTGCAGCGCACGAAGCCTGGCCGCCCATCGACTTGACATAGATCAACAGCGTAGCGCCTTCGGCTTCCCAAGCTGCACCCGGATCATCAGCGACCTTTAGACCCACTTTCGTGATCGCGAAGGTTACGCTTCATGGATCATCCGCTCAGACGCCCCGATGAAATCCTAGCCTATCGGCCGCTAAGGCAGATCCTCGCCGCCCGGCCGAACGAGCTGTGGACGATCGGTCTGAAGGACAATGTGCTCACGGCCATGCACCTCATGGCAGACAAGAACATCGGCTTCCTGGTCGTCATGGAAAACAAGGCGATCGTCGGGGTTATCTCCGAACGCGATTGCGTACGGCGCCTCGTGCTGGCCGGAAAGGCTCCGGAAGCCACGCCGGTTGCGGCCATCATGGTGCAAGACGTCGTCACGGCCGATATTGGCAGCGCGTTGGCCGATTGCCTGAAGCTGATGCAGACGCACCACATTCGACACCTGCCCGTGATGCAAAACGGCACCACCATCGGTGTTCTTTCAATTCGCGACCTCCTGAGCGAGGCCGTGGCCATCACGCCAAGGTCATCAGCGAGCTGGAACGAGAACGATTGACGATGCTCATGTCGACCATCTGAGCAGCTCCGGTGGTCGGATAGTTTGGGGGAATTTGCCGTGAATCTCTTGATCGTTCTGGCCGCCCTCGTCTTTCTCATGTTCGTTGCCTACCGCGGCTACAGCGTGATCCTGTTCGCTCCCGTCGCCGCCATGGGCGCCGTCCTGCTGACCGACCCCTCCCTGGTCCCGCCCCTGTTTTCCAGCGTCTTCATGGAGAAGATGGTCGGCTTCATCAAAAACTACTTTCCGGTGTTCATGCTGGGCGCGGTCTTTGGCAAGGTCATAGAGCTGTCCGGCTTTTCCAAATCGATCGTATCCGCGGTGATCGGGGTGCTTGGCCGGGAGCGAGCCGTCCTGTCCATCGTCGTCGTGTGCGCGATCCTGACCTATGGCGGCGTATCGCTGTTCGTCGTGGTTTTCGCCGTTTATCCGTTCGCCGCCGAGATGTTCCGCCAGGGTGACATCCCGAAGCGGCTCATCCCCTGCACGATCGCGCTCGGCGCTTTCAGCTTCACGATGGACGCCCTGCCGGGAACGCCACAGATCCAAAACATCATTCCATCGACGTTCTTCAACACGACAACGTGGGCGGCACCGATCCTCGGACTTGTCGGCAGCATTTTCGTCTTTGCCGTCGGCTTTGGCTATATCGAGAACCGTCGCCTTGCGGCGCAGAAGCGTGGCGAAGGCTACGGCACCGCGCTGATGAACGAACCGGAGCCGTTTGAAGAGAAGGAATTGCCGAACCCCTGGATCGCCATCTCCCCGCTGGTCGTGGTTGGCGTCATGAACTTCGTGCTGACGCAGGTGGTACCCCGGGCCTATGGCGCCAAGCATGAGGTCACGCTCGGTGACCATCCGATTATGACCCAGGTCGGTCCGCTGGCCGCGATTTGGGCCGTCGAGGGCGCGCTGCTCCTGGGCATTCTGACCGTATTCGTGTTTGCCTGGCGCCCCGTCCTTGCAAGGTTCGCGGAAGGCAGCAATGCGGCAGTCGCCGGCGCGCTGCTTGCGTCGCTTAATACCGCGTCGGAGTACGGCTTCGGCGGCGTGATCGCGCTGCTGCCGGGCTTTGCGATGGTTTCCGCCGCACTCAGGGCGATCCCGAATCCGCTTGTCAACGAGGCCGTCACCGTGACTGTGCTCGCCGGGATCACCGGCTCGGCGTCGGGCGGCATGAGCATTGCCCTTGCCGCGATGTCCGACGAATTCATCGCCGCGGCCAAGGCGGCGAATATTCCGCTCGAAGTCTTTCACCGCATCGCCGCCATGGCGAGCGGCGGCATGGATACCCTGCCCCACAACGGCGCCGTCATTACCCTGCTCGCTGTTACGGGACTAACCCACAGGCAGGCCTACAAGGACGTCTTCGTGATCACGCTGACGAAAACCGCGGCCGTGTTCGTGGCCATCGCGTTTTTCTACCTGACCGGGCTCTATTGAGGAGACGATTCATCACGGGTGAGCGCCCCTCGGTCAAGTCAGCGACCCTTGCCTGGGGCTGCAGTGGCTCGGCCAGTTTTGGTCGACCGCGCGACGTTGATCTAAATCAATCGCGCGGGATCATGCTGGGATCAGGTATCAACCGGCAGGCCGACCCTCGATGCAGACCAATGCCCGGCATGGGGCGCGCACGATGCGGCTTGCGGCCCTCGACCCAAGTCGATCAGACAAGTCGCTCGGAGTTGCAGACATGAAGCCCGTTTCCGCAGAGGCCGCCGTTGCGCTGATTCCCGACGGAGCCACCATCATGGTCGGCGGCTTCATGGGCGTCGGCACGCCGGAGCGGCTGCTGGACGAACTGGTGCGGCAGAAGAAGTCAGGTCTTTCGTTGATCAGCAACGATGCGGCGACGCCAGGCAAGGGCGTCGGCAAACTGTTCGATGGCGCTCAAGTGTCCCGCATGATCGGGACCCATATCGGGCTGAACCCCAAGGCGCAGCAGCAGATGCTCGGCAACCAGATCACCGTCGACCTGATCCCACAGGGGACGTTCGTCGAGCGTATCCGTGCCGGCGGCTGCGGCCTCGGCGGTGTGCTGACTCCGACGGGCGTGGGAACGCTCGTCGAGGAAGGCAAGCGGAAGATCGAGGTCGACGGCAAGCCCTATCTGCTCGAGACCCCGCTGCGCGCCGATTTCGCGCTGGTGCATGCTTTCCTTGCCGACTATGTCGGCAATCTCTCCTACGCACTGACCGCTCGGAACTTCAATCCGCTGATGGCAATGGCTGCCGACACCGTCATCGTCACCGCCGAGAATATCGTTCCGATTGGCGTGATTGCACCCGATCACGTGGTCACGCCGGGACCACTGGTCGACTACCTCGTATCGAACGGGTGAGCCATGGATGCGCAAACCATTATCGCCCGTCGCGTGGCGCAGGAGCTTCGACCGGGCAATCTCGTCAATCTCGGCATTGGTATCCCGACGCTGGTCGCGAACTATGTTCCCAAGGAAATGAGCGTGTTCTTCCAGTCCGAGAACGGGCTTATCGGCACCGGACCGATCCCCGAGCAAGGGATGTCGCATCCCTTGCTGACCGATGCCGGCGGCAGACCCATCAGCGCGCTGCCGGGCGCGGCGACTTTCGATAGCGCGATGTCCTTCGGCCTGATCCGGGGCGGTCATGTCGATGTCACCGTGCTCGGCGGTTTGCAGGTCGATGCCGACGGTCACCTCGCCAACTGGATGATCCCGGGCAAGATGGTGCCGGGCATGGGCGGCGCGATGGACCTCGTGACCGGCGCCAAGCGGGTCATCATCGCCATGCAGCACGCAGCGAAGGGCAAATCCAAGATCGTGGCCAAGTGCAATCTGCCCTTAACCTCGTCGCGACCGGTCGACCTTGTCGTGACGGACATGGCGGTCATCGCGTTCCCAGGCGGGAAGGCGACGCTGCTGGAGACTGCACCCGGTGTGGGCGTTGCGGAGGTCCTGGCCGTCACGGAGGCGGAGCTCACCGTGCCGGACAACGTCCCCCAAATGAAGCTCTGATGAAGCGGACGGAGCCATGCGGATATTCAACGGATTCGATGAACTCAAGGCCGCGGTCGGCACCGAGGTTGGCGTCAGCGACTGGATCGAAATTACCCAGGAACGGATCAACAAATTCGCGGATGCGACTTGCGATGAGCAATGGATCCACGTGGATCAGGAGCGCGCCCGCGCCGAAATGCCCGGCGGCAAGACCATTGCCCACGGCCTCCTGTCGCTCAGCATGGCGCCCATGTTCATCCGGGAGGTCATGGGACTGAAGGGACTCAAGAACACCTTGAACTACGGCGCCGACCGAATTCGCTATCTCGCTCCGGTCCCTTCGGGGTCACGGCTTCGCGGCCGGGTCGGCATCGCCGAGGCGGAAGAGGTTCCACCCAATGGTCTGCGGGTGAGCTACCGTCTGGTCATCGAGATCGATGGTGGCCAGCGACCGGCCTGTGTCGCCGAGCTGATCGCACTCCATTATCGCTGAAAGTCCGCTATCTCAGTCGATGATGTGATAGCCACCGTCGATATAGAGCACCTCGCCCGTGATGAGCTTGGCTCCATCGAGAGCCAGGAACGCGGTGGCATTGCCGACGTCGTCGATACTGACAAGCCTTCGTGACGGTGCGTGTTCCTGCGCCTTGTCCATGAGCTCGTCGAACTCCGGGATACCCGATGCCGCGCGTGTCGCGAGCGGTCCGGGCGAGATCGCGTGAACACGAATGCCTTTCGGTCCGAGCTCCGCTGCGATGTACCGCACCGCGGCCTCGAGCGCAGCCTTGGCAACGCCCATGATGTTGTAGTTCTTCACCACGCGCTGACTGCCATAATAGGACATGGTGAACATGGTCCCGCCGTCCTTCATCAACGGCTCGGCCAGATGCGCCATCCGCATGAACGACCAGCATGATACGTCCATCGTCTTCTGGAAGCCCTCGCGGTCGACATCGACCACGCGTCCGTGCAGCGCCTCCTTCGGCGAAAAGGCGATGGAGTGAAGCAGGAAGTCGAGGCGGCCCCATTCCTTCGCGATCGTCTCGAACGTCTGCTCCATTTGTCCGTCGACCATCACATCGAGCGGCATGAAGAGCGGTGCCTCGAGCATCTCCGCCAGGGGCTGGACGTGCTTCTTCGCCTTGTCGTTCAGATAAGTGACCGCAAGATCCGCTCCGAGAGCGCGGAACGCCTTTGCACACCCCCAGGCTATCGACTGGTCGTTCGCGATGCCGACGATCAGACCCTTGCGCCCCTTGAGCGCGACCTTGGTCTCGGGAAACTCCGGAATGCTCATGACGCGCTCTCTCGTTTCTGCCCAGGTTGATGCTTCCAGATCAGCGCCACGGTGTGCTGCGCGATCATAAGCTCTTCATCGGTCGGCACGACATAAACGGGAACGCGGCTGCCGGCTGACGAAATCCTGCTGGCGTGCCTGCCGTTCTCGACCGGATCAAGAGCGATACCGAGCCAGGCAAGCCTTTCGGCGATGCGTGCGCGGATGGAGGACGAATTTTCACCGATGCCGGCCGTAAACACGAAGGCGTCGAGCCCCTGTAGCGCGGCCGTCAGCATCCCTGCATTGAGTCCGATCCGGTACGTGAAATAGTCGATGGCAAATGCGGCATTCGGGTCCGCGCTGGCCTCCAGCTCCCGCATGTCGTTGCTGACGCCGGACAAGCCTTTCAGGCCGCACTCGCGGTAGAGAAAGTGCTGCGCGCTCGAGGCCGACATGCCTCTTTCGGCCATCAGGTAGAGCACCACGCCGGGATCAAGCTGACCTGGACGCGTGCCCATGACGAGCCCGTCCAGCGCCGTAAAGCCCATCGTGCTTTCGACGCTCTTGCCGGCCTTCATCGCACACATCGAGGCGCCGTTTCCGAGATGAGCCACGATGACGCGGCCATTCGCAATCTCCGGCGCGGTCCCCGGAAGGGCATTTGCGATGTACTCGTAGGACAGCCCGTGAAATCCGTAGCGTCGTACGCCTTCTTCGTGGAGCCGTCGCGGAATCGCGTAGTGATCCGCCAGAGCGCCGTGCGCGCGATGGAAGGCCGTGTCGAAACAGGCGACCTGCGGCAGGTTGGGTAGATTTGTCATAAGCGAGCGGATCGGCGCCAGATTGTGCGGCTGGTGCAGGGGCGCAAGCGAGGCATAGCGTTCAAGACGGGCCACGACGCCATGGTCGAGCACCACCGGTCGATCGTAATCCGGACCTCCGTGAACCACGCGATGGCCAACGGCCAGCGGCGTAATGCGCTGTTCCTCCCTCAACCAATCGCCGGCCACGTGCAGTGCCGCCGGAACATCCCGAACGCTGTCGGCCGGAAAGTCGCGATCGACAAGTTTATCGCCCTTCACGTTCGCGGCGCGCAATCTCGGCCGGCTGCCAATGCCATCGACCTGTCCCTTGATCTGCCGCTCCGGCCGGCCGCCACCATCGAACGCGAAGATCTGGAACTTCACGCTCGACGAACCTGCGTTGACGACCAGAATCGTATCCATCGCGGTTACGCCACGGCTGCCGCCCGGCGCCGGCGGGCGTGGGCATAGAGCGTTGCGACGGCGCACGATGCCATGCGTGCGCGCAGCGGGTCCGAACGCGAGGTCAACACGATGGGAACCCGGGCGCCGAGCACGACGCCGGCGCCATCCGCCTTGGCGAAGTAAGCCAGATTCTTGGCGAGCATGTTGCCTGCCTCGAGGTCCGGCACGACAAGTATCTGAGCGCGGCCTGCGACTTCCGATTTGATTCCCTTGATCCTGGCAGCGTCCACGTCCACCGCATTGTCGAATGCGAGCGGACCATCGAGCAGTCCGCCGATGATCTGTCCGCGATCCGCCATCTTGCAAAGCGCGGCCGCTTCGATCGTCGACGGGATCTTGGCCGTCACGGTTTCGACCGCCGACAGGATCGCCACGCGCGGCAGGGAGCCGAAGCCGGCCTGCACGAAAAGGTCGATCGCGTTCTGGATGATGTCGCGCTTGCAGTCGAGGTCCGGGAAAATATTGATCGCAGCGTCGGTGACGAAGATCGTCTCCCCATAGGCTGGGACGTCCATGATGAAGACGTGACTGATGCGGCGTTCGGTACGCAGCCCCGTCTTCGCAGTCACGCTCCGCATCAATTCGTCGGTGTGAAGGCTGCCCTTCATCAGGAGCTCGGCCTTGGCTTCGTGGATCATCTCCACGGCTTTGCCCGCGGCCGCCTCGCTGTGCGGCGCATCGACGATCTCAAAGCGACTGATGTCGATGCCGTGCTTGGACGCGGCGTCCTTGATCTTCGCGGTCGGCCCAACCAGTATTGGCTTGATGAGGCCGGCGCCCGTCGCCTCGACGACGCCGCGAAGCGAACTCTCGTCGCAGGGGTGTACCACCAGCGTCGTTGCGGACGGAATCGTCTTGGCCATGGCGATCAAGCGATCATATTTGCTTGGACGGGCTTGATCCACGTCAGATGGCTGCACGCTCATCGCTCCACTCCCTGGGCCGTGAGAGACCTCATGACGCCTTTGCCTGACGACGAAAGGAGCTCTCTGGCGCATCCTTGCCAAGACCGAACAAATCGGCCACACGCATCAGGCGATCTCTGGTTTCGCCGGAGATCTCACCGGCCGCCGACAGCACCTCGCGGATGGCGGCAAAGACCGCTCGGCGCGCGCCCATGTCGTGCGGCAGCATCGCCGGAATGGCCGCCAAGGCCGCCTCCTGGTCCAGCAGCAGCATGAAGAACTGCTCCCGGACCAGCATCTTGAACTCGGCGACAGTCAGGTGCGATTCCGCATCGTCCTTCCGCATCCGCCGCAGTGCTTCGAGGCTCCGTTCGTCGACCATGCCGCGCGCCATGCCGACATAAAGCAGCGCCCGGAGCCCGCATTCACGCAGGCCGCCGCTTGAAATCTTCGCCTTCAGCTCAGTGATGCGCGCATCCAGAGCCTTGCGGTGCTCCGCCGACATCTCCGGGTGCGGCGACGGATCGGCATTCGGGTCGATGCCGACGGCCGCCTGCAATACGGGCGAGCCGTAGAGCGCCAGGAACATCGATTCACTCATCGCTTCCTGCGTATCGCGCCACTTGTCGAGCGCGTTGACGATGCCCTCGGACATCGCTTCCTGGGCTTTCAGGAAAGGATTGCCCGTCGCGGCCGGCTTGCGGTGCTCGCGGATCGCTTCTGCCTCGTTGGCAACGCCCTTCATCAGCGGCCCTTCGCCACCGAAGATCTCGTAGCTGAGGCGCAACGGATGGAGCTTGCGCATCCAGTTCGCCATCTGCGGCGTCGTCATCGCCCGCACCCAGGGCTGGACGAATGTCCGGTAGTTGGCGAGATTGATCTCCGACACTTTCTTGGCAGTCGCAAAACGTCGCTCGTCCTCGGGCGAATTTCCCCCAAGCGCGCGCAGATCGTCGAGGGTGCGCTGTTCGCAGCGCATGATCCATTTCCCGTGTGCCAGGTCGGGATTGGCGGTGTCCTCGGATTTCGCCAAGAAGGTCGCCTCGTAGAGTCCCGGCGGCAACACGTCGATCAGGTCTATGTTGCTGGAGAACTCGGCATGTTCCTTCTTGGCGATGCCGCCGGAGACGAAGATCCCTAGATGGCCAACGGTCTCGTGCACGGTGTAGACGATGGTCTGGCCGTAGTACCTGATCTCCTCGGTGCTCTTGTAGAGATCGAGGATCCAGCCGAGCGCCTGCTGCGGCGGCGTGATGTTGTCGCCCTTGGAGCAGAACACCACGATCGGAGAGCGAATTTTGCGGAGGTCGATGACCTCGCCGTCCGAGGTCTTGATGCGCCCGGCCGCGAGGTTGTTGCCGACGAAAAGCTCGTCGACGATGAACTGGATCTCCTCGGCGTTGAGATTGACATGGCCGCCCCACCAGCGCTCGAACTCGAGATAGCGGTCGGCCTCGGTGTCAACCTTCGAATAGACGTTGTACTGCTTGGTCCAGAGCGTGTTCGACGGATTCATGTTCTCGAAATTCTGGACCAGCCAGGCTCCGTCGAATTTGCCACCGCCCAGATCGCTGGTGAGCGCAGTGAGCCAGCTTCCGCCCAGGAGGCCTCCAGAGTAACGCATCGGAAATTTGCCGCGGACGCCGGCCCAATATGACAGCGGCGCACCGGCAATGATGACCGGTCCGAACAGCTCGGGTTGCAACGATGCGAGGATCATCACGGCCCAGCCGGCTTGGCAGTTGCCGATCACGCAGGGCTTGCCGTCAGCCTCCGGATGCAGCGCGATCACTTTCTCGATAAAGGTGCCTTCGGCGCGGGCAATGTCCTCGATGGTCTGTCCCGGCATCGGCTCCGGCGTGAAGCCGATGAAATAGCAGGGGTGGCCAGCCTTCATCGCAACGCCGATCTCGCTGTCGGCCTTGAACCCACCGATGCCCGGACCATGACCGGCCCTCGGATCGATGACGACAAAGGGTCGTCGCGTGGCGTCGATCTCGACACCGACGGGTGGCTTGACGCGCACCAGCCCATAGTTCACCGGCCGCTTCAAGCTGCGTCCATCCGCAATCAGCTCGACCTCGTAGTTGAGAACGTGCGGGACGGTTTCGGCGAGATGCTCACGATATTGCTCGCCCCGGCGGCGCAGAACGTCCATGAACAGGACGCTGCGCTGACCGCTATCGAGCAGATATTCAAATGCGGATGCAAAAATACCAGGCAGTGCTTCGCCTGGATTTGCTGGCTTTTCCGTCATGGAATTGTCGTCCTTGAGCCTGCTGTCCTGAACGATGGTCGGCTTCGCAAACGGACCATTGATCTAAGTCAAGCATGCGGAGCGACGATCGCCGATCTCATCTTGCAACCAGCGAGGCGCACGATGACGCCAGCCACATATTCGGCAAGGGAACAGCTCAGGGATGGACGACCGGTCCACATCCGCGCACTGAAGCCGGATGACGAAGCCGGCATGCTCGCCGCCATCGACCACACCAACGCGGAGTCGTTGCGGCGTCGCTTCTTCGTCACAAAGCGCAATTTCTCAGCGAATGAGAAGGCCTTCTTTCTCAACGTCGATTTCGTCAAGCATGTCGCGCTGGTCGCAGTCGTCGAGGATGAAGGCGGGCCAACCATCGTCGGCGGCTGTCGTTATATCGTCACGGAACCGGGCGAAGCCGAGGTCGCCTTTGTCGTTATCGACGCGTATCAGGGACAAGGGATCGGAACGATGCTGACGTCGCATTTGGCGGGCCTTGCGCGTGAGGCCGGGCTGAAGCAGCTCGCGGCTGATGTGCTGCAGGAAAACACCGCCATGCGTAAAGTGCTCGGCAAATGCGGCTTCCAGACCGGCCGCAGCGTCGATCCGCAGGTCGTCCACCTGACGCTGCCGCTCGCGTCAACCGCTGGAACCGCCTCCGGCGCCTGAGACGAGCGTCTCGATTGGCCGGCCTTGGGCCGCTCGGCCGATTTCGGAGGACGGCGGTGTCCCCTCAACGCCGCCGTCTTCTCTCGCTCTTTCCTAGTAGCCGTATGGATATTGACCCGGGCAGACGTAGTTGCCGCGGGCGTCGTAATAGCAGCTGTTGTTAGTAGCCGTACGCTCCAGCGGCAGCCGCCCCTGCAACAGCAGCGGCGCCGTAGCCCCAACCGGGCCGGTAGTAACCGCCGCCATAGCCCGGATAGCCCGGTCGTCCCGCGATGGGGCGACCTGGATACCCCGGACGGCCTGGACGGCCAGCTATCGGATGGCTGGGGCGCGGCCCGCCCGCAACGCGATAGCCACGACCGCCGTGAACCCGCCCGGCATAAGCACCACCGCCCCGAACGTGCGCTCCGCGCATACCGCCGCCATGGAAGCCGCCAGCGCGCATACCGCCGCCGTGGAAGCCGCCCCCGCGGCCGCCGCGCGCTAGTGCATCATCGGGAACAAGACTGGCCGCGACGAGAATGGCTGCGGCGAGGCCGATCGGACCGTAACGAACCATGGGCATCCTGCTGAAGTTGGAGTGCCGTCGATCCCGCGGATTGCAGCATTGATGCACCGCCAGCAGCGACAGGCACCAGCCATCACAGTCTGCGGCACCGAACGATCATGCTTGACCTAGATCAAGGCGCGGCTGCGGGACTATCAAACGAGCGCGCAGAACCGGAACCGTACCAGCAGAACGCCGGAGACTGTTTGCAGGCGACGCGGCATGGGCAGACGCTGCCCACCTCCGCGACACGGTTTTGCCGTGCGCGCGATTTGCCATTTCGTCGCATGGCTTTCCAGCCTCGTCGGCATTGCCGCCTCGTCCATGATGAAACATGATGGGTTACGGCCGGTGACGACTTTTCTTTGAGAGGTGGAGGTCATAAGATGAACGGAGACGAAATCCGCCGGTTCATCGCGGAGGTCAAGCAAGGCACGTTATCGCGACGCTCGTTCATCCAGACAATGGCTGCGGTCGGGATCGCAGCGCCGGTCGCAAGCCAGATCCTGATCTGGAACGACGTGGCGATGGCGGACGCCACGCTGCAATACAAGCCGACCAAGGCCGGCGGCGGCGGCCCGCTCAAGATCCTGGTCTGGCAGGCCCCGACGCTGCTCAATCCGCATTTCGCGATCGGCACCAAGGATCAGGTCGCCTCGCGCATCTTCTTCGAGCCGCTCGCCGGCTGGGACAAGGAGGGTAACCTCATCCCCTGCCTCGCCGCAGAGGTCCCGACCAAGGCGAACGGCGGCCTCTCGGCGGACGGCACGAGCGTGACCTGGAAGCTGAAACAGGGCGTGACATGGCACGATGGCAAGCCCTTCACCGCCGACGACGTCGTCTTCACCTGGCAATACGCCGCGGACCTCGCGACGGCCGCGTACACCACGGGATCCTACAAGGACATCACTGTCGAGAAGATCAACGACCACACGGTCAAGGTGATCTTCCAGGCCCCGACCCCGTTCTGGGCCGACCCTTTCGTCGGCGCGGTCGGCCAGATCCTGCCAAAGCATCATTTCGGCGACTATGCCGGCGCAAAGTCGCGCGACGCGCCGGGTAATCTGAAGCCGGTCGGCACCGGCCCGTACAAGTTCGTCGAGTTCAAGCCGGGCGACTTGATCAGAGCCGAACGCAACCCCGACTATCACGTCAAGAACCAGCCGCATTTCGACACGCTCGAGGTCAAGGGCGGCGGCGACGCGGTCTCCGCGGCGCGCGCGGTGCTGCAAACCGGCGAATACGACTATGCCTGGAACCTGCTGGTGGAGGATGAAGTCCTCAAGCGCATGGAGGCCAGCGGGAAAGGAAAGGTGGAATTCACGCCCTCCGGCGGCGTCGAATTCATCATCCTCAACACGACGGACCCGTGGACCGAGGTCGACGGCGAGCGCTCCAGCGTCAAGACCAAGCACCCGACGCTGTCCGATCCGGCCGTTCGCCAGGCGATCAACCTCCTGGTCGATCGCGAGGCGATCAAGAAATTCATCTACGGCCGCGGCGGCATCGCAACGGCGAGCTTCGTCAACGAGCCCGCACAGTTCAAATCGAGCAAGCTGAGATACGAATTCAACGTCGACAAGGCGAACAAGATCCTGGACGAGGCCGGCTGGACGAAGGGCGCGGACGGCATCCGCGAGAAGGATGGCAAAAAGCTCAAATACGTCTTCCAGACGTCGATCAACGCCCCGCGCCAGAAGACGCAGGCGATCATCAAGCAGGCCTGCCAGCGCGCGGGCATCGAGATCGAGCTCAAGTCGGTCACTGCATCGGTGTTCTTCTCGTCGGATGTCGGCAACCCCGACACCTACTCGAAGCTCTATTGCGACATGGAGATGTACAATACGACGCAGCCGCAGCCCGATCCGGAGCGGTTCCTGAACCAGTGCGTCTCCTGGGAGATCGCCAACAAGGACAACAAGTGGCTCGGCCGAAACGTCTCGCGCTGGTCCGATCCCGAGGCCGACAAGGCCTACAAGGCCGCGCAGAAGGAGCTCGATCCGGTCAAGCGCGCCGCGCTGCTGATCAAGGTCAACGAGATCTTCTGCGAGGCCAATGTGTTCGTGCCGATCCTCTCGCGCAACATCGTCGGCGGCGCCATCAATAACCTCATGGCCGACATCTCGGGATGGGACGTCACGACCTGGAATCTGGCGAGCTGGTATCGCAGCTGACGGCCGGCGCCTGACGGCCCGGCGGCACTCTCAGGGCGCCGGGCCGCATGCCGTATCTGCGCATGATGGCCTTGCTCAGGGCGCCTTCGGAAGCATACCCGACCTCGCTCGCGATCTTCGCGATCGGATCGGAGGTTCCGGCGAGCCGCTTGCGCGCGATCGTCAGTCTCAGATCGGACAGGAACGTCATTGGCGCGATCCCTGCGTGCTTTCGAAAGGCGCGCACCAGCGTCGCGCGCGAGGAAATGGCGATCGCCGCCATCTCGTCGAGCGTCCAGTCCCGGGCAAGATCATTGAGGATCGCGAGCACGACGCGGGCCGTTGTCCGGTCCTGCAACAACGACACCGTGCCGTTCCCGGAGGCCCTGTCCGCAAGATGGTCGCGAAGCATCATGACGAACAGGGCCCTCGCGAGATCGGCCACGACCATCTCCGACCCGACCCGTCCTGTGTCCAGTTCCTCACGGATATCGATCAACAGGTGCCGAAACCGCTCCAGTAACGGCTCGTTCGCCGTGCGAAGGACGATTTCATCGGGAAGGACTGCGATCAGGGGATTCTCATCCGACGTTTCGAACAGGAACCGGCCACAGAGGAGTTCGGTATCAATTTGAGCGTCGACCGTCGCGCGCTGGCGGACACCGTTTCGGACTTCAGTCGACATCCGCCCCGCAACGCCGCCCACCCGGCTTCGTACCAGATGACTGTCTCCGTGCGGCAGGAGGAGGATGTCACCAGCTTCAAGCCGCTGCGGGCCCAGGCCCGGCCTCTCGACTACACAAGAACCGCGCGTGACCATATGGAATTGCGCCCATCCCCTGCCGTTTGGCGCGTGTAACGACTCCCAGCTGCCACCAAATCTGCAGGAATCGTCGATCACAGGACGAATTCTGAACAGCGGCACCATCGCTTTCAACAATTCGGCGGCTTCCGCTTCCGACATTCGGCACTCCTTGATCCGCCCGGACATTAGTTCGAGCCGCCTGGCAATTCCACGGAGCGGCAAGCGCGTCCAGATTAAAGTTCGAGATACGAGCGGAGGGTAACATGGCAATGCTCGACTGGAACAACTACCGTCGCCAGGTCGTCGCCGGCGTTGGCGAGATCGGGAAGCTGACACCGGATACAGTCAAGGGTTACGCGACCCTGAGCGGCGCGGGTGCGAAGACTGGTCACCTCGATGCAAAGACACGCGAGCTGATCGCGCTCGCCGTCGCAATTAGCCTGCGCTGCGACGGTTGTATCACCGTCCATGCCGCTGAAGCGAAGAAGCACGGAGCGAGCGAAGCCGAGCTTGCCGAGGCGCTTGGCGTCGCAATCTCGGTAAATGCCGGCGCCGCGCTGGTCTACTCGACCCGGGCGCACGAGGCGTTCAGGGAAGCCTGAACCAACGAGTGATCGGGCGAATGAGGCCGCGAGTGCTCACGGCTTCTAACAAGACCTAACGAGCAATTTCAGCGGCCTCGGGTAATTGCCACGGCATAAAGGCGGCCGCGATCTTTCGACGTGACTCATGAGTAAAGCGCGCTTACCGATAGGGGAGACCGTATGATGTCCAAGGCGCCAATTGATCCATTGCCACGACCCGCAAACGTTTCGCGCCGGGGTTTTGTGGGAGGCCTGTCGGCGGGCATCCTGGGCGCGGTCGCGACTGAGGCGGCCGGTGCCGAAACGCTTGCCGACGTCCCCGATCGCGGGCCTGGGGCCATTCTGAGCGCTCACAGCGAACGATCCAGATTCGCCAAGATCGATCGCATTCCAGAGGCCGGCCCAGGCAAGCGCAACATCGACCCTGGCGATACCATCAATTCCAAGACGCCGCATCAGAAGCTGGTGGGAAACCTCACGCCGACCGATCTGCATTACGAGCGTAGCCATTCCGGCGTGCCCGATATCGATCCCGCGCAACACCGGCTTCTCATCCATGGCATGGTTCAGAAACCGCTGGTCTTCAGCGTCGACGATCTGAAGCGGATGCCATCGATCTCGCGCGTCGTTTTCATCGAATGCACCGGCAACGGATGGGAGAACTGGAAAAAGGCCGATCCCGAGCTGACGGTCCAGAACACGCATGGCCTGGTCAGCACCAACGAATGGACCGGTGTGCCGCTCAAGTTCCTGATCGACCTCGTGAGCAAGGACAAGAGCTCGAGCTGGATGCTTGCGGAGGGCGGAGACGGCGCGGGCGTCGACCGCAGCATTCCCCTCACCGACGAGATCGTGAACGAGGCTTTCGTCGCCTACGGGCAGAACGGCGAGCCGCTGCGGCCGGCGCATGGCTTCCCGATGCGGCTGGTAATGCCGGGATTCGAAGGCAACCTCAACATCAAATGGCTGCGCCGCCTGAAGTTCGGCAATCAGCCCTGGATGACGCGCTGGGAGACGGCGCGCTACACGCAGCTGCTTGCCGACGGCAAGGCGAGGCAATTCCAGCTACGCATGGAAACCAACTCCGTCATCACCCAGCCCTCGGGCATGATGCAGATCCAGCCGGGTTACAACCGCATCTCCGGTCTCGCCTGGAGCGGCCATGGCAAGATCGCCAAGGTCGAGATCTCGACCGACGGCGCGAAGACCTGGACGCAGGCGCAATTGAGCCAACCGGTGTTGTCGAAGGCCCAGGTCCGATTCCAGATGGATTGGGTCTGGGACGGCAAGCCGACCAGGATCGTAAGCCGTTCAACCGACGACAAAGGCAATGTTCAGCCGGACCGGCAGTCCTTCATCGCCGCGATGGGAACCAATGCGCTGTTTCACTACAACGCCCAGCAGACCTGGAGCATCGACGAGGCCGGGAGAGTCCGCAATGTGCTGGCATAACAAACAGCTTATCGCAGCCGTGCTCGGCTTCGGCGTGCTCGCCTCACCGGCGCTGGCTTTCGACTTCGGGCGTCCGGCGACGCCGGACGAGATCAAGCTGTGGGACATCGACGTCGGGCCGGACGGCAAGGGTCTGCCTGACGGCGCCGGCACGGTGGCACAGGGCAAGCAGGTGTTTTCAGACAATTGCGCAGCCTGTCATGGCGACAACGGCCAAGGCGGCATCAAGGATCGTCTCGTTGGAGGACAGGGCACGCTCGCCTCCGGCATGCCGGTCAAGACTGTCGGCAGCTTCTGGCCCTACGCGACCACGTTGTTCGACTACATTCATCGCGCGATGCCTTATCCGACGCCGGGCTCGCTCAGCACCGACGACACCTATGCCGTCACCGCCTACATCCTGAGCCTCAACGGCATCGTTCCTGCGGACGCCAAGCTCGACAAGGCCAGCCTGCCGAAAATCAGGATGCCCAATCGCGACGGCTTCGTTCCGGAGGCTGAATTCGACCCGGCCCGATTAGCCCGCAAGAAGTGAGCGGGTGATGATGAAGCTTTCGGCACTGATCCGGATCTTCGCTCTCGTTGTAGCGACATGTTTATGGGAGACGCAAGCAATGGCCGCAGACGGACTCATCAGCATCAAGAGCAGCTTCGGGCTGGACGATACGATGAAGCGGCTCGAAGCCGAGGTGAAGGCCAAGGGCCTCACTGTGTTTGCCCATGTCGATCATGCTGCGGGTGCCGCCGCTGTCGGCCTGCCGCTGCGACCGACCGATCTCCTGATCTTCGGCAACGCCAAGGGCGGCACGCCGTTGATGCAGCAAGCGCAGACGATCGGCGTCGACCTACCGCTGAGGGCGCTCGTCTGGCAGGACGACCAAGGCGCGACCTGGCTGTCCTACAACGATCCAGCCTACCTCGCAGGCCGTCACGGCGTTGGCGAGCCGGCGAAGGCGGCCGTCGAGGCAATGACGGCAGCCTTGCATGCGATAGCGACCAAGGTTACCGCACCGTAGCGTGATGCTTGAGCCGCAAGGCACTATGACGAACCGGCGATGCTGATCCAGGAACCGGAACCTGATTCGGACGATACTCCGAGGAGCCCGCACTAGCGCAACGCTCGGACATGCCGCGGATCAGCCGTCGGCTTAGGTCCGCCGGATCGGCGTGTCATGATCCGCAAGTTCGATGAAGACCGGCTGATGATCGGAAGCATCAGTCTTACCGTTGACATCGATGTGACTGACCCGACCGGTCAGATCCTCCGTCGCGAAAATGAAGTCGCGACAATCGGGGCCCGCGGTCCATTGTACGTGATCATATAAACCGCAGGTTGGTGACCGCTGCCCGTCGGCATGAACGGCTGTCCAGGCGTCGCGATAGTTGAGTCCCGGACGACTGGACCGGTCAATCAACGCGTGCTGCGGATCCGTAACATCGAAGTTGAAATCGCCACACATCAGGCTCGAGGCAGCGACTGTCTGGCTTTCGTAGGGCTCGTCGGGCTGCCTCGTGGGCGCCTTGGGGCTGGTTGAGGCGTCCTCCTGCAAATCCAGCAGGCGCGCGATCTGCGCTTCTCGTTGAGCAACCGAGTAATACTCAAGATGCGTATTGACGATGCGCACCGCGCCGAAAGCAGCCTGAACCGTCACCTCCAAAGCATGGCGTCGCATGCTGCGGACGCTGCCCGCGCCGGGCCACGGCAGAATGTGGTTGTTGATCTGCAGGACCGGCAGACGCGACAGGGTCATGTTGCCGAAACGATGCAACTGGCCTGCTTGATCGACGGTCTCGATCGCAGGCCGGAATATCGGCATATAGCCGGGCAGCAGCGCGGCGAGTTCTGCGCTCTGATCGCCCCCACCGTCGTGGCTGGAGAAATTCGAGCTCACCTCCTGGAAACAGAAGACGTCTGCATCGGACGTCTCCCTGGCGATCGCGACGATCCTTGCGAGATCGGTCACGCCGTCGCAGCCCTTGCCGCACTGAATGTTCCAGGTGAGGAGTCGCATCAACGAATACCCGCGCGCATGAAAGATTGGACAAACTGCCGCTGGAACAGCAGGAACGCGACCAGCAGCGGCGCCATGGTCATCACGGTTGCCGCTGTGATGACCGACCAGTCCACGCCCGTCTCCGGCGCGCCGAACACCGCGAGACCCACGGTGAGCGGCCGCGCTTCGACCGAGTTCGTCACGATCAGCGGCCACAGGAAGTTGTTCCAGTGATAGCTGACCGAGACCAGACCGAACGCCACGTAGGTCGGACGCGCCAGCGGGACATAGACCCGCCAGAGAATTCCCAGTGGCCCGGCCCCCTCGACCCGGGCGGCCTCGACCAGCTCCTGGGGGACGCTCTTAAAAGTCTGCCGCAGCAGGAAGATACCGAAGGCGCTGGCGAGATAAGGCAGCGCGATGGCGGGGATAGTGTCCAGCAACCCGAGCTTGGCGATGGCGCGATAATTCTCCACGATCAGCACGTCGGGCATGATCATCAGCTGGAGCAGTACGAGCGCGAAAGCGATGCCGCTGCCCCTGAACTTGAAGCGCGCAAAGGCATAGGCCGCCAGCGTCGAAAGGATAAGCTGTCCGACCAGAACCAGGGTCACCAGCATGATCGTATTGAGATAGTAGCGAGCGAACGGGGCCTGTTTCCAGGCGCGTGCAAAGTTCTCCAGGGTCCATGGCGCGGACAGGCTGAACGACGTCGCATAGGCGGCCGGATGCAGCGCGCTCCAGAAGGCATAGGCCAGCGGCGCGAGCCAGATCAAAGCCAGGAGCCACGCGGCGACAGCCTCGACGGGATGTGTCCGGCCCCTCATTGATAGTGGATCCTGCGATCGAGATAACCGAACTTGACCAGCGCAACTGCACTCAGCAGCACCAGGAGCACCACCGTCAGCGTCGCCGCGTAGGACGAATCTTGGAAAGTGAAGGCGACCTCATAGATGTAGTACAGCAGCAGCGTGCTGGCGTTGTTCGGACCGCCCTTGGTCATGATGACGAGGTGATCCACCAGCTTGAACGAATTGATGACCGCGTTGATCGCCACGAACAGCGTGGTCGGCATCAGCAGCGGGAACGTGATCCGGCGGAATGTGTACCAGCGGCTCGCCCCTTCGATGGAAGCGGCCTCGTCGAGATCCGGAGAGAGCTGCTGAAGGGCCGCCAGGTAGAAGATCATGAAGAAACCGGCCTCTTTCCAGATCACCATCACGATCAGGCAACCCATGACCGTCGAGGGCTCGCCAAGCCAGTTCCAGCCGGCAAGACCGAAAAGTCCACGCAACTGATCGAGTAGGCCGTAATCCGGCGTGTAGAAGAACAGCCAGATGTTGGCGACAGCGATCATCGGCAGCACGGTCGGGGTGAAATAGGCCAGGCGCAGGAAGCTGCGACCGCGCATGTTGCGGTTGACCCAGATCGCCATGACCAGGGCCAGGGCAATCGACGCGGGAATGGTGCCGAGCGCGAACCAGAAATTGTTGACCAGCGCCTTCCAGAAGATCGGATCGGCTGCCATGGCCTGGTAGCTGTCGAGGCCGACAAAGACCTCGGTGCCGTTCCTGCGTGTGATGAACAGCGAATGCCGGATCGTCGCCAGGATCGGATAATGGGTAAACGTGATCAGCAAGACCGCGGCCGGCAGCAACAGCAGCCAGGCATTCACGGCGTTCCACCACGCCTGCGATCCAGCGCGGCGTTCGGGAATTGGCGATGAGGCGGCGAGATCGGACATCCCTGGAGTGGTGGGATGGCGGAGAGCCGCCATCCCACCGTTTCCCTTACTTGGAGGCGCGCAGCACGCGGTCGGATTGCGCTTGCGCGGAGGCCAAGGCCTCCTGCGGTTTCTGCGAGCCGGTTACCGCGGCCTGTACCGCATCGTTCACGAACTTGTAGATACGTCCGTTCTCGTGGACAGAGAGCTCAGGCACGGCATGCTCGAGCTGATCGCGCGCGACGGTCGCCTGCGGGAAGCCCTTGGCGTATTCCTCCATTGCCTTGGTCTTGTAAGCAGCCGGCGATACCGCGACGTAACCGGTCTTCATGCTCCACTCCGCCGCGCGTTCCGGCGCCGTCATCCACTGGATGAACTTGACGGCCGCCTTCTGCTGCTCGGGGGATGCGCTCTTGAAGATGTAGAAGCTGCCGCCGCCGGTCGGCGAGCCGCGCTGCTCCTTGGCCGGAAGCATGGCCACGCCGAACGGGAATTTCGCGGCGTCCTTGACGGCCGTGAGGTTACCGGTGGTGTGCCACATCATCGCCGTCTTGCCTTCGAGGAAGTCGGTGCGCAGCGTGGCCCAGTCGATGCTACCTGCAGGCATGACATTGTGCTTGCGGGACAGGTCGACCCAATAGTCGAGCGCGGCCACCGTCTTTGGCGCGGTCAGATGGACCTCGGTGCCGGCCTCGTTCATCATCTTCTGGCCGTTCTCGATCGCCAGCGCCTGCAGCATCCAATAGCCGTAGCCGGTCGTGGGAATCTCGACGCCCCAGCGCGTTGTGTTTCCGGAGCCGTCCTTCTTGATCAGCTTCTTCGACATCTCGACCATTTCGTCCCAGGACGCCGGCGCCTTCTCGGGATCAAGACCGGCCTCCTTGAAGGCGTCCTTGTTCCAGTACAGCACGATGGTCGAGCGCTGGAACGGGATGCTCCAGGTCTTGCCGTCGATCTGACCGTTAGCCATGAAGGCCGGATAGAATTCCTTGAACCATGATCTGTCGCTGACAAGGCCGTCAATCGGCACGATGGCGTTTTCGTCCATCAGCGTGAACACGTCGGTGGACAGCAGCACCGACAGTTGCGGCGGCTGGCCGCCCTTCATCGCCGTCATCGCCTTGGTCATCGTGTCCGTGTAGTTGCCGGCATAGACAGCCGTCACCTTGATGTCCGGATTGTCCTTCTCGAACCGCGAGACCATATCGTCGACGATCTTCGTGACGGGACCGCCGACGGCGACGGGATAGTACATCGTCAGATCCACTGCTGCGGCCGGACGGGCAGCGCCCATGGACAATGCGGCGAACGCGGCTGCCATCAGCATTGTACGTCGAGCAAACATCTTGGTCTCCTTCGTTATTCCTTCTGACCGTTCTGACACCGCCGCTCTCATCGGTCGGAGGCTGCCAGGCGACTCTCGTTGACGATGTTTTCCAACCGGGCTTCCGTGGTGGAATCGAACCTGTGTTCGTGATCCGCATCCCAGGCGATCCTGATATCTTCGCCCGGCTGAACCTTGCTAAAGCCGTCGAGCCGCACCGAGATCGGCTGATCATCGATCTCGCACAGCACGATGCTGTCGGCGCCGAGATGCTCGACGGCTTTGACACGCACGACGTGATCGCCACCCGGGACGAGGCGAATGTGCTCCGGCCGGATGCCGATGAGCCGATCGTTCTGGCGCACGAGATTCATCGGCGGCGTGCCGATGAACCGCGCCGTGAACGCCGTTGCGGGGCGGTTGTAGAGTTCTTCCGGAGAGCCGTTCTGCTCGATGCGGCCGTCACGCATCAGCACGACGCGGTCGGCCATCGTCATGGCTTCCGTCTGGTCGTGGGTCACGTAGACCATGGTCATGCCGAGGCGTTGCTGCAGCGCGCGGATTTCCGTTCGCATCTCGTGGCGCAGCTTGGCGTCCAGATTCGAGAGCGGCTCGTCCATGAGGCAGACCCGCGCTTCCGCGATGATCGCCCGCCCCAGCGCGACGCGCTGGCGCTGACCGCCGGACAATTGCGACGGCTTGCGCTCGAGCAGATGGCTGAGGCCGACGATATCGGCCACGCGCCGGAGCCGCTCGTCCCGCTCGGCGCGCGACACGCGCCGCACGCGCAGACCGAAGACGATGTTCTCTGCCACGCTCAGATGCGGAAACAGTGCGTAGGACTGGAAGACCATGGAGATCTTCCGTTGCGCCGGGGTGAGATGCGTGACGTCGACGCCGCCAATAGTGATCGTGCCGGCGTCGGCCTCCTCGAGACCCGCGATCAGGCGCAGCGTGGTGGACTTTCCGCATCCGGAGGGCCCGAGCAGCACCAGCAGCGAGCCCTCGTCCGCCGTCAGACTAACGTTATCGACAGCGCGCATCGCCCCCCAGCATTTGGAGACGTGACTCAGCGTAATCGCCGACATGGCCGGTTCGCTCTCGGTTGCGATGATCTGCGCAAGTTAAAGATGTCGCCGCGCAAACCCGTTGAGTGCTGCTCGCGTGGAGCAGCGCAAGGTCGGTCACGACACGCAGACTGATCCATCCGTGTCCCTCCCTTTAACCACGCAACATTCATCGGCGTAGCGATTATTGTGTTCATATGAACATAGTATGACAGCATATGAAATAGAAATTTGCGCCTCGCATGTTCGAATGATACTTTGGTTGGCACGGAGAGCCCATGCTCAGCACCCCCACCGAACGTCAGGCCCACATTCTGGAGATTGTCCGCGAGGAAGGCTTCGCCTCGATCGAGCACCTCGCAACGCGCTTCGACGTCACGCAGCAGACCATTCGCCGCCTCGTGAATGCGCTCTGCGACCAGGGATTGCTCCGGCGAATCCACGGCGGCGTCAGCCTGCCCGTCCAGAACCAGAATCTCGCCTATGGAAGCAGGCAGGGATTGAACGCCAACGCCAAGCAGCGCATTGCGCATGCGACCGCCAAGTTCATTCCCGACGGCGCCTCACTAATGATCGGACTCGGCACGACGCCTGAATATGTCGCGCAGGCGCTATCCCGCCGCCAGGATCTACGCGTAATCACCAACAATCTGAACGTGGCGGCTGCGTTCGCACAAAATCCCGATGTCGAGATCACGATCGCAGGTGGCACGCTCCGCCCGCTCGATCGGGACATCGTTGGCGAGGCAGCTGCGCGCTTCTTCGCGGACTTTCGGGCCGACTTTGGCATTTTTGGCGTCGGCGGCGTCGACCAGGACGGCACGCTGCTGGATTTTCACGTCGGCGAGGTTCAGGCGCGCCAGTCCATCGTCGCCAACTCGCGCACGGCCGTGCTCGTCGCCGACACGACCAAGTTCGGCCGCAACGCGACCGTGCGAGGTGGCCATCTCGACGATTGCCACCACCTCTTCACCGACGGTCCGCTGCCGGCCGCCTTTGCGACGATCGCAGCGAAGTACGGCGATCGTATTCACGCAAACGGCGAGGCTCGCGCAGATTTCGAGCGGCCCGGCCAGAGCTAGGCGAACGATCCAGGCCGAGCCAGCGCTTCCTCAGCCGATCTCCTGCCGAACCTTGGCAGCAGGTCGCACATCGACTTCAGCGTCCGCCTGCTCTAGCGTACGACAAACTTGTCCCTGGCCGTCAGAACGGCCGCGCCACTCTCCTCACGTGCCGTGAAGACGACATCGCCCTGGACATGCTCCGGCGCAGTGAGCGTGACGCGCAGCGACTCGGACGCATCCGGCGCCACTTCGATCGGTGCAAGCGCATCGTTGCCGACGATTGCGATTTTTGCGGCCACGCCGCCCACCGAAAGCCTGTACCGATGCGGACTCGCCGACTTATTGAGCAGCTTGACCGTGTATGCGTTGCGGACCGATCCATCGGAAAGCCGGACGGCGACGGGATCCCGGTCATGCTGGACGGAGAGCGAGGCCGTCGTCCTCGCCCCGAAAGCGACGGTGATCACGCCGGCGAGCGCGACGCATGCCGCCGTCAGGCCGAGGGTCTTCGGGCGCACCAATCTATTGACCGCGGGTTCGGCCCGGCGGCCACGTTCGATGTTCTTCCAGCTTTCGTAGTCGATCAGACCGCGAGGGCGCCCGAGCTTTGCCATCACACCGTCGCACGCATCGACGCAAAGTCCGCAGTTGATGCAGGCAAAGTTTGGCCCTTCACGTATGTCGATGCCAATGGGACAAACTGCTACGCATTGGCCGCAGTCGACGCAATCGCCGGCCGGCTTTCCTTGCAGCCGCAGCTCGGCGGCTTTCTTGGCGGAAGTTCGCTGCTCACCGCGGTAGTCGCGGTAGTTCACGGTGTAGGCTTCGGGATCCCATATTGCGCCCTGAAGACGCGGCCAAGGGCACATGAAAGTGCAGACCTGCTCTCGCGCAAAGCCAGCGAGACCATAGGTCGTCCCCGTAAAGACCAGTATCCAAGTGAGCGCTGTGGCGGAGATTTCGCCGGACGCGAAGCCGCGCAAGAGGTCAGGCGCATCCGTGAAATAGAAGATGAGGGTACCGCCGGTCGCCACCGAAATCAGCAACCAGGCGGCATGCTTTGCGGCGATCTCGATCACCCGCTTCGCCGTCAGAGGCGCGCCGATGTTCTTCAGACGCTGTCGCCGGTCCCCCTCTATCAGCCGCTCGACGAGCAGGAACAGATCGGTCCACACCGTCTGAGGGCAGGCGAAGCCGCACCACAATCGCCCGGCAAGAGCATTGGTCAGGATGAGTATGGTCGAGGCGAGCACCAACAGGCCCGTGACGAGATAGAGATCCTGCGGCCATAGCTCGATGAAGAATGCGTAAAGTCGTCCGTTTGCGAAATCGAGCAGAACCGCCTGGTCAGGCGCATTGGCACCCCGATCCCAGCGAAGGAACGGCGTCACGTAATAGATCGACAGCGTCAGCAGGAGGATAGCCCACTTCAACCGGCGGATCGGACCCTTGACCGCTTGCGGCACGACAGGCTGACCGGTGGCTGCAGCAGCCCTGGCGCGCGTTCGGGCGTGATCGATCTCGATGGTGACTGCCATGGCCCGCTCAGTTGACCGCGGCAAAGCCGAGCGAGGCCCGGATGGCAGGATCGATCAGGGATGGTGACCAGGGCGGCTCGAAAGTCATCGTCACGTCGACGGAAACGACGCCGGGGACCGCCGCGACGGCGGCTTGCGCCCCCTCCTTCAGGAAGCCCGTCGCTGGGCATCCCGGCGTGGTGGCCGTCATCGTAATGTGAACCTCGCCGCCTTCGGCTGTGATGTCATAGACGAAGCCGAGATCGACGATGTTTTGGCCAAGCTCTGGATCGATCACGACGCGCAGCGCGTCGCGGGCCCGCGCGACGAGTTCTTCTGTCATATCGGCGCCCTCACCGTCAGTTCGTAGGTGGTGCCGTCGGGCAAAAAGCCGCCGAGCCAACGAAAACCGCGCTTTTCAAGCTGCGGAAACAGAAAGACAGGCTCCCGTCGCAGCAGGGCCGACAGCGTCTCGCCGGGCCCGAGCTTGTCGGCTGCTGCGAGGATCTTAACCATGGGTTCGGGCGGCTCGAGGTCGCGATTGTCGAGCTTGACAAGAGGCTCCGGCCATGGCGCGAAGCCCCAGTCGGTAGAGGGAGACACGCCCGGCTCCTTTTTGGGCGGCTCGGCCGGCGTGAACAGGACCTCCCACTCGTCCCCTTCGAGCGGCTGTGCAGAATGCGCAAATCCCTTATCGGCCATCACGGCGAACAGCGGGATCGGCTTGAACGTCGCGTAGAGACGAAGTCCCTGCCCCGGCTCCAACCGTTCGAGCGCGGCCATGATGACTGAGAACGGTTCGCCCCCGGCTCGCAGGATCGGGCGGACGTCGACATCGATGTATGCGGTCATGGTTCTCCTCTCTCAGTTTCTGGCAAACAGCAGATGGGGGGCGACTGCTCCTCCGGGCAGCCGCAGCGGGCTCGCGACATCGGCGAGCCGCCGGATCCGGACGATTTCGCGGACGATGCCGACGACGCCCAGAGTCATCGCGACCACCGCGACACGGAAAGCGCTTGGCTCACCGACCAGGAGCGTGAGCGTTCCTGCCCAGACGGCCACATAGTAGATAACGAACCACTTCGTCGCCCTGCCCTCGGCGACGAGATCCTGGACTCGCGGCGTCGGTGCCCGCCCCATGACGGGGCCGTAGGTTTCCAGCCAGGTCAGGAACGCGACGATCTTGTAAAGCTTCGCGAGCACCAGCCCCGATAACCATCCGAACACCGCGAGGAAGGTGAATGCGCCGACGTGCGCCGCGAGCGCATCCGCCGAGATCAGCACGATGCCCAGCACGGCCACGCCCGCAAGGCTCGCGAACGACAGCGTCGCGATGCGCATGTTGAGCTCGAGCTGACGCCGCTTGCGGTGTCGGAAGATACCGGCGATGTCACGGCCGTACAGAGCGGCGGACACAAGCCCGAGGACTCCAGCCATCAACAACACGACGCCCATTCCGGACGCGAGCCCGATCGCCAATGCGCCGCCAGCCGCCGTTACGGCGACAGCCAGAGCACCGGCCGCGAGCGTTACACGGCTCTGGCGGTCGTCCACATCGGGCGACAGCATGAACATCGACAGAAGCCGGTAGCTGACGCCCATCGCAGTCAAGGTCAGCCACCCCCCCAAGCCCTGCGATCGCGTGGAGCGGCACGCCGGACGCCAACACTGTCTCGCCGACGGACCCGGCCCATCCAGCCAGCGCGAATGCGAATATCGACCCAAAAGCGACGGTTGCGCACAGCGAAGCCAGACCAACGAGAACGAAGCTGGCCGGCCCTGTCGGCCTCAGCCAGGCGGTTAGTCCGAGGTCGACGACCACGAGAACGAAGCCGGTGACGAGCAGAACCGCGCCGAGCGGCAGG
This sequence comes from Bradyrhizobium sp. NAS80.1, assembly GCF_001908205.1. Taxonomy (GTDB): domain Bacteria; phylum Pseudomonadota; class Alphaproteobacteria; order Rhizobiales; family Xanthobacteraceae; genus Bradyrhizobium. The sequence goes on from NZ_LGHL01000030.1 coordinate 44,494, forward strand.
AGCCAAAGTGCGGGCGGCAAGTGGCCGCCCAGCGCCATGAAGCCCGCGAGCAAGCAGACAAGACCGGCGGTAAGCAGGCCAAGAGCCGGCAACGCCCATTGCTCGGAGAACAAGGGCTTGGCGACGAGCACGGGAACGAACTGGAATAGCGCGCCGCACATTGCCAGGCTCAGCCAGCCGATAGTGACGGCATGGACCAGGACCAGCGTATCCGGCGAGGCGATGTCCGCGGCGGGATAGCCGATACCGGAGACCATCAGGGCGAGGGCCACCAACAACCATGTCAGCGCCGCCGCGAAGTAGGCCATCGTCCAACGGAATATGCTGCCGCCGATCATGCCCGCTCCGTCGTCATTTGCGCGTGCCGCCGGGCAACGGACCATAGGTCAGCGCCGGCCTGCGATACGCTCGCGCCCTGGTCATCATTCCCATCAGAATTCCTCTGCATCCGTCTCTGCAGCTTAGTGCAGGTTCCGGAGCGCTCTTTGCGATTTCGCAAAGACACCGAGGTTCCTCTCCTCGATAGTCGACTACGCAATAGATCGGAGAGCGATAGATGAGGATCTTCGAAAGACTTCGCGAGCGTAGCCGCCATGCCGCGCTCGAGCCGGCGGCGTTGGACGACTTCGCATGCGAAGCGGAGCGCCCGCCGGTTCATGAACACGGCCGTCCTGCGTCCCCCGCTTCGACCGCCCCAGGTTCATAATGTCGGGTTTTTCGTCTGAGCCGGTTTTTCGGGCCGTTTCCGGAAGGTGCAACTGCGACGTTAGGTATCGGTGCAGGAGGGCGTCTGGTCCACCGATCCATGATCGCCCGATGTTGAGCCACAGTCTGGTCGCGGCGACTGTCGGAGGGCTTGGAGAAAGGGATTCATGGCAGCCGTAGACCGCTCGCTCGTCACCAATCTTCCGATGTTCGCGGGTCTCACCCCCGCCGAGCAGGAAGAGATGCTGCGCGAGGCCCGGTCGGTCCGCTACCCCAAGGACACCGCGGTGTTCGAGCAGGGCGCCGAAGCCGACCGCTTCTTCCTGCTACTGCACGGCCATCTACGGGTCGAAAAGACCACTCCCCAGGGCCAGCAGGTCATCGTGCGCTACGTGTCCGCTGGTGAACTATTCGGGGTCGCGCAGGCCATGAACCTTGCCTGCTATCCCGCGACTGCGGCCGCCGCCGTCGACAGCATTGTGCTGGTCTGGCCGGCGGCATCTTGGATGCGCCTCGTCGCCAGATATCCAAGCCTCGCGGCCAGTGCGCTGCAGACGGTGGGAAGCCGACTGCAGGATACCCAGGCGCGCGTCATCGAGATTTCGAACGAACAGGTCGAGCAGCGTGTCGCGCACGCGCTGCTGCGTCTCGTCAAGCAGGCTGGCCGAAAAGTGGAGCGGGGAATCGAGATCGATTTCCCAATCAGCCGGCAAGACATCGCGGAGATGACGGGCACCACGCTGCACACCGTGAGTAGAATCCTGAGCGCATGGGAGGGCCAGGGTCTCGTCGAGGGCGGACGACAGCGCATCGTGTTGCGCGACCCTCACCGCCTTCATCTTCTCGCGGAACACTCCGAAGAGAGCCGCCTTCGCGGCTCGACCCCTTGAGCCCAAGGCTTCTCACCCTCGGCCCAGGACCGGTTTAGTCGTCGGCCGCGGCCAGGCCAGCCTCGATATCGACGACGAGATCAGTTTCCGCCTCTTGCCCACCGGCTGTTTGAAGGGCTATTCCACACTCGATCCGGAATGCTCAAAAGGCCTCGGTGCAGATCGAGGCCTTTTGCGTGCCCGGCGTGTCCTGCCCTCTGCTCCTTCCGCCTGCAATCGTTCGATATGAAGCAATACGACAATAGAGCCTGGCTCCTGGTGCTTCCTGCCCTTGTCATCGTGACCTTCGTCGGAATCCTCCCTCTCATCGCCGTGACGAATTATTCCTTCCTCGATCTCTTCAGCCTGAACAATCCTTATTGGCTCGGCGTCGAGTGGTACCGGAACATCGTCGCCTCGGAGCGTTTCTATAGCAGTTTGGGACGAAGCTTTCTTTTCTCGGCCATCGTCCTGTCGATCCAGCTGCCGCTCGGCATCTGGATCGCGCTTCTCCTGCAACGATCACATCGATTCATCGTCAGCACGGTGCTTGTTCTGATCACCATTCCGCTTGTGGTGCCGTGGAACATGATCCCGATGATCTGGCTCAACTTCATCAATCCCAATGTCGGTCTCGCCGGCCGGATGTTGGAATGGTCAGGCGTCGGCTTTGACTACAAGTTCAATGCCCTGCACACCTGGATCGTGCTTGTCGTGATGGATACATGGCATTGGCTGGGGTTGGTCGTCGTGCTGTCCTATGCGGGAATCTCCAGCATTCCTCCCGCCTACTACCAGGCGGCGGCCATTGACGGCGCGTCGCGATGGCACATCTTTCGCTTCATCCAACTGCCGAAAATGAAGACGGTGCTTTCGATGGCACTTCTTCTTCGCTTCATGGACAGTTTCATGATCTATATCGAGGCCTTCCGCATCAATGCCGGCGGACCGGATGGCGCGACGGCATTCCTAAGCCTCGACCTTGGCGAGGAAATCCAGGCTTTCAACTACGGACCGGCAGCCGCCCGCTCGATCGTACACTTCCTGATCGTCATGACAGTCGCCTGGGCCTTCAAGGCAGCAACCGGCACCCGGAAGCCGGTCGCCATGGAGCCCGTCAGGTGAAGTCGCTGTCATTGACGGGGAGGATTATCGTATTCGTCGTGCTTGGGGCCTTCATCCTCGTACCACTGGCGCAAACGATCCTCATCAGCTTTGTTTCGACGCTTCCAAGAGACGGGATCCCCGAAGGGCATTTCAGTCTCGTCAACTACAAGAACATTCTTCTTTCGCCTGTTCTGAAAGAAGCGATTCTCAATTCCATCATCTACGTCCTGCTGAACGTTGCGCTTTGCCTTGGCGTCGGACTGCCCGCCGCTTATGCGTTCGCCCGATACAGCTTCGTCGCCGATCGGCAGCTCTTCTTCCTGCTGCTGGTCTTCCGCATCACGCCGACCGTCGTGCTTTCACTGCCGATCTTTGTCCTGTTCGCACAGATCGGCCTGGTCAACACCCCAGTCGGCATCGCTCTTGTTCATTGCGTTTTCAACATTCCGATATCCATCTGGATATTGGAGGGATTCATCTCAGCGGTGCCTCGTGAGTTGGACGAGACAGCGTTCCTGGACGGCCACACTCTCGTCAGCTTTTTCTTCCGCCATCTCATTCCAGCCGTGGCGCCGGGCATCGGGGTCACCGCGTTCTTCTGCTTCATCTTCTCCTGGGTGGAGGTGGTGCTTGCCCGCATTCTTACGACGACCGGTGGCAAGCCAATCACCATGGCCATCAACGCGCTCTTCGGCTTCCGAACAGACGTCGGCCTCGTCATGGCAATGACGGTTCTGGCGCTCGTTCCCGGAATTGCGATGATCTATTTTGTTCGGAACCACCTCGCCAAGGGCTTTGTCGTCAGAACTTGATGGTTGGACGAAGCGCGAGGCGAACTCGTCGGGCAAGCCCCGCGATCGGTGCGGCGAAGTCAGCCCTTACGGCGACACCAGCTTCTTGCGGATGGCATAGCGAACCAGCTCGGCAGTGGACGACATCCGGAGCTTGCGCATCGCGGCGGCGCGGTGGGTCTCGACGGTCTTCACGCTTAACTTCAGGATTTCGCTGATCGACTTGTTGGTATGCCCTTCCGCGATCAGCTGGACCACGCTCTGCTCGCGCGAGGTGAGCAGCATGTCGTTCCGGTTCTGCTTGTTCGACTGGTAATCTTGAAGCAACTTCTCCAGCAGAGCGCTGGTGAAGTAGGGCCTACCGTCGAGCAAGGCCTCGACGGCGAAAATCAGGTGCTTGCGGGCGTCGGATTTGAACAGCACGCCACGGACGCCGGCGAGGATGACCTCCGTCAGGAGTTCCTCGCTCTCGTGCATGGTCAGGATCAGCACCTCGGTTCGTGAACGCAGCGCCTTGAGACGACGACTGACCTCCACACCGTTCATGATGGGCATGGAGTAGTCAACGATCGCGACATCCGGTCTGGTCTCCAGCGCCAGCGCGACAGCCTGCTCGCCGTTGATCGCTTCTCCGCTCACGATCCAGTTTGGGCGTGCTTCGACGATCGCGCGAAGCCCGGAACGCACGATTTCGTGGTCATCCGCAATCAAGATGCGCTTCACGGCGTCGTTCCCGTTTGCCAGTCTCGCCTCTACCGGGCGACAACGGCGGTGACCGTCCGCACAATCAGCCGATTATACGGCGCCCGGCCACCGGGTTTATCCAGTAAAACCCTGAGATATCCCGGCAAAGGTACTGACGCCCCGGAGCGGCTCGCCGAAGTCACCGTTCAGGCCACGATCAGACCCGTCCGAGCAGCATAGCGGACCAATCCGGCCGTCGAGCCCACCTCCAGCTTGCGCATCGCGGCCGCCCGATGCGCTTCGATCGTCTTGGCACTGAGATCGAGGATCGCGCTGATCCCTTTGTTGCTGTATCCCTCTGCAACCAGCTTGACCACGAGCCGCTCGCGCGCCGTGAGTTCGTGGTGGTACCCACCATCGGCACCCGGTTCGCGTTCGAAGTCGTTCACGCAGCTCTGCGTGCAGAACGGCCTGTGCTGCAATAGCGACTCGACGGCAGCCAGCAGCAGCTTGTTCGCATCCGACTTCACCAGGAACGCGCGCGCGCCGGCCTCGAACGCCTGCTGCGCGATCAAGCCCGAATTGTGCACGGTGAAGATCAGAACCTCTGTCTGCAGCGGGTAATCCCTGATCCGCCGGGCCACCTCGACGCCAGTCATGCGGGGCATCGAGAAGTCGAGGATGGCGACGTGAGGCCGGCTCTCGATTGCGGCTGCGACCGCTTTGCCGCCGTCGGTAGCCTCGGCCACAACCGCCCAGTCCGCCCGCTGTTCAAGCACCGCGCGCAGGCCCGAACGCACCGCTTCGTGATCGTCCGCTATGAGAATTCGCTTCATCGCAGCGCACTCCAAATCCTTCACGGCGGTCCGGTTCTTTTCCGGCTCGCCGCCGCGGGCTAGTGTTCTTTCGTTGACTGCGTGCCTGCGTAGGCCCTCACGACCGCCACGTTACTTCGCCGATTGCGCCTGTTCGCTGCGAGACGAAGCGGGAACATTGCGCACAGAACGGCGCCGGAATGCGACGCTGCTGGATTGGACTGGATCTCGAGCGTACCTCCGATCTCGTGCAGCCTGGCCCGCATCGCGGGAATTCCGACCCCGATCGATGCGGCCTTGGTGCCGCGCCTGCCGGGGTCGGGAAGGCCGCGCCCGTTGTCGCTGATCGTCAACCGGAACTGGCCGTCGGCAAATTCGACGACGATGGTCACTTCCGTCGCCTTCGCATGACGGAAGACGTTGGTCAGAGCTTCCTGGACGACGCGCAGAAGCGAGCGCTTCGTCTCGTATGGCAGCTGGTCGACGTCCGGCACGATGTCAAATGCCACGCTTAGCGATGTACGCGCCGAAAAACCCTCTGCGTAACGCTCGATCGCGGCCTTCAACCCCTCCCCCTCAAGATTCCGCGGATGAAGCAGATAGGCAAAAGCGCGAAGCTCCCGTAGGGCTTCATCGATCGACGCATCGATGTCGTCGCAGAGCCGCTCGGCCGAGGACGCGTCGCCCAGGCTGCTGCGGATCCGCATCAGGGTAAGGCTGGCGGCAATCAGATGCTGACAGGTCGAGTCGTGCAGATCGGAGGCGATCCGCTGCTGGATGCCTTCCTGAATGGACAACAGGTCAACGCTGATATCGAATCCGCCGCCGCATGCCTGCTGAATGGGACCATCGCGCAGTTCGCGGTGGCTGCCGATCAATCGGATCATGCCACCGAGCGCGGGATCCACGATCGGCGTGACGGTCGTTTCCATCGCCCGAGGTCGACCGCCGAGCGCAAGTCGCTGGCGGATCCTGACACCGGTTCCTTCCGCAAGGCCCATCCCAAGGGCCTCGCAAACGGATCTGGCGTCGTCGGCGCTCATGCAATCGAAGATATCCAGATCGCGGACGTCTTCGGACGATACACCGAGCTGCAACTCGAATGCCGGATTGATCCGCTCATAGGCGAAGTGTCCGCGGTAGGACGGGCGCGCGGCAAACAGAAGATCTGCAGAAGACATCCAGTAGAGCCCGTCGATGGCTTCCTGCGAACCCGTCCCGCTGCCGAGACGGATTCGCTTCGACGCACCATGTGACTTCACGGCAGATACTCACTCTATTCCGGCGACTCTCGACCAGATCGAGTGTCTCCTTCCCCGCCCCGCCAACATCAACCACCAGATCGGAAGATCCTCCCCGCAGGCTTGACGATCATACCACCGCACAACGCGCCACACCAACAGATAGCATTCCCAGACAACCAAAATCTCTAATTTGCGAGGAATATGTTCGCGACGTTCGATATGCAGTTTGTGCCACGCAGCGCTCAAATCCGATGCAAACAAGATTCAAAACACCGGACGCACACTTCAGGACCCGCGCTTGAGGACGTACGCTTGGCGAAATGATCGGCGGCAATTTGGTTGCGTCTGCTTGCGTTTAGGAACACGTCCCTGACCGATGTCCTGGCCCCGCCTGCTCCATTTCCGAGAGTCCAACTAGACCGGCGTGCCTCGTCCGCTTGATTTCTGCCCTCCTCCCTACATAGAATTCCGGATGTGCGCCCGCGAAGCGGACCATTAAGGTCTTCTAAGGTCTTCGCCGGCGAACGAGGTCAGCATGGGCGTTCGGCGAGAACCTTCAAGCCGGTTGAATCCGTCCTGTTCGGCCCGATTGCAATCGCCGCCGGCGCAGGAATTTATGGGCTGGCCATCGGAGCCATCTCGATCTGACCAATATCGCTGACCGTATGGAGGCGAGTGTGAATATTCGGACCGCGTATCGCGCCTTGATCCTGGGTGCACTGGTAGCCGTCATTGCACCATCGACCCTCTGTCAGGCCCAGCCGAAGGACGGCGGCGTGACGGCGCCGAAGCAACAGGGCGCAGCCGCGCCAAACGATGCGACGCCGAATACCAATACGAATCCGGCCAAGCACCGCTACTGGCGGCACCGCGGCGGCAAGCATCCTCACTATGGCAGCCGCCGCGTTCGCACCTAAGGTCTGGCGGCTCCCGGCAATGGACCGATCTATGAGCGAATCCAGGATGGGACCAGAGCGCGTGCGCGAGGTCGTTCTGAACGAGAGCCCGATAGATCATAGCGGGGATACCGGCCAGCGGAGCCTGCTCGCGACGGGTCTTATTCTACTTGTCGCGGGCGTCACGCTGTTCCTGGTGTGGACGACGGTGCCCAGCCTATTGATCGTCTTCGCGGGCGTGCTGTTTGCGGCCCTGCTGGATGCCGCGGCGCGGGCGCTGGCGCCGGTCGTTCCTCTCGGTCGCGTATGGCGTTTGACGCTCGTGCTTCTGCTGCTGTCAGCTCTGTCAGGCTTCGGCCTGGTCTGGGGCGCGGGGAAGCTGCCGGAGCAGACGCGCCTGCTGCTGAAGGTCATGGATGCCCAGCTCGATATCGTGCAGCAGCATCTGTTGTCCTATGGCGTGGACCTACTCGGCCCTGAATGGGGGCGCGACATTGCGCAATGGCTGTTCGCCGACCAGGGCCGGTTTTTCAGCCATGCCCAATTCCTGCTGGGTGGCGCCTCGAGCCTTCTGACCGGCGTGCTCGTGATCCTGTTCCTCGGCATTCTCTTTGCCTTCGATCCGACCAGCTACCGCGAAAGCCTGGTCGTGCTGGTCAGGCAATCCTACCGCGCCCGCATGCGTGCAGTGATGGACGAGATGGGCAATGTCATGCGGCTATGGTTTGTCGGCCAGTTGATCCGCATCATTCTGATGACGCTATGCGTCTGGCTCGCGCTCTATCTCATCGGGCTGCCGGGCCCGTTCGTGCTCGGACTGCAGGCGGGCTTGTCGAACTTCATTCCCTATCTCGGGCCGATCGTCGCCGCGATCCCGATCGCGCTCGTGGCGATGCCGCTCGGCGTCTCGCCGCTGATCTGGGCCGTCGTCGTCTACACGATCATCCAGTCGATCGAAGGCTACGTGATCGGCCCGCTGATCCAGCGTCAGGCGGTCGAGACGCCGCCGGCCTGGACGCTGGTGGCGATCGTTCTGCTCGGCGCCTTGTTCGGCGTCATGGGTATCGCGCTCGCGATGCCGCTCGTCGCCATCGGCCGCGTCGCGATCATCAGGTTTTATGTCGAGGACTATCTCGGCGACCGTCTCGGGTCGGCGTTGGACAATCGTGAGTGACTGCCATGAGCGAAATCAATGCTCACCATGATACCCCTGAGCCTTCCCAGGCACGTTCGGGGATGGGTCACATTTTGTGGCAACAGCTTCCCTACGCTGTCGCACTGCTGCTCGCCATCGGGGGTGTCGCCTATACCAACATCTCGCACCAGCCGCTGGTTGGCTATTGGGAATTTCTGGCGCTTGCCATCGGTGTGGTCTGCGTCGTCACGAAATGGCCGGAGACCGAGGGCCGGGAAAGCCAGATCCGTCTGATCTGGACCCAGGCGCTGCACTGGATCGCGGTCCTGATCACGATGAACATCATCCTCGTCTCCGGTGTTCAGCAGTTGCTTCCGACGCCGGCGACCGGCCTCGTCCTGCTGACGCTGCTTGCGCTCGGCACGTTCCTTGCTGGCGTGAGTCTCCTGTCGTTGCAAATTGCCTTTCTCGGACTTGCGATGGGCGCAGCCGTCCCCGCCATCTCGTGGCTGAAGCAGTCGATCTTCTTCTTCCTGCTCGGCGCGGTGCTGCTGATCGGCCTTGCCATCTCGTTCTGGCTGCGCCAGGACCGGCCCGCGGCCGGGCCGACGGGAAGCGGGTAACAGACGGAGGCTTGAATGCGACCATTGCGATATCTTGCAGTCACCGGCGCGATAGCCGTTCTTTGTGTCGTCACCTCTCCCGCACACGCCGAGAGATTCAGGGTCGGCAGGCTACTGTGCTTCTCGGAGCCGCGTGTCGGAATGGTGCTCGGGTCGGCGCAGTCCTTGCGCTGCGTATTCAACGCGTTGCGCCCGCCCCGGCAGTACGTCTACGAAGGGCGGATCAGGCGCGTCGGGCTTGATCTCGGCGTGACCAGTGCCGGCACATTGTCCTGGGCCGTCTTCGCCAGGAATTCGCGGATAGGTCCCGGCACGCTGCGCGGCAACTATGTCGGCGCGAGCGGCAATATCGCCGTTGGCCCCGGGCTTGGCGCCAACGTGCTGATTGGCGGGTCGCGGCGGACGATCATGCTGCAGCCGATCTCGGTCGAGCGCTCGATCGGGCTCAACCTTGCGGCCGGCGTGACCCAATTGACATTGGGACCGCGAGGCCAGCGATAATCCGCATCCGACCTTGCTGCCCAATGAAAACGACCTCGACCATGACACGCAATCGAAGACCTTGGCTGATCGCCGCCCTCGTCGCTGCTCTCGGCGCAGGCAGTTACTTCCTCTGGCAGAGGCTTGGGGGCGACAGCCTTCCGAGCGGATTCGCCAGTGGTAACGGCCGCATCGAGGCCGTCGAGATCGATATCGCCACCAAGACGCCGGGGCGCATCCGGGACATCCTGGTGCGAGAAGGCGATCTGGTCACCGCGGGACAGGCTCTGGCGCAGATGGATACCGTGCAGCTCGAGGCGCAATACCGCCAGGCCCAGGCGCAATTGCGGCGCGCCACGATCGGTATCGAGACCGCCAAGAGTCTCGTGACCCAGCGCGAAGCCGAGAAGAAGACGGCAACCGCCGTGATCGCCCAGCGCAAAGCGCAGTTCGATGCAGCCGATCGCAAGCTCCAGCGTTCCGAGCAACTGATCCTAACCAACGCGGTATCCCAGCAGGTGCTCGACGACGACCGGGCAGCCGCCAACGGCGCGCGCGCAGCCGTGGCAGCGTCCGAAGCCCAGCTCGCCGCCTCTGAAGCCGCGATCAGCGCTGCTAATGCGCAGGTGGTCGACGCGGAAGCTGCCGTCGATGCGGCGAAGGCCGCGATCGAAAGCATCAAGGCCGACCTCAACGACTCGACGCTGCGCGCACCGCGCGATGGCCGCGTTCAATTCCGCGTGGCCCAGCCGGGCGAGGTCCTCAGCGCCGGCGGGCGCGTGCTGAACCTCGTCGACCTCGGCGACGTCTACATGACCTTCTTCCTGCCGACGGCGCAGGCTGGCCGCGTGGCCATCGGCTCGGAGGTCCGCCTCGTGCTCGACGCCGCGCCGCAACGGGTCATCCCGGCCACGGCGACGTTCGTCGCCAGCGTTGCTCAATTCACACCCAAGACGGTCGAGACCGAGGAGGAGCGCCAGAAGTTGATGTTCCGCGTCAGGGCGCATATTTCGCCGGAGCTGCTGCGCAGACACATCGAGCAGGTCAAGACCGGGCTGCCCGGTCGCGCCTTCGTTCGCCTCGATCCCAACGCCGAGTGGCCGGCGCAGCTGACGGAAAATCTGGTCAAATGACCGACGCGCCGCACGCCTTCCCTTCCTCCGCTTCTGCACCGGTGATACGCCTCGAGGCGGTCGGGCTGTCCTACGGCACAACGCGCGCGCTCGATGGCATCACGCTCGACATTCCCGCAAGCCGCATGGTGGGATTGATCGGACCCGACGGCGTCGGCAAATCCAGCCTGCTCTCGCTGGTCGCCGGAGCTCGCACAATCCAGGACGGCCACGTTCACGTGCTGGGCGGTGACATGACGGACGCTGCCCACCGGCGGCGGACCTGTCCGCAGATCGCCTACATGCCGCAGGGCCTCGGCAAGAATCTCTACCCGACGCTCTCCGTGTTCGAGAATGTCGATTTCTTCGGCCGCCTGTTCGGCCATGACCGCCGCGAGCGCGCGGAGAGAATTCAGCAGCTCCTGAGGGACACCGGTCTTGCGCCGTTCACAGAGCGGCCCGCGGGTAAGCTGTCGGGCGGCATGAAGCAGAAGCTCGGCCTCTGCTGCGCGTTGATCCACGATCCTGATCTGCTGATCCTCGATGAGCCGACCACCGGCGTCGATCCGCTCTCGCGCCGGCAGTTCTGGGAGCTGATCGAGACGATCAGCAAGGATCGTCCCGGCATGAGCGTCATCGTCGCCACCGCCTATATGGAGGAAGCTGCGCGCTTCGACTGGCTGGTTGCGATGGATGAGGGACGGGTGCTCGCCACCGGCACGCCGGCCGAACTGCTGCGGCAGACCGCTACCGACAATCTCGATGCCGCCTTCATCGCCCTGTTGCCTGAGGAGCAACGACGGGACCACAAGGAGGTGGTGATCCCGCCCCGCCGGGCCGACCAGGGCAGCGACGTCGCGATCGAGGCCAAGGATCTCACCGTCAAATTCGGCGACTTCACGGCTGTCGATCATGTGACCTTCCGCATCGCCCGCGGCGAGATTTTCGGCTTTCTCGGCTCGAACGGCTGCGGCAAGACCACGACCATGAAGGTGCTGACCGGGCTCTTGCCGGCCAGCGAAGGCGAAGCCCAGCTGTTCGGACGCGAGGTCGATCCCCGTGACATGGATGTCCGGCGTCGCGTCGGCTACATGTCGCAGGCCTTCTCGCTCTATTCCGAGCTGACCGTCCGCCAGAACCTGGAGCTACACGCACGCCTGTTCCGGCTCGCCCCCGATACGATCGACGGTCGAGTCCTCGACATGGTCGATCGCTTCGACCTTTCCAATGTTATCGACGCGTTGCCGGACGCGCTGCCGCTCGGCGTCCGCCAGCGCCTGTCGCTCGCCGTCGCCATGATCCATGCGCCCGATATCCTGATCCTGGACGAGCCGACGTCCGGCGTTGATCCGGTGGCGCGCGACAGCTTCTGGCAAATCCTGTCCGACCTGTCGCGGCAGGACAACGTCACGATCTTCGTCTCCACCCACTTCATGAACGAGGCGGAGCGCTGCGACCGCATCTCGCTGATGCATGCCGGCAAGGTCATGATCAGCGATACACCGGAACAAATCGCGGCGCGGCGCGGCGGCGGCAGCCTCGAAGAGGCTTTCGTTGCCTACCTCAAGGACGCAATCGCCGCGAGTGACACGACGAAGGCGCCCCCAACGCCGCATATCGCGCCCCCCCGCTGCCGCCGCGAAGCCGCACGGCGCGATGCACAGCACATTGAGCTTCTTCGATCCGCGCCGCATGTTTGCCTATACGCAACGGGAGGCGCTCGAGCTCAAGCGCGATCCGATCCGCGCCACCCTTGCGATCCTCGGCAGTCTCATCCTGATGTTCGTGATGGGCTATGGCATCAACATGGACGTCGAAAACCTCTCCTTCGCGGTCATGGATCATGACGACACCACGATCAGCCGCGACTATGCCCTTCAGATCGCGGGCTCGCGCTACTTCACCGAGCTCGCACCGATCACCGACTATGACGATCTCGATCGTCGCATGCGCAGCGGCGAGCTCAGCCTTGCCATCGAAATCCCGCCCGGATTCGGGCGCGACGTGGCGCGCGGCAGCAACGTTCAGATCGGCGCATGGGTCGACGGCGCAATGCCGTCGCGCGCGGAGACGGTGCGCGGCTACGTACAGGCGATGCACGCGACATGGCTCGCGCAGCGCGCCCGGCAGCTTTACGGCAATGCCGCCACCACCGGCGACCACCAGATCGAGGTTCGCTTCCTCTACAACCCCGACCTCAGAAGCATCGTTGCGATGGCGCCGGCCGTGATCCCCATCCTGCTGCTGATCATCCCGGCGATCCTGGCGACGCTGAGCGTCGTGCGCGAGAAAGAGCTTGGCTCGATCATCAATTTCTACGTCACGCCGGTCACCCGGCTCGAGTTCCTGATCGGAAAGCAACTCCCCTATGTCGCGCTCGCCATGCTGAACTTCTTCCTGCTGACCGCTTTTGCTGTGTTCGCATTCCGGGTTCCCTTCACCGGCAGCTTCGTCGCATTCACGTCCGCAGCGCTCCTGTATGTCATCATCACCACCGCCATGGGCCTTGTGATCTCGTCATTCATGACGAGCCAGATTGCCGCGATCTTCGCGACCGCACTGCTCACCATGATCCCGGCCACGCAATATTCGGGGCTGGTCGATCCGGTTTCCTCGCTCCAGGGCGCCGGCGCCGTTATCGGACGGATTTATCCGACGGCCCATTTCGTCACCATCACGCGCGGCACCTTCTCCAAGGGGCTCGACTTCGGCGATCTGTCCGGACCCTTCCTGGCCCTGATCGTCACCATCCCGATCCTGCTCGCGCTCGGTGCCGCGCTCCTCAAGAAGCAGGCGAACTAGATGCGTACGGGCAATATCATCCAGCTCGGTATCAAGGAGCTCCGCGGCCTGTTCCGCGATCCCATGATGCTCGCGCTGATCGTCTATGCCTTCACGGTCTCGATCTATACAGCGTCCAAGGCGCAGCCGGAGACGCTGAACCAGGCGGCGATCGCCATTGTCGACGAGGACAAATCGCCCGCCGCCGAGCGCATCATCACGGCGTTCAGCCCGCCCTATTTCACAGTTCCCCGGCTGATCTCGCAATCGGAGATGATGAGCCGCATGGATGCCGGCCTCGATACTTTCGCGCTCAACATCCCACCGAACTTCCAGCGCGATCTGCTGGCGCGGCGATCGCCCGCGATCCAGCTCAATGTGGATGCGACCCGGATGTCGCAGGCATTCACAGGCAGCGGCTATATCCAGTCGATCGTCGGCGACGAGGTCAGCGAGTTCCTGTCCCGTTATCGCTCGGCCGCCCCGCTGCCGATCGATCTAGCGCTGCGCGCCCGTTTCAATCCCGAGCTCAACAAGAGCTGGTTCGGAGCAATCAACAACATCATCTCCTCGGTCACGATGCTGTCGATCATCCTGACCGGCGCGGCACTGATCCGGGAACGCGAGCACGGTACGATCGAGCACCTTCTGGTCATGCCGGTGACGCCCTTCGAGGTGATGGCAAGCAAGATCTGGTCGATGGGGCTCGTCGTCCTGGTCGCAGCAAGCATATCGCTGATCTTCGTCGTGCAGGGATTGCTTGCGGTCCGGATCGGCGGCTCGGTCCCGCTGTTCCTGTTTGGCACCGCGCTCTATCTGTTTGCCACCACCAGCATGGGCATCTTTCTCGCGACGTCCGCCGGCACGATGCCGCAGTTCGGCCTGCTCTTGATGCTCGTTCTGATGCCTCTTCAATTGTTATCGGGCGCCACAACCCCGAGGGAGAGCATGCCCGAGATCATCCAGAACATCATGCTCGCTGCGCCGAACACCCATTTCGTGATCCTCGCGCAGGCCATCCTGTTTCGCGGCGCCGGGCTAGCGGTCGTGTGGCCGCAGCTTGCCGCTTTGCTGGTGATCGGTGGCTCATTGTTCTTCCTGTCTCTCCGTAGCTTCCGGCGGTTCCTGCAATGAGGTTCCGCGAGGTGCGATAGCGCGCGTCCGCGGCCCTGCGCACGGGGGAGGATGGGAACATTCCTGCCCCGCTGCTCAGGGTTTTGTCTGATGTCGGCGTCGGGTGTTCGAGGCTATGATCCGATGTGCGGTCGATCGAGCTATGACCGCGCAGGAGGATTGCATGGCCGTGTATGACAGTCGCGGAACCGTGGGCGCCTTCGGTACTCCGCCGCTGTGGGCTTGCGCGCTGCTCGGTGTCGTCCTGATCGCTGCCGGTCTCTTCGCACTCGGCGACCTCGCCTTCGCCACCATCATCAGTGTCAAGTTTATCGGGCTCACTGCGATCGCCGCCGGCGGGTTCGAGGTCGCGCACGCGTTCTGGACCAAGGGATGGGGTGGTTTCCTGTGGCGGATCGTGCTCGGCGTGCTCTACCTCGCCTTCGGCCTGATCCTGCTCACCCAGCCGACCTCGGGCGCGCTGATCCTAACCTACCTCCTCGGCGCAGTGCTGTTCGCATCGGGCATCGTTCGATGCGTTCTGAGTCTCGCTTACTGGCAACACAGCGGCTGGATGATGCTGATCTCCGGCATCTTCGCCGTCATCGCCGGGGTGCTCATCCTGTTCGGCTTCCCCGACATCAGCGTCTGGGCGCTCGGCTTCCTGCTCGGCGTCGACCTGATGGCGCATGGCCTGGCGTGGCTGCTCTACGCGCTGCAATCGCTACGGACGACCGCATGACATAAGGAGAAAAATACGATGCATGCTCCCAACCGCCGTGCCTTCCTCGGCCTTGCAAGCAACGCCATTGCCGCCGCAGCGATCGGCGCCGCCGGCGCCCGCCTCATCGGCGTCGCGAACGCGATGCCGATCGATCCCGCCCTGGGGCAGGCCGATAAGCCATCGGCCCCTGTGACACCGGCGCAGTGGGGACCGCCGCCCGGTCCGGGCTGGGGCGGCCCCGGATGGGGCG
>NZ_LGHL01000300.1 GCF_001908205.1 Bradyrhizobium sp. NAS80.1
GAAGCATTCGATTGGTCGTTTATGCAATGGTATTCACCCCATGTTCTTTGCTCGCCCAACCTGCAGATCTGGGACAATCGGACTTCGACACGGTATCAATAGCTCGTGTCGCTGGGTCAAACGGCAAAAACGTAGCCCTGACATTTCATGCCAACGATGCAGCAAAGTCGCGAGCAAATGCGGATACCCCTCTTCCCTCAAGGGTCACAATTGGAATAGACGGCAAGCCGGTGGACTTCCAAGATGTAACTGGCGTGGGCACGTATACCGCTTATCTGAGGTCCGGCTCGAATAGGCCTCCGGCGACACCGGTCGTTAGGAGGACAAGCTCCACCTCGACAGCGAAGGACTCTCCGGCGACACCGAAAACGGAGTTCGGAATAGAGTTTGTCGACTGCAAGCCTGGCTGCAAAAGCGTGATTTTCCGTACCCGCTGCATCATTTGCGTAAAATCAGTCTCATGGTAGCGGGCTTTCATTCATGACGGGTCCAGATTGGAATGGCGGCTATATCGCAGGTGAGCCGCTTCGCCCTTGGCTAACGAAGGGCGGCGCACCCAGGCTGCGCCGTCCTTTTTGATACCGGCGCCACGATAGCTCGAAGTAGAATTGCTGATGGCCGGCGAGCGCTCCGCGCTCTTCCCTTCGTCAGGCCGCCGCGGGCGCAGGCCCATTTCATGACGTGACAAAATCATTCGGTGCAAGGACCTAAGAGCATGACGATTTTTCTCGACACCAAAAGCGTAAGCAATTCCAGGCTCAGCGACCATTCCGCTTCTTCGGGGATTGGAATATTGACCCGTGGCACAGCTTCTCGAGTCCCACCAACTAACGTTTGAAGGTACTGGAGCTCGACGCATGGTTCTGCTGCAAGCCGGCACGTCGGCGGTCCGCTGACCTTGCGCACCTTCGAGCACGTAGCGCAGACCAAGCTTGCGCCCGACTACGCCGATCGAGACAAAATCGCGCCTTAGTGACAATAGCTGACGTTCACAGCGATCGCATTTGGCACCAAGGTGCCGCTAGCAATGCACGCCATAAGAGCGATTGGCCCATGTAGTGTCTTCACGTCATAGAGTTCAGGCGCTGACGTGGATCCCCACGTCTGAAGTGTTACCCCGGCGTCCTGCGCAAAGCATTTCGTCGCGGCCATCCCCGGCTTAAACATAAAGATGGGAAATGCATTGGGATTGGAGAACTTCTCGACCTCCCACTCCTCGGCGGGCCGACCGGTATAGACGACGCCAGGAGGCGGGAAGACGCCGGTATAGGGAATATATCCCTCCCAGGGGATCTGCGGGACCAGCGTTGCTTGATACTCGGAAGGCATGCAGGTGGGGGGCGGCGGCCCCACGTCTACCGATGCGTAATCGCTTGGTGCGCACGGCGGTAGATTTGAGCCGGCAGTACCACGCGAATCGAATGTATCTTCACCGAGATCCGTGCCGACCTCCATCGCGACGATGAAGCTGATCGTGTAGTACACATTCTTGCCGGCGTATTTGCCTTGGCATGCATTCTCCCAGCCGATCGACATTGGTGAGTAATCCGCAATCCGCTGACCGTATGAGCCGGACTTACCAAGCCCTCCTGCATCCTCACGCTTCAAGCCCTTCGGCCAATAGGGTGTATATTCAAACGTTGAAAGCCTTGCGCCGATTGGGAGCTGCTTGACGCCTGCAAAGAACTTGTCTGCGCCGGCATTCCCGACCCATCCGCAACCGGGATTGTGTACAACGCAGGCGTAGCCCCGGTCCGCGGCCACGCTATCCTTCGTGTCTTGACGGTCGAGGTCTAGGTACTTGACCCCCGCGATGCGCCGATAGGCAATGGGCGGCGGCATGACGGACGCGAGCGTCGCAGGCCCGATCCAGACATAGCCGACCTGCCCTTCCGCAACATACCCATATTTTGCTACGGCACTAGCGGCCTCTTCCGCGTTGACCGTGTAGAAGTGGCCCGCCTGCGGGTTATAGAAACGCAACAACGGCGTCGTGCCCGGCGTCTGTGTCGTGGCGACGTAGCCGGCGATCCGTTCATAGGCGAAGCCCCAGGTCTTGATGACCTGGTTCCCCTCGTCTCGATTGGCCGTGTAAAGGTGATCGGGATGCTTCCCGTCTTTGTTGAGATAGAGCCGATAGAGTGGCGTCGTTCCCACCACCGGACTTGGAAAGAGCCAGCCTTCCGTACCTTCACGCTGCCAATCTCCGTTGGCCGTGATCCGGCTGATCTCGGTCTGGTCGATCGTATAGAGGCGCATGTTGCTCGTGGGCTGCAATAGACGCTGGAACTGCACCGCATCGACTTGCCCTTGGGCCAGCACGCCATAGGGCATCAGGGCTGATGCAAACACGAAGGCTGTAGTAACGCGTGCGAAGGTATTCATAGTAACCTCCTTTCTGAAGCGCAGGCCGAAAGCTCGATATGCATCTGTTGGCGACCGCATGTCATTGATACGTCATTGCTCTTGTTTTGACGGTTAGGGTGCAAACGCTCGGCGGTATGCATCGGTAGCTTCTTCTAATGGCCAAAAGCAAAGACTCCTGATAGCCGCTCGAAGATCTTTTCCAAAGGGCATCAGGTCATGGTACACGGCGTCAACGGATCCCATCCGCCGCCATGATCAACAGACTCTCTGGCATGTCGAAACGCCGTGCCCAGTTTGGTCAGGCCGCGTCATCCGTTCGCGCTTGAATAGTACACGAGTTCTGAAAGACGGAGGACAGGACTCTTGTTGCCAGAATCTGCCCTGACGCGTAGGAGACGCTTGCTTACGCGGCGCAGAAGGACTGGTTGGCCCTATCCGGGCGCGACATCTTCACCAGCCTCAAGACCGACGCATTCACCCTCTTAGTGCGTATCAAATGCCCTTACGGATACGTCCGGCGAGGCTACGACGGTTCCATCGCGAAACTGGGGCATCGTATCGGGGTTCGTCGGAACGGGACGGCGGCTCCGGGTCAGACTCGGAAGTCGTGGCCAGTCCGAGCTATGTTCGGTTTACCGCTAGAAGCGGCGGAAAAGCGGACATCGCCGAAGGTCCGAGAAGCGGAGCGAAGCTGAGGGCGGCCCTTCGAAGCTTGCCAGCTTTTAGGTCGGCTGAAGACTGCTCTCTCACCCCTTCAATTTCAACTTGCCCATGAAATCGCGTTTTCCAAGCGGCGCGCCCTTGTGGCGGAGAATGTCGTAAGCTGTGGTCGCATGGAAAAAGAAGTTCG
>NZ_LGHL01000301.1 GCF_001908205.1 Bradyrhizobium sp. NAS80.1
GCGGCGCCAGGCTGACGGCGCCGCCGGGGATCGGGGACCGATGCCGGGGGCACCGGCGGCGGGCGGTCGGAGAAAAGCTGCGCCTGCGCGGTGTTTTGGCCCGGGATAATGAGGCACGCGGCAAGGGTCAGCGCCGGCAGCAGCCTGCCGCTGCGCCGCCATCCGATGATGCCGTCACCCCCGCGAGTCATGTCACCTGCTTTTCACCGAAAACGCGGCAAATTCAAGCCTGGGAAAACCCAGGACATACGGTCCTTTGGAACCTAGTTGACGCCTGCGTGATTAGTCCTGAGGCAACCGTCCATGGCCATACTCCTGCCCCGTGCCCTTCCCAAAGCGGCATAAACCATGCTTCGCCCCGGTTCTGGCGGAGCGCAAATACGGTGCCTAGTCTGATGATTGGGGCTGGCCCTGGCGTAGGAGGGTTTCGGTGCTGGAAATATTGAAGGGTCGGAGCGCAAACGGCTCGAATGGCGAGAAGGTCGGCCTCGGCGCCACCCGCCGGCCGGTCATTGGCCTGGCACTCGGTGGCGGCGCGGCACGCGGCTTTGCCCATATCGGAATCCTGAGAACCCTGATTGCGAACGGCATCGTGCCTGATGTCGTGGTCGGCACCTCGATCGGCGCCGTGGTCGGCGGCGCCTATGCGGCCGGCCAGCTCGACACGCTGGAAGAATGGGGACGCAGCCTGCAAGGCGTGCGCAATATCCTCGGCTATCTCGACATTCGCCTCAACGGCTCCGGCCTGATCGGCGGCGAAAAGCTCGCAACCCGGCTCGAGGAGGCGATCGGCCAGACCCTGATCGAAGACCTCTCCGTCAAGTTCGCCACCGTCGCGACGGAGGTCCGTACCGGCCACGAGATCTGGCTGACGCGCGGCCGCGTGGTCGATGCGATGCGCGCCTCCTATGCACTGCCCGGCATCTTCTCGCCGATCCTGATCGGCGACCGCTGGCTGGTCGACGGCACCCTGGTGAATCCGGTGCCGGTTTCAGCCGCCCGCGCGCTCGGCGCCGAAATCGTCATCGCCGCAAATCTCTCCAGCGACATCTTCACCCATTCCACGACGATCTATTCGCACGGCGCGAAGCCCGATCCGGTCGCGCCCGCGGCCGAGGAGGCGACGGCCAAGCGCCGTTTCCCGCGCTTCTTCTCGCCCGAGAAGACCATGAAGCGCGAGTTCTTCGGCGGCGGCGGCCGGCCCGGCATCTCCTCGGTGATGGTCGATGCCTTCAACATCATGCAGGATCGCATCACGCGCGCCCGCCTCGCCGGCGATCCGCCTGATATGTTGATCACGCCGCGGGTCGGCCACTTCGGCTGGTTCGACTTCCATCGCGCCGAGGATCTGATCGCGCACGGAAGCCGCGCCGCCGAGCGCGCGCTGGAGTCGATCCAGGAGGCGATCGAGGTGCTCGCGCCGGCGCCGGCGGGCAGCGCGCCCAAAGCCGACGAGTAAAGGCGGACGAGCGCGGCCGGTCAGGCCGTCTTGATGTAGTCGCGCAGGGCTTCCTGCTCGGACTCGTATTCCTCGACGCGGCGCTTGACGATGTCGCCGATGGAGATCAGGCCGACCACCTTGTTGTTCTCCATCACCGGCAGATGGCGGAATTTGCCGGTGGTCATCGTCTCCATGAGCTCGGCGACCGTGTCGGTCTCCTTGCAGCTCACGACCTTGCGGGTCATGACCTCAGAGACCGGCTCCTCCAGCACGCCAGCACCGCGCTCGCCAAGCACGCGCACGATGTCGCGCTCCGACAGGATGCCTTCGAGCCGGCTCTGGTTCATCACCAGCACTGCGCCGATCTTCTTCTCGCCGAGCAGCTTGATCGCGGCCGCCAGCTTGACGTCGGGCTCGACGCTCATGATCTGGTGGCCCTTGGTGTTGAGAATGGAACGTACCGTCATTGTCGCCTCCGGAATCGGACCCGGCCGCCTGTTGGCGATCCGGACTTGTTCGCGAGTCTTCAACTAACAGTTTCAGCGCCGGTTTCAGGCTCGGGCGCTATGTGAAGCAACGCATTCCGTTATGCCTGAGCATGATCTTTTCGGCAAACCGCAGCACACTTTGCGCTAACGCGGCCCTTCGGGTCCGGATCATGCTCTAGCGGCTTGCCGCTTCGGAACTTTCTTCAGGGAATGATGGATGAATTCAGGCCGGGCCGCAAGCGCCGCTTCAAATACGGTTCGAAATGTCCTGTGATGACGCATCCGCAGCATCGTTTCGCACGCGCGGCACGGGATCGAACAGGGCGAATAGCAACAGGCCGGCGAAGAAGCCACCGATATGCGCCTGCCAGGCGACGCTCGTGGTTTCGGCGTCGACCCCGATCGCACCAACGCCGAAGATGATGTTGACGCCGAACCACACCGCGAGGAAGGCGACCACGCGCCCGTCGCGCAGCGCGCGCGACAGCGGCAGGGCCGGAACTTTTGCGGCGGTATCGGCGTCCGAACGGTTGAACGAGAGGAAGCTGCCGCGGACGAATGCAAAACGGATCGCCGCCGCCATCGCGCCCGACACCGAGGCCGAGGCGCCGATCATCGGCGCCACCGCATGCTCATGGGTGACGAGATGCGCGAGCGCGCCGGCCGCCGCCGTCACCGCCATGAAGACGAAGAACCTGACAGCGCCGAAGCGGCGCGCCAGCGCGCTGCCGAACGGCAGCAGCCACAGCACGTTGAAACCGAGATGGGTCAAGTTGGCGTGCAGCAGTGAATAGGTGACGAAAGTCCAGACCTTGGCGCCGGCTCCGCCGGGGATCTGCAGATTGAGCAGCGAGGAATCGTAACGTTTCGGAATGAAGCCGAAGACGTCGATGGTCCAGTTCTCGAGATCCGGCGGCAGCAGCACACGCAGATGGATCAGCGCCAGCAGGAGGATATAGGCGGTCAGCGCCACAGGCAGCGTCAGGATCGGCTCGCGCGGAGCCTCCTCGCTAACGACCGGCATGTCCGGCGGGGAATCTTGCGGGGAATCCAAGGCAGCTTCGCTTTCAGGGCGCGATCGGAGCGTTACATTTTCGGAGCGTTACTTGGAGATAGTCGCCTTTGCCCACCCTGTGCAAGTGCACAAACGGAAAAGGGAGGGCCCTGGGAAAAGCCCTCCCCGTCCGTGTCAGCCTTCCGGTACCAGAGGCAATGAAGGTGTATCCCCACCCCTCCCCGCGGCCCGTGACCAAACTGTTTGACGCCTGTGTACAGGCCTCGCCGAGAACCTGGTTGAAAGCGGCGAGGCTTGCGACCGCGGTCACCCTAGCAGGCGTGCTACCAGCGCAAAGCGCGTAGTTAATTTAACGTTAACGACGCAAAGGCGGCTCCCCGATGCCACGGTGCACCGGACCTCTCTGCATCAGTCCGATCGCACCACGGCCCAATAGCTGCGGCGGTTCTCGTTCGGGTCGCTGTTGTCGCTCGTCGAGAACATGATGCCTTGATCGCGCCAGTGAGCGTAGTGCCCCAGACCGTGCTGGCTAATCTCGCGAAAGTTGCAGTGCGCCGGACCGAGCGGCTGCTTATCTTCGAACAGTACAACAGGCGAGCGGCGATCGTCAGACACCGTGGGATCATCGCCCAGGCGGGAAAGCGTTTCGGCATCACCGGGTATCGGCGCGGCGATGAAAGCATGTCCTCCCACCGGAGCGAAAGGAGGCAACAGCTTGACGACCAGACGCCCTGTCGGCGCTGGGTTGACAAAGCTCAGATCAAGCCATGTGGCGAGGGCAAAATAAGCAGCGAATGCCCCTGCGGCGCACATAAGCCAAGAACGCAACCCGACGATTTCATAACTCATTTGTCGCAACTTTTGATTGCAGAATCCAGCCTCACTTGCTTAATGCCACGAACAGCCAGCGGTTCCACCCGTCAAAGAGCATTGGTGGAACCGGCTTCGCGGCAAGGCTGCCTCGTCGACTGCCGGCTGATCTGGAACGCGATCCGGAAATGACGGGGCGTGAGGCCCGCAGGCCATTGGCCTAATTCAGGTCATGGTGAATTTAACGTTAACGACGCAAAGACGGCCCCGGAAGCGCCGAAAACGCGCCTGCGGCATGGACGCTGCAAATCCCCTCCTGCACAAACAACAAAGGGATCGCGGGTGCGCTGAAGCGGGACAGGTTTGTCCCGCGAGGTTGCCCCCGGGGTGAGCGTTCAGTCATGAAACATCCGTCGAGCCGCCAGTTCTTCGCGTATTGGGACAAGAAGCGCGGCACCGCGCGGGCCCCTGACCGGGCCGACATCGATCCGGCGGCCGTTCGCGGCCTGCTCGGCGACATCTTCGTGCTCTCGTGCGAGCAAAACCTGGGCTTCCCGTTCCGCGTCGCCGGCACGCGCGTCTGCGCGCTGGCAGGGCTCGACCTCAAGGACCAGAGTTTTGCAGCGCTGTTTACCGAAGCCAGCCGCAGCGAGATCGAGGAAATCACAACCGTCGTCGCCGACGAGACGTTAGGTGCGATCGCCGGCATCACTGCGGCGCGCGAGGATGGCAGCAAGGCACATCTCGAGCTTCTGCTGCTCCCCTTCAACGCCCGCCCGCACACGCCGGTGAGTGTCACTGGCGTGCTCGCGCCATTCGACGACGAATGCGGCGCGCTTTCAGCCTTCACCCTCACCTCCTGGCGCTATCTGCACCAGCCGGAGAAATTGCTGCCGCGCGCGATCCGCAAGCTGCAGATCGCACGCGGGCTGATGGTGTATGAGGGGCTGCGGTAGTGCCCCCCTTGTGTCGGGCGCGCGGCGCCAGCGCACCGCTCCGATCTTCAGCGCGAAAGTCTGACGAGGTCAGACGCGCCGGCCCGACACCGGCGCGCGGGCTTGCTATCCGTCAGTGGAACCTTACCTCTCAACGTGAGTTTGCTCCTTTTGCCGTAGCAAACGTCTGCGCTGCAATGCGGTTCGGCCGGAGAAGATGCGTTTGCTAGCCGCCGAGCCTCCGTCGAGGGACGATTCCCGTGATGGAGCACGCAACCAGAGTTGGTAATCGCCTGTTAGCTGCGTTACCGCCGGCCGACTTCGCTTTGCTTGCACCACATTTGCGCAAAGTACCACTCCAGCAGGATGCAGTCCTGTTTCGATCGGACGACCGGATCGAACACCTTTACTTCCCCTGCAGCGGCGCGATCGCCCTCATCATGGAATTGCCGAACGGACAGACGGCCGCAACCGCCATGATCGGCAACGAGGGCGCCGTCGGACTCCTGACGGCGCTCGGCCCGGTCCGATCACCTATGAAAGCGGTTGTCCGCGTGGCCGGCACCGCACTGCAGATCTCGCCTGCACGGTTTCAGGCGGCGCTCGAACGTAGTCCCGCCCTCGCAAGTACGGTTCAGATTCTCATCAGGGCGATGTTGACGCAATTCCAGCACGTCGCGGCCTGCAATGCGCTGCACTCGGTCGAAGCGCGCCTCGCCCGCTGGCTACTTCACATTCACGATCGGACGGATGGCAGTAACGTCCTTCACTTGACGCAGGAGACGTTGTCGGAATTGCTCGGCGTCCGGCGGACCACGGTCACGCAGGTCGTGAGCGCACTTCGCACGTCGAGGGCCGTGAAATCCAGTCGGCGCGGCCAAATCGAGATCGACAGGCGGCGGCTCGAAGTCGCCGCATGCGAGTGCTACAAGGTGATGAGCCGCAAGATCGATCGGATCGTTTCGCAAGATGCTCCAAGGCTCCTTCACGCCGCACCGGCGCGGAACGGCTCCCCGCCCCCCCGACTTCCCGTTCGCCAAGACCTCGTAGACCCAGGCCTCCCTGGCGAACCACTCGTGCGTCGCCGCGCATATCCCGCAATAGGTGCGCGAAAAGAAGACGACGCTGCATCGAAACCTCTCGCGATCCATCTCGATGCCTGTCGGAATAGCGCTTCCCGTTTCCGGGCACCTGATCATCACCATACCCATCCTGATTTCCTCCAGCTTGGCATCACCTCACAGTGAGGGATGGCCGCCACCGGCTGGACGGCGTCTCTTCTCGCGAAAACGCTCGTCCAGCCGATCCGCGCGGCGGGTCGCTTCGATTCAAGCAGGCCTACGCAAGACCCGGTTGAAACTCTGCTTGATCGGCTCGGCGGTCTCGGTCGCGACCTTCCGAGCCAGATCCCAAAGCTCCCGGTTCTGGGCGGAGGCCGCTTCAAAGGTCTTGCGACCGTGGGCGCTGGAGAGGTTCACGATATCCGCAAACGACCTCGCATCCGCAAGCTGGGAGAGGAATTCCAGCGCGGAGGTTGTATTGGTGTTAGATATTTCGATCACCTTGGTGCCGTAGTCGGCGGCACGCTTGGCATTGGTTGAGCAGGCATCGCAGAGACCTTCGGTGATCTCCTCGGAAGCCGTCTTCATCTGCTCGAAATCTGCCTTGGCCCGCGTTGCGCCTTGTTCGACGAGATTGCCGAAGATCGTCTGGATGTTGAAAAACGGTACGTCGAACTGGAGCTTTGTGCTTCCGTTGGCCACTCCGTTCTGCGGCGCGGAATTCGTGTCGGCTTTCACATCGGCATCACTCACGGGCTTTCATCCTTTCAGATAGTGAATTGAAGACTCCCCGACGCGTCCAGGTGCGTGCTGCACCAGAACACCAGTGCCCCTACTTTCATGGCGATGGGATGCTGCGGCGGATGTGCCGCTCTCGCCCCTGCCGAAGCCAACTATGATCGAGGAGACTCGAACTTTCTGTTCGCTTTCGGACTCTCAGCTTGATTTAATTCGAACCGCGTGATGAGCGGCGCAAACAGCATTTTGCATCGTTGAAGTTGTTGCGATCCATGCGCCAACTTGAGATTGCCGCAACTCGGCCTGCTGCCCCCGCCGGCACGCGCGTTTGCGCGCTCGCAGGGCTCGACCTCAAGGACCAGAGTTTTGCTGCGCTGTTTACCGAAGCCAGCCGCAGCGAGATCGAGGAGATCACGACCGTCGTTGCCGACGAAACGTTAGGTGCGATCGCCGGCATCACTGCCGCGCGCGATCCGCAAGCTGCAGATCGCACGCGGGATGATGGTGTATGAGGGGCTGCGCTAAGAACGCGCTCGTGTCCCGGACGCGCTGCAGCGTGCAACGCTGCTGCGCAGAGCCGGGACCCAGCAGGTCGCGTATCCAGATGCGAGATGGGCCCCGGCTCTGCAGCGCACCGCCACAGGACGATGCTTCGCATCGCCAGGGTAGCGCTGCGCTGCGTCCGGGGCACGAGACCTTCTCAGTCGTCAAATACTGAACGTTACGGCATCGCCAGATGCCAGGCACCATTCAGGAAGCCGTCGCCGGTGGTGTCGCCGGGCTTCTGGTCCTTGGCAAAGGTGTAGAGCGGCTTGCCCTTGTAGGCCCACTGCTTGGAGCCGTCGTCGCGCGTGATGATGGTGTAGCCATCGCCCGCGGCGTCGCTGGCCTCGGCCTTCAGCACCGGCCAGTTCGTCGCACACGGGCCGTTGCAGGCCGACTTGCCGTCCGCATCCTTGTCGAAGGTGTAGCAGGCTGTTGAAGAAGTCGGTAGCGAAGCGTTTCGTGTCGTGATTCTCTAGGATCAGGATTTAACTAGGGGGCGCGATGCGTGGGAGTG
>NZ_LGHL01000302.1 GCF_001908205.1 Bradyrhizobium sp. NAS80.1
TTGAAAAGGGCAAGGTCGCGGGTCCGTCTTTCGATCAGGAGCCGGGTTCGGATCGACCAGACTTGGTTTGGCCGCAGCGGAGGTTTGGCTCCGATCAGCTTGCCCTTGTTCCAGGGTGTCCGGCAAGCTTTGGTGGAGGGGCTATCTTCGTCAGGCATAATCGTACTCCTCGGTTTGTGAGGGCACCGAGCATGCGTTGTGACTCCCAGATCGTGTCTGCTTTCAGAGGCTTGCGGCCGTGGGGGGGCCATGGGGTCGCCTTAGGTCCGCAGCGAATGCCCCCTAAGCAATCATTCGGCACGCCTGTCATTCGATCACCTCGTCGGCACTGGTGCGCGCCAAAGCCGGACCGAAGGTCGCCATCCTGCGCGGAACCTTACCGCCGGATCCGCGTTCGGGATGTCGGTGGACGTCTACCCGGCCTCGGTAGTCCACGAGCGAGCACTCGGTGGCGACCCCGCAGCGGCTACGAGCGTCTCGGAGGACTTCCGGTTCCCATCAAATCGGAGCGGGAAATGGCTCGACTACTATCGGTGAACGTCGGACTTCCGCGCGACATAGAATGGAAGGGTCGCACCGTACACACCGGGATCTGGAAAAATCCGGCGCGCGGCCGCTGTCGGGTCGGCCGGTTGAATCTAGACGGAGACGGTCAAGGCGACTTGGCCGGCCACGGAGGTGAACAGCGAGCCGTCTTCGTCTACCAGATCGAATCGTATCACTATTGGCAGGAGCAGCTGAAACGAACCGACTTCATCTACGGACAGTTCGGCGAGAACTTCACGGTCGAAGGATTGCCCGACGATGCCGTTTGCATCGGCGACCGCTATCAAATCGGCACTGCACTGTTCGAAGTTACCGCGCCTCGCGTTACCTGCTATCGCGTTGGCATTCGGCTGAACGAGCCCCGGATGCCGGCATTGCTGACATCCCGCGGACGGCCGGGGTTCTACTTCCGCGTTCTGCAGGAAGGTGAGATTGGCGCCGGCGACGCAATCGCGAAGGTAGGAGAGGCGAATGAGCGAATGACCATCGCAGAGATCAACGCGCTTCTCTATTCGCCCAATCATGCGCGCGATCGACTGGAGCGAGCCTTGCTGATCGAGGCCCTTTCGCCCGGTTGGCGGTCGTCTTTTGAGGCTTTACTGCAGAGCCAAACGACTGGCGCGGGAAGTGGCAACGCGGGACTCGCGCCGGCAGCAGCAGCGCATCCGGCTGCGCCAGGGTTTCGGCCGCTCGCCGTGACTGCGATTGATCCGGAGTCCGCGGACGTCGTTTCGCTGACGATGCACAGTCCGGACAATCAGTCGCTGCCGATCGCGCTGCCGGGGCAGTATGTGGTCTTGCGTCTTCCTCGGGCCACAGGCGGCACGCCACTTTTTCGCAGCTACTCGCTCTCGGGCCCTCCCTCGACGGACCGCTATCGAATCAGCGTGAAAATCGAGCCGAACGGCGCGGCCGGAACCTACCTCCAGGAGCGTGTCCGTGTGGGCGACGTTCTCGACGTGAGCTCGCCGCGTGGAAGCTTTATTCTGCAACCCGGAGAGCGCGCGGTGGTGCTGCTCAGTGCGGGAATCGGGGCAACGCCTGTTCTGGCTATGCTGCATGCCCTGGCGTCAGAACGCTCCACACGAGAGATCCTGTGGCTGCACGCGGCTCGAGATGGGCAGCACCATCCATTCGCTCCCGAGATCCGCCGCATCATGCTGGGACTCACAAAAGGCCGCAGCCATGTTTGTTACAGCAATCCGGCCTCGCGCGACAAAATGGGTGAGGATTTCGACGGTGCCGGTCACCTGTCGCCGGCGGTCTTCAACGAGGTCGGCATCCCGCAAGATGCGGATGTATATCTATGCGGGCCTACACGCTTTATGGCGGACATGAAATCGGCGCTTTCCACCGTGGGCGTGCCGCCGGAACGGATTCAGGTCGAACTCTTCAATGGCGGCGAGTCGATGACCCCGGGTATGGTCCGCGCAGCGACGCGAGCGGCGCATGTGCCCCAGGACGACGCCAACACCGGTCCGTTGGTGTCTTTCGCGCGCAGCGGCATCGCCGCACATTGGAAGCCTTCCTACCAGAGCATTTTGGAGCTGGCCGAGGCGTGTGACATTCCGGTCCGCTGGTCGTGCCGGACGGGTGTTTGTCACAACTGTGAGAGCGGTTTGGTTTCGGGGGCGGTCGCCTATGGACCGCAGCCACTCGAGAAACCCGCCGACGGCAACCTTCTCGTTTGTTGCTCACAACCGATTCGTGACGTCGTTATCGATTTGTGAAACCCTGAGGGCGGCGCATATCGGACCGAAGAGGAGGCGCGGCGCGAAGCTCTCAGTCGAGGTGATCACGTTGCCCGTGAGTGATGTCGAGCGATCGCTCCGGTTCTATGTCGGCCAGGTCGGCTTTTACGCTTCTGCGATCCTCGGCGCTACACTCATCGTGAGACCGTGCCATGACCCAAGTCTTCGACGCCATCGTCATCGGGGCCGGACAGGCGGGACCATCCGTGGCCGGACGGCTGACCGCCGCCGGAATGAAGGTCGCGCTCGTCGAGCGCAATCTGTTCGGCGGAACCTGCGTCAACACCGGCTGCATGCCGACGAAGACGCTCGTCGCAAGCGCCTATGCCGCTCACCTTGCCCAGCGGAGCGGCGAGTATGGGGTCGTGATCGAGAGTCCGATCAAAATCGACATGAAGCGGGTCAAGGCCCGGGCCGATACTGTCTCAACGAGCGCCCGGACGAATGTCGAAAAGTGGCTGCGCAGCATGCGCGACCTGACTGTCATCAATGGGCATGCCCGGTTCGAGGGCCCGGATGTCGTCCGGGCGGGCGAGAGCCTGCTGAAGGCGCCTCGCATCTTCATCAATGTCGGCGGCCGCGCGACCGTGCCCGACATGCCGGGAGTCGGCACGATCGACTACCTCACCAACACGTCGATCCTCAAGCTCGATACCATCCCACAGCACCTGGTCGTCGTCGGCGGAAGCTATATCGGGCTTGAGTTCGCCCAGATGTATAGGCGTTTCGGCGCGGCGGTCACGGTCGTCGAGATGGCACCACGGCTGATCGCCCGGGAGGACGAGGACGTGTCTGAGACGGTCCGGGAGATCCTCACCGATGAGGGGATCGCGGTGCGCACCAGCGCCACCTGCATTGGGTTCAGGCCCCACCCGGACGGCGTGGCGGTCGGCGTCGATTGCACATCCGGGGAGCCGGTCGTGGTGGGCTCGCATGTGCTGCTGGCTGTGGGGCGCCGGCCCAACACGGACGATCTCGGCCTCGACAAGGCTGGCGTCGCGTTGGATGCGCGGGGCTACATTGTGGTGGACGACGGTCTGACTACCACTGTCCCCGGCATCTGGGCCCTGGGCGACTGCAACGGCCGCGGCGCGTTCACCCACACGGCCTATAACGACTACGAGATCGTCGCCGCCAATCTTCTCGACGGTGGCAACAGGCGAGTGAGCGACCGGATCCCCGCCTATGCACTCTATGTCGATCCGCCGCTCGGGCGCGTCGGCCAGTCGGAGACTGAGGCGACACGCACAGGCCGTAAGCTCCTAGTGTCTAAACGCCCGATGACGCGAGTCGGGCGTGCGATCGAGAAGGGCGAAACCAAAGGCTTCATGAAGGTGGTCGCCGATGCGGACACGAAACAAATCCTGGGAGCCGCCATCTTGGGGGCAGGCGGCGACGAGGCGATCCACGGCATCCTGGACACGATGAATGCCGGAGCGACCTATCCGGTGCTGCAATGGGCGGTGCCGATCCACCCGACCGTCTCGGAACTGATCCCGACCGTTCTCGGCGAACTGAAGCCATTAAGCGGCTGATCAGTTCCAGGGCGGCGAGCAGCGGCTTGCTGCGTTGGACTTGGACGCGCAAAGTCTGCTTCTGATGCTGTGGACGGCTCCTCCACGGGCACGAGAGTGCCTAGGAGTGGGCGCCGTTTGAGGCTCCCACGATTCGGAGGAGCAGCCTATGCAGTCAGTCTCGACGATTGGTCTGGATATCGCGAAGTCGGTCTTTCAAGTGCATGGCGTCGATGCATCCGGTCAGGTGGTGATCCGCCGCCAGCTCAAGCGCCGTTTCGTGCTGTCCTTCTTTGAGAAGTTGCCGGCGTGCCTGGTGGGGATCGAGGCTTGCGCGTCATCCCATTATTGGTCCCGCGAACTGCAGGCGTTGGGGCATACGGTGCGGTTGATGCCTCCGGCCTATGTGAAGCCCTACGGTGCGCCCCGACGGCGCGCATTACCAGTGGAGGAAGGAGCCCCCCAGAGAATTGTCGATTGATCTGGTAGCTGACGAGCGGTCTGGACGAGCAATCGGACGGACCGAAGCCTCGTGACAAAGGTCGCCTTGGGCGGCCGAG
>NZ_LGHL01000303.1 GCF_001908205.1 Bradyrhizobium sp. NAS80.1
CTTCCAGCATTCGAGCAGAAATTCCTGATCGTCCTCGCGAGGAACAACGTCGAGTTCTGTAATCGTCATCGCAGCCTCCTGTTCATGCCGCCGCTAAAATGGCAGTATAGCATGAGCCGTTTCGCAAGGGAGCTACGCCAATGAGCGAAGGCAATGGTACTCTCGACGTGATCGCACTCATCGCAGGCGATGCGATCGAGAGAGAGGGCGAACTGCGCTGCGTCGGCATTTCGCCCGATGTACGATTTTACGAGCTGCTTCTGCGCTTGACCATCATCCGACAGTTGGCGCGCGGTGCGCTGTCAGAAGCCAGCCTAGCGGGGTTGCCGCCCGAAGCACATGTTGAGCTGGCTAAGTGTGTCGCTGACAGCGTCCGAAAAGCAGCGGATGAAGATCAGCCTAGGACGCAGATTGTCCATTGAGCCGCTTGGAGCTCTGTTCTTCGACGCGTCTCTTTCACGTAGGTCTGAGAGCCGAGGCTGGCCTTTCGGCTCACGCCTACCGCTCGCCTGAAGCCCCCCCAATTGGTGAGCGCGTCGTTTGACGGAAGGCGATTTCCATAGCCTTCACGTCGCTCTCAAGATCGCTCATCGCGCGTATCGTCTGGAATTCCCGAGATTAGCGGGCGCAGCAAAATCGGAAAAGATGGCAGGCAGATATGCCGATGGCGGGCGGTGCCGCGATCCCGCACCGAGTTGTTCGTTTGGTAGGACCCTATAGGCGGACCTTTTCCCTCTGGCCTTACATTCGGCCCCTCGCCATGCCCTTCGAAATCGGTAATTGGTCGCGATTGCATCCATCTCCAAAAAATAGTGGAAAGCTCTCGATACAACCGGGGGCCAATGCCGTGACTAAAGCGAACCCGTCCGCCTTGGACATCATACTAGACTGGTCTCAAGATCGTCCGGCATGGCAGCGAGATGCGTTGCGCCGGATCGTTGTAAACGGCTCCTTGAGCGATACCGACATCACTGACCTTGTTGCACTTTGTAAGCAGGACCATGGGGGTCCCGCCGCGACCAGCGTATCCGCGCGGCACCTCGAAAAGCAGGATTTGCCAGCAAACCCCGGTGCTCGTGCGTCGATCGCTTTAGCATCACTCTCTGGCGTCGAAGGTGTCAACCAATTGTCTCCCAACCAGACCCTACCGTTCGAAACAAAGGGATTGACGGTCGTTTACGGAGACAACGGAGCCGGAAAGTCTGGCTACGCCAGGATTTTGAAACGCGCATGCCGCGCCCGCTTTCCGGGCGAGATCATGCCTGATGCTTACGCAGGCGCAGCAGTCAAAAAAGCTGCAACGGCTGCGATTGGCTATGAGCAGGGTGGGAAGGTTAAGCCGGCCGTTCAATGGAATGATAATGGCGCCCCTCACGCGATATTGTCGGCCGTCAGCGTGTTTGACCGTGAGTGCGCCGCGGTGCACGTCCGCGATAAAAACGAGGTAGCTTTCCGCCCTTTCGGGCTAGACATACCCGACGAATTAGCTGACGCCTGTCAGCGGATCAAAACGGCGCTCTCCGCCGAGCAAGCCTTATTGGAAGCGGCTCGCGATGGGATATTCGCAAAGCCAACATGGAAGCCAACCACCTCCGTAGGCCGGTTCATGGCTAGCCTGAACTCAGGCTCAAACATCGCGGATTTAGAGAAGCTGTCCAACGTTACCAACGAAGACCGCGCGCGCCACCAACGTCTCTCAGAAGACTTGGCAAAAGACCCAAAAAAGGCTTCATCCGAGCAGGTTGTGTATGCGGACGAATTGCGAGCGTTGAGCGCCGTGTTAAGCGACGCGAGCAGTTCGGCCGACGACGCAACGCTAAAGTCCATACAGGATCTACGAGATGCAGCCGTGGCAAAACGGCAGGCTGCATCGGTAGCGGCCAAGGAAACATTTCAGGCATCTCTACTTGCTGGTGTTGATAGCCAAGTCTGGCGGACGCTGTGGGAAGCCGCCCGTCGATATTCGGAGGAAATGGCATATATTGGCGCGCATTTCCCGCGCTGCGACGATGGAAGCGCATGCGTACTATGTCAGCAGCCCTTATCCAGCGAAGCCCAAACACGGCTCAGAACATTTGAAGCCTTCGTCCAGTCCGATGTTGAACTACAGGCGAAAAACGCGGAGGCAGAATTCTCCGCTGCACTGCGGGGCTTTGATAGCAAAAAAATCCGGCTCCAAGGACCCGCCCGCCGGCGCATCGCGATTGAGGATCCAACCCTTGGCGCGGACATCATAAGGTTCCTCGCCAGCGCGCGTTATCGAAGGCAACAATGTCGGCGAGCAATCGATCAGAAAGTACCTGCCAACTTGGCGAAACTCGAAGAAAGTCCGCTCGCTCGCGTTCGAGCACTAGAACTCTCCACCCGCAAGTATGCCGCAGAGCTATTAGAGGCCGTCGATGTGGCGGGCCGCGCCCGGCTAGAGGCGGAGCGCGACGAACTGGCAGATAGGCTGAGCCTACCCGCCTTGATCGACAAGGCGAAGGCCGAGATAACTCGACTGCGCGCTCTAAGGCTGATCGCAGCCTGCATTTCAGACACAAGTACAGCAGCCATAACCAAGCTCGGCAACTTGATCGCCGATGAAGTCATTACGCCTAGAATGCGCGATCGGTTTCAGCAAGAGATTGTCCGGCTGGCAGCCGACCGGGTGCGTGTCGAGATTGTGCGCGCTGGTGGGAAGTATGGGTCCCCCGTTTATCAGATTAGGTTGTTTGCCAACAAGGACGCTCGGGTCCACAACGTGCTGAGCGAAGGCGAGCAGACCTGCGTGGCTCTCGCTGCATTCCTTAGCGAATTGGCGACGGCTTCGCACCAATCCGCGCTTGTCTTTGATGATCCGGTTTCGTCGCTCGATCACCGTTGGCGAGACCAAGTAGCTCGACGCCTTGTCGATGAGGCCGCCAATCGACAAGTCATCGTCTTTACCCATGACTTGGTATTCGTGAACGACCTTACCGATGCCGCCGATCAATCAAAAACGCCGGTGCTTCAGGTGTCCTTGTCGCGAGGGCCGTCAGGTGCAGGCGTTGTTGCGTCCGGCCTGCCATGGGCGGCTGCAAAAGTAAGGGATCGCGTTGACAAAATGGAGAAAGATGTCCGGGCGGCAAAGGTGCTTTACGACAAGGGTGATGAGACGGCGTACAAGGAGGAGGTCCACCGGATATACAGCAATTTACGCCGAACGTGGGAACGCGCGATCGAGGACGTTGCATTTCATGGGGTGATCTTGCGTCACCGAGATTATGTAAACACCAAGTATCTGCGCAAGGCGACGGCACTTACCCCCGAAGATTGCGATGGGTTT
The DNA here is from genome assembly GCF_001908205.1 of Bradyrhizobium sp. NAS80.1. Classification (GTDB taxonomy): domain Bacteria; phylum Pseudomonadota; class Alphaproteobacteria; order Rhizobiales; family Xanthobacteraceae; genus Bradyrhizobium. The sequence goes on from NZ_LGHL01000303.1 coordinate 3,308, forward strand.
GATAAAGGCTTCCAGAAGTGTTGTGATCAAACGGATGCGCACGATCCATCTCGCGGCAGAAATGCTGCGCCTCCGTCGCCGGATGAATTGCTAAAGGATGTCCAAGCGGTCCGGATTTGGGCGGATGACATTAGGGCGCGACAAAACAAGATCAATTAAGTCGTGCGTTTGGTCGTTGAGCGGGATTTTTCTTGCTTGCGAGCTAGGTTGCTCTCTTTCAGTCCACCGGTTCGTCCTGCATCACGACAGCGCTGACTGCACCGGCTCTTTCCTGATTGAGCGCGAAAAGCCGCTCAAGTGCTTCGTCATCTGAAATGTCGCTCGGCCACACGTACGCGGCAGCCACCGCCGCATCGAGCGCTCGATGTGCTTCAACGAGCCACGTCGGCTTGTCATTGTAGAGCCCGGTCAAGGTTCGCGCGGATAGTTCACGCTCGGCCTCGGGACCATTGGGTAACAGGCGGTCTGGAAAGCCGGGCACTAACTCGGGAGCACGGTTGATGCGATTTTCAGGATAGAGGTCGTGTCCCCAGTGATGGTGTAGCTCGGTAGAGCAAAGCCGTCCGCACGCGCGCCCTCCAATAGCGCCGTAGCGGGCGGGCGGCTTTGCR
>NZ_LGHL01000304.1 GCF_001908205.1 Bradyrhizobium sp. NAS80.1
AGCTCGTAGGTGGTCCGATCTCGGTCTCGCTGATGCAGCTTGAGGGTACCCTCGGTTTGGCAGGCTGGCAGTGGATGTTCATCATAGAGGGGTTGCCCGCTGTGGTGCTTGGCTTCCTCTGTCTTAAGATTCTGTCCGACACGCCAGAACAGGCAGCCTGGTTGACTCCTGTGGAGCGGCAGTCGCTGGTGGGAGCGCTCGCGAGCGAGGTTCACGAGCGGCCAAAGAAGGATCTCCTCGCCGCAATGAAGGACGCGCGTGTCCTGCTGTCTGCGCTGATCGTGTTCTGCTATACGGTCGGCTCCTACGGGCTCAGCGTATGGCTGCCTTTGATCCTGAAAGGCCATGATCTGTCCACCTCGACGATCGGCTGGCTCTCTGCGATTCCTTTTCTCTTCGCGACGTTGTCTACGTTTGCAGTCGCACACTTCGCTGACAAGACTGGACTCAAAATCTACGCGCTGATCTTCACGCTCATGCTCGGCGTTTTCGGCCTCCTGATGTCGGTCTATTTTCAGTCCCTCATCTCGGCGATGCTTTGGTTCACGATCAGCCTGTGCGGTGTAATCTCAGCTCGGATGATCTTTTACACGGTGCCACAGGTTTTCCTTACCGGCGCAGCGGCGGCAGGCGGTCTTGCTTTCATCAATTCAGTCGGCTCTCTCGGCGGATTTGTTGGACCGTCCATGATGGGCTGGCTAAAGGACGCGACGAAGTCCTACGACGTCGGAATGCTCGGCATGGCTTGTATTCTTGTCATCGCTATCACCGCAACAATCGCGCTCAAAGGCTTGGTCAAGAACGCCTGATCGCTGCGATGTGCAAGGGCACGGGACACTGCGAAATTCGCGATTCTGCACGTGATCATTCGGGAGATGAAATGACACCGAAGATTCGACACAACCTTGACACTGCTCCGAGAGAGACTACAGGTTTCGAGGAGTTAATGCTCTTGCGTGGCCGCCGTGGTGTACCTGTCGGCGAAGTCGCGATCCACGGCAGCGATCCTTTCTACGAGACGCCATTTCGGGTCGGCGAGAGTGTAGCTGCGGCGCTCGCCGCCACGGGCGTTGCGGCGAACGACATCTGGCAAGCCCGGACCGGGAGCCGCCAGAAAGTCCAGGTCGACCTGCGCCATGCCGCCGCGATGCTGCGAACCGTGGACTACACTCAACTGCGCGGCGAGACAGGCGATTATCGCATCATCCCTATTCCGGAAGCGATGGCGCACATGATCTCCGTGACGCAGCCATGGCAGGCGGCGGATGGGCGTTGGGTGCTGCCCCACTTCAATCTGCCTCACCTGGCAAGGCGGGTTTTGGACGTGCTGGACTGCGAAAGCACACCGCAATCGGTCCAAGAGGCGGTAGGCAGATGGAGTTCCGATGCACTCGAGGAGGCGATCGCCGCGGCAGATGCTTGTGGCGGCAAGATCCGCACCGCACAAGAGTGGTTGCTGCACCCTCAAGGTCGTTACCTTGCCGATAAGCCTGCCATCGAGATCGTCCGGATCGGCGACAGTGCTCCGGAACCGTTTCATCCCGGCGAGCGGCCACTCTCCGGCGTTCGTGTGCTCGATCTCACGCGTATCCTGGCTGGGCCGATCGCTGGCCGGACTCTGGCCGAGCATGGCGCAGATGTGCTGATGGTAGCGGCCCCAGACTTGCCGCAGACACCGGAACACGTTCGTGACACCAGCCACGGCAAGCGCAGTTGTTTTCTCGACATCGCGCGCGCAGAAGGGGCCAGGCGTTTGATGGCTCTTGCTGCCGACGCTGATGTCTTCATCGATGGTTACCGACCTGGCCGTCTTGCCAGCCGGGGTCTCGGAGTTGAAGCACTGGCGGAAAAGAGGCCAGGGATCATACATCTGACCATTAGCTGTTTCGGGCCAGGCGGGCCATTTGCCTCACGAGCAGGATGGGAGCAGGTTGCGCAGGCCGTGACAGGGGTTTGCCATACCAACGGCCAGCTGAGCGGTGATGGAACGCCGAAGCTCGTTTTTGCACCTATGTGTGACTACATGACGGGCTATCTGGCAGCGTACGGTGTCATGCTGGCGCTGGCGCGACGGGCGCGGGAAGGCGGCAGCTATTCAGTGCACGTCTCGCTTTGCCAGTCAGCCATGTTCGTTCAGCGACAAGGTCTCCTAAGCGATTTCCAGGGAGCAACCGGTCGCCTCACCGGGTCGGAGGTTGAAGCGCACTATGTTTCCGCCGAGACATGCTACGGCCTGCTAAGGACCTTAGGCCCCGCCCTGCAGATGTCGCAGACACCATGTCATTGGAGCCGGCCAACACCTGCACTCGGCAGCGATCGGCCGGAATGGCTCCCTCGCGAGTCTGCGGCGTCGATTTGACGAGGTCAGGGATGGCTTGACTGCTTCTTACGTGACGCGAAAGCATCCGGAGCGGGACCCACATAGACCGCGCGCGGCCGTCATCGAAGGCCCCGACGACGTTCCGATCGAACTGATCGAGCGGTCGGAGAGCGCCCGCCCGTCGCTGGCCACTGCCTCGCCGGCTGACGCTCGCTGAAAGCGATCTCATCCACCATCACCTCCAACACCATACCGAGGTTTCCCATGCTTGACGACAGATCCCCGTCGTCCCCCACTTCGACCGTCGTCGGCCCGGCAGCGCGCTTTCTGTGTGAGATCTGGGAGGCCGTCGGCGGCGATCCCGTTCATTTACGCCATCTGGCGATAACCAGCGCAGGCGCGCTGCCCTCTGCGTTCTACGTCACGGATCTCGCCGCCGCCGCGATCGGCGCTGCAAGTCTCGCCGTCGCGGAGCTGGCGTCGTTGCGATCGGGCACATTTCCCGCCCTGCAGATCGATCGCCGGCTCGCCTCGTTCTGGTTTCTCACGTCGTTGCGGCCGCAGGGATGGCCGATGCCGCCGCAGTGGGATGCGGTCGCTGGCGACTATCAGACCGCTGACGGCTGGATCCGGCTGCACACGAATGCGCCGCATCACCGCGATGCCGCCATGGCCGTGCTGAAGACGCCTGTTGATCGCGAGGCGGTGGCGCGGACTGTGGTCAAGTGGGAGGCCGAGGCGCTGGAGGCAGCCATCGTCGCCAACAATGGCTGCGCGGCATCCATGCGCACGCTTGCCGAATGGGCGGACCATCCGCAGGGGCAATCCGTTAACGCCGAGCCGCTGCTGCACCGCGCGACCACCACCGGCGGCGGCCGGCCGCGATGGCCGCGGCCGGCGGCCCGACCACTACAAGGAGTTCGGGTGATGGACCTGACACGCATTCTCGCCGGTCCGGTTGCGACGCGCTTCCTCGCGGCGTTCGGCGCCGAGGTCCTGCGCATCGACCCCTATGGCTGGGAGGAGCCCGGCACCGTGCCGGAAGTGGTTCTGGGTAAGCGCTGTGCGCGTCTCGATCTGAAGAATCCAGACGACAGGCAAACGTTGGAACAGCTGCTCACGCAAGCTGACGTGCTGGTTCATGGCTATCGGCCGGATGCGCTCGCCCGCCTCGGGCTCGATCCCCTGCGTCGCCGCGAACTCAATCCGGGTCTGATCGACGTGTGCCTGGACGCCTATGGCTGGACCGGTCCATGGAGCGGACGGCGTGGTTTTGACAGCTTGATCCAGATGAGCACGGGAATCGCGAACGCTGGGATGTGCGCGATGGGACGCGACCGCCCAGCACCACTGCCCGGACAGTCGATCGACCACGCGACCGGCTACCTGATGGCGGCCGCGGTCATCCGCGGCCTGATCGAAAGGCTGCATACGGGACTTGGCTGCGAGGCGCGGGCTTCCCTCGCACGGACGGCGCGGCTGCTGATTTCAGGTGGCCGCCAACCGACGGACGCGGCGCCTCTGGTCCCTGAGCAACCCGACGATCTATCCGAAGCCATCGAGCAAACCGGGTGGGGACCGGCGCACCGTGTCCGCCCGCCAGCCTCGATTGAGGGCATTCCGATGTCGTGGGACCTGCCTGCGCCCAAATTGGGATCCTCTTCCGCGGCCTGGACAGGCAATCTCTGATCTTTTGTTGGTGGAGCTGAAATGATGGCAAAGGTCGTCGTGATTAGCGGCGGTGGCACCGGAATCGGGCTCGCCTCCGCTCGGTATTTTGCGGAGCGCAAGGCGCATGTCGTGATCCTCGGCCGGCGGAATGCGGTGCTCGATGAGGCTGCCAAAGCGATCTCGCGTGACTTCCCGAGCGCGCCGAAAGTGCTGGTGCTCACGGGCGATCTCGCCTCGTCCGATCAGGTTGAGGCCATTCGCGCAAATCTGAGCGAGCGTTTTCCGGCCATCGATGTTCTGGTCAATGCTGCCGGCGGCCACGTGCTCCGGCAGTTTCCAGCCGCGACCTATGCGGATGGCCTCGCCGGCATCGCGCGCCGGTGGACCGATAACTTTCGCAGCAACACCCTTTCCGCGGTGCTGCTGACCGAAGCGCTGCTGGCGCAGCTGCGCGCGCCAGGCGGCCGCATCATCTTCATCAGCTCGATCGCGGCCTATCGTGGCTCCGGCGTCGGATGCTACGGCGCTGCCAAGGCGGCGCTGCATCCCTATTGCTTCGATCTCGCAAAAGCGCTGGGCCCAAAGGGCATCACGGTCAATACGATTGCGCCGGGCTATGTAGCGGATACCGAGTTCTTCGGCCCCGCGATGACGGCCGAACAACACAACGCCAAGGTCGCCGAGGCGATGAACAACCGCGCGGGAACAGCTGCCGACATTGCGAATACGATCGGATGGCTGGCCACGTCTGAAGCCGTTCATGTCACCGCACAGATCATCCAGGTTAACGGCGGCGCAGAGCGCGGTCGCTAACCCAATCCGGAGACAGCTTCCCCCCGAGATCGCTGGCTGACGTCTTCTTGATGCGCCTTCCGAACCTGCGTGCTCGCCTTCTGGCGATCTTACCTTTCTCGTCGGTCCCCTCACCGCGCCGATCGTGCGCAACCGGGTGCTCTGCGAGTATCCCAACAGTTTCCTGGCGAGCCCTATCCGTGACCTGGGGCGCAAAGTGATGACCGCGCGCGATCTCGCCCAGTGTCCGATCATCGCCTTTCCGCGAAGAACCCAACCCTATGAACTGATCCGCTCGCTGTTCAACCGCTCCGACCTGCCGTCGGTGCGCCTGCACGTCGCTTGCCACCGTGATCCACATGGCGATCGAGGGACTCGGCATCGCCGTCATCCCGACCGCGATCGTGGAGAACGAGATCGCCGACGGCCGCCTGCAGCTGCTCAAAACCGCGATCTCGATCCCGTCACTGACGTTCTCGGCAAGTTGGCTCGCCTCGCCCGATGCGCTGGCTGTCGAGCTCGTGGCGCAGATGGCGGTCGAGCTCGCGCAAGGGCAGAGGACGCAGGCGGCGGGGTGAAGCCGTCGCACTTGGTGGACTCATAACGTCCGATTTCGGAGTAGATCGGACTTAGGATAGGACCGGGTTGAACTTCCGCATGACCCGAACCGGACGAAGCTGGGTTCAAGAGTTCGAATCTCCTCGGGCGCGCCACTCAGAATAAAATCGCGAACTCCGCGATCACCGATCTCGCTTTCCAATTCGCAAGA
>NZ_LGHL01000305.1 GCF_001908205.1 Bradyrhizobium sp. NAS80.1
AGGCCGTTATGGCTTTTGCCTGATCGATCAGGCGCTCGCGTACGCGCCTGTTTTAGTCATTCCGGTGCGATGAAACGCATCGAACTGTCTCGCTCAACAACATCTGGATTCCGGGTTCGCGCTGACGAGCGCCCCGGAATGACGTTTCTAACTAAAGGAGCCCTGCAATGCCCACCATCACCACCAAAGACGGCGTCGAGATCTTCTACAAGGACTGGGGCTCGGGCCAGCCGATCGTGTTCAGTCATGGTTGGCCGCTGTCGTCCGACGACTGGGATGCGCAGATGATGTTCTTCGTGACCCATGGCTATCGCGTGATTGCCCACGACCGTCGCGGCCATGGCCGCTCGGCGCAGGTCGCCGACGGTCACGACATGGATCACTACGCCGATGATCTCGCGGCGCTGACCGCGCATCTCGATCTCAAGAGCGCCATCCATGTCGGCCATTCCACCGGCGGCGGCGAAGTCGTGCACTACATCGCGCGCCACGGCGAGAGCCGCGTGGCGAAAGCCGCGATCCTTTCCGCGGTGCCGCCGTTGATGGTGCAGACGGCTGCCAATCCCGGCGGCCTGCCGAAGAGCGTGTTCGACGGTCTCCAGGCGCAGCTCGCCGCAAGCCGCACGCAGTTTTATCGCGACCTCCCCGCCGGCCCGTTCTATGGTTATAACCGTCCCGGCGCGAAGCCGTCTGAAGCGGTGATCCAGAACTGGTGGCGACAGGGCATGATGGGCGGCGCGAAGGCGCATTACGACGGCATCGTCGCGTTCTCGCAGACCGATTTCACCGAGGACCTGAAGAAGATCAACGTGCCGGTGTTGGTGATGCATGGCGACGACGACCAGATCGTGCCTTACGCCGATTCCGCACCGCTGTCGGCCAAGCTTCTGAAGAACGGCACGCTCAAGACCTACAAGGGCTTTCCGCACGGCATGCCGACAACGGAAGCGGCGACGATCAACGCGGACCTTCTGGCGTTCTTCAAGGGGTAAAGGCGGCGACGGCTCGTTAGCTCGAGCGCTCGATGCGCGACGTTCGCTTGCCCTCTCCCCTTGTTGGAGAGGGCGGCTCGCCGCGTAGCGGCGAGACGGGTGAGGGGTTGCCTCCGCGAGCGACCCTTTCGCAGTGGTGTGTGACCGGTGTATCGTTCGACGAGATCGCGGCCGCCGCGTAAGCCGCGACTTCGGTGGGGACGTCCCGATGCGAGTCATCGTGTTCGGTGCGACCGGCATGGTCGGGCAGGGCGTGTTGCGCGAGTGCCTGATCGATCCCGGCATCGAACGCGTGCTCGTGGTCGGCCGCAGCCCGACCGGCGTGCGCAACGCCAAGCTCACCGAGATCATCCACGGCGATTTCATGGACTATTCGACGATCGAGGTGCGGCTCACCGGTTTCGATGCCTGCTTCTTCTGCCTCGGCGTCTCCTCGATCGGCATGAACGAGGAGCGCTACCGCCATCTCACCTACGACATCACGCTCGCTGCTGCGACGACGCTGGCGCGGCTTAATCCACAGATGACGTTTGTCTACGTCACCGGCGCAGGAACCGATTCCACCGAGCAGGGGGCGCTGATGTGGGCGCGGGTCAAGGGCAAGACCGAGAACGATCTGTTCAGGCTGCCGTTCAAGGGTGCCTACATGTTCCGGCCGGGTGCGATCCAGCCGCTGCACGGCGCCCGCTCAAAGACCGCCTGGGTGCAGGCCGTCTACGATGTGAGCTGGCCGCTGTGGTCGGTGCTGCGTCGGATTGCGCCGCGGCTCGTCACTTCGACGGAGCAGATCGGCCGCGCCATGATCCGCGTCGCCCGGGATGGGTATCCGCGGAGGGTGCTGGAGATGGAGGATATCAATAGCCTCTAGTCCGCCGGCCCGTTAACCTTGCGGAAATTTCCGCGCCCGCGTGCGTTGAGCGGTCGGTTCTCCCCACGGAGTAATGTCGGCGATGTCTCCCCAGCTCAAGATGATTGCGCTCGACGCCGACGATCTTGCGGTGATCTCCACCCATGTCCAGGACGCCCGCGTGCAGGCTTCCGACATCATCTGGCGGCAAGGCGAGAAGCGGCTCGTGATCGGCATGAGCCGGCTCGACTGGGAGCAGACGCTTGAGGGCGAGGCCGAGCCGCGCCGGCTGGTCGCCGCGCTCCGCTTCGACCGCGTGCTCGCCTGCAAATCGCGCAACATCGACCTTGGCGCGCCGGACATGGTTCTAGACCTCATCGGCATCGAGTTTCATCCCCAGGACGGCCGTACCGAGGAGCCCGGCGGCAGCGCCCTGCTTTTGTTCGCCCAAGGCGGCGCCATCCGCCTCGACGTCGAATGCCTGGAATGCGAGCTGACAGACCTCGGGGCGGACGAATTGGGGATCGGGCTGGAGATCAAGGGGGAGGGGTGAGGTGGCCGGTATACCAGCCAAACCAGCTCGGGCCGTCGCCGGAACGGTACCTCCCAAGGGGTTATTGCCGAGGGTTGACGCAGCTTCCCCGCCGCGCCATTGAGCAGGGGGTCGGGTGAGCCAATCCGCCCCAAAGACCAGCCAGAAGCCAAGCCAGATATGCCCGTTCGTCTCGACCGCAGCAGCGCCGATTTTGACCAGCGATTCGCCGCCTTCCTCGCCGCCAAGCGCGAGGTCTCGGCCGACGTCGAGGCCGCCGCGCGCGCCATCGTCGACGATGTGGCGAAACGGGGTGACGCCGCCCTGCTCGAGGCCACGGCAAAGTTCGACCGGCTGACGCTGGATGCTGCCTCCTTGCGCGTCACCGCCGCCGAGATCGAGACCGCCGTGAAGGCCTGCGATGCCGCGTCGCTGGACGCGCTGAAACTGGCGCGTGACCGCATCGAGACCTACCATCGCCGCCAGCTCCCGAAGGACGAGCGCTTCACCGACCCGCTCGGCGTCGAGCTCGGCTGGCGCTATACAGCAATCGAATCCGCAGGCCTCTACGTGCCCGGAGGCACAGCGGCCTATCCGTCCTCGGTGCTGATGAACGCTGTGCCCGCAAAGGTCGCTGGCGTTTCGCGCCTCGTGATGGTGGTGCCGTCGCCTGACGGCAAGCTCAATCCGCTGGTGCTGGCGGCAGCTTCGCTCGGTGGTGTCACCGAGATCTACCGCGTCGGCGGTGCGCAGGCCGTGGCCGCGCTCGCGCACGGCACCGCGACGATCGCGCCCGTCGCCAAGATCGTCGGTCCCGGCAATGCCTATGTCGCCGCTGCCAAGCGGCTGGTGTTCGGCAAGGTCGGCATCGACATGATCGCCGGCCCCTCTGAGGTGCTCGTCATCGCCGACGACACCGGCAATGCCGACTGGATCGCCGCCGATCTGCTGGCGCAGGCCGAGCACGATGCCAGCGCGCAGTCGATCCTGATCACCGACTCCGCGCGGCTTGCCGCCGATGTCGAGAAGGCCGTCGAAGCGCAACTGAAAACGCTGCCGCGCGCGGCGATCGCAGGCCGCTCCTGGGCCGATTTCGGCGCCATCATCATGGTGAAGAATCTCGCTGAAGCCATCCCGCTTGCGGATGCGATCGCTGCTGAGCACCTCGAGATCATGACGACCGATCCCGATGCGCTCGCCGCGAAGATCCGCAACGCCGGCGCGGTGTTCCTCGGTGCGCATACGCCGGAGGCGATCGGCGATTATGTCGGCGGCTCCAACCACGTGCTGCCGACGGCGCGCTCGGCGCGATTCTCCTCGGGGCTGTCGGTGCACGACTTCATGAAGCGCACCTCGATCCTGAAATGCGGCCCGGATCAGCTCCGTGCGCTGGGGCCGGCCGCGATGACGCTCGGAAAGGCGGAGGGGCTGGACGCGCATTCGCGCTCGATTGGATTGCGCCTCAATCTGTCATGACAAAGCCGCCCGAACAGGACGACCAGACCAATCGCATTGTCGCGGTCACCCTCGACGAGGATTCGATCGGTCGTTCCGGGCCGGACATCGAGCATGAGCGCGCGATCGCGATCTACGATCTGATCGAGCAGAACCTGTTCGCGCCTGATGGTGCGGATGGGAAGGGACCGTTCACGCTGCATATCGGCATCACCGGCAACCGGCTGATGTTCGACATCCGCCGCGAGGACGGCACGCCGGTGGTCGCGCATCTGCTGTCGCTGACGCCGTTCCGGCGGATCGTGAAGGACTATTTCATGATCTGCGACAGCTATTACCAGGCGATCCGCACCGCGACCCCGGACAAGATCGAGGCCATCGACATGGGCCGCCGCGGCATCCATGACGAGGGATCGCGCACGCTGCAGGAGCGGCTGAAGGGCAAGGTGCTGGTCGACTTCGAGACCTCGCGCCGGCTGTTCACGCTCATCACTGTCCTGCACTGGAAGGGCTAGGGCATGGCCCGGAAAAGTGTGCAGCGGTTTTCCAATAAGGCCATGCCCTCTTTCATAGAGGGCTAGACCGGATGGCGGCGCCGCCACGCGCACGCGATCCGCAATCGGTGCTGTTCGCCTGCGCGATGAACAGCGTGCGCTCGCCGATGGCTGAAAGCCTGTTGCAGCACATGTTTCCGCAAGGCCTCTACGTGAAGTCCGCCGGCGCCAGGAAAGGCGAGCTCGATCCGTTCGCCGTTGCCGTGATGGCCGAGCTTGGTCAGGACATCTCCGCCCACAAGCCGCAGACCTTCGAGGAGCTCGAGGACTGGGAGGGACTGAATTTCGACCTCATCATCACGCTCTCACCGGAGGCGCACCACAAGGCACTGGAGCTGACGCGCACGCTTGCCGCCGACGTCGAATACTGGCCGACGCAGGATCCCACCACCATCGAAGGCAGCCGCGACCAGAAGCTCGCCGCCTACCGCGAAGTCTGCGACCAGCTCTTGATGCGCATCCGGAAGCGCTTTGCGAGGGCGGGCGCTGCGAGCGGGTAGCATTCGGCGCCCGTAACACCCGCGTCACAGACTGCAGGCACACGCATGTCGGACGCCTCGAATCACCAAACCTCGGGTTCCCGGGTTGTGAAATCAGCCCCCTTCCGATAGGTTCCGCGCGCAATTCACCCCCTGCCTCGTCTCCCAAAATCACCTGATGCTCGGCCGCCCCAAATTCGTTCTTGCCTCCGGTTCGCCGCGGCGCCTGTCGCTGCTCAACCAGGCCGGCATCGAGCCGGACGCGCTCCGGCCGGCCGACGTCGACGAGACCCCGAGGCGGGGCGAGC
>NZ_LGHL01000306.1 GCF_001908205.1 Bradyrhizobium sp. NAS80.1
CGAGCGGCATCGCGCCGCTGGCGATCGCGACCGATGGCGGCGGCTCGACGCGGATACCGGCTGCCTGCAACGGCGTGGTCGGCTTGAAGCAGAGCAATGGCGTGATCGCGCACAGCCAGGCGCTCGACGCCTTCGGCAACCAGACCTATGTCACACCGACTACGCGCACCGTCGCCGACACCGCGCTGATGATGCAGGCAATGGCGGGCGAGGATCCTTGTGATCCCTGGTCGATCGGCGTTCCCGTGCCCGATTTCATCGGCACCGCCACCCCGCACGGCGATCTGCGTGGGCAGAAGGTCCTGTTCTGTGCCTCGCCGCCCGGTCGTCCCGTGTCCGCGGATGTTGCCGCGGCCTTCAAGGCGAGCCTTGATCGGCTGGCGGGCCTGGGTGCCGAGCTCGAGGAGTTCTCCGGCGAGGGCTTTGACGTCGAGCCGATCTGGCGGGCCATCAACCACACGGTCTGGCGCACCCGCTTCGCCAAGCTGGTTGCCGAGCATGGCGACGTTCTCAGCGAAGCTTTCGTCAAGCAGGTCGCTCTTGCGACAAATGTCAGCGGCGTCGATTACCAGGAGGCAATGTTCGCGCGAACCGCGCTGTTCCGCCGCGTGCAATCCCTGCTTGCGCGTGCGGACTTCCTGGCGATGCCGACTATCACGCGCACCGTGTTGCCGATCGACCAGGACCTGTTCGGCACCATCGAGATCGACGGCAAGCACTTTGACAGCGTCCGGCCGCACTGGTTTCCCTGGACCATGCCGTTCAACATGACCGGGCATCCCGCAATCAGCCTGCCTTGCGGCTTCGGCGGCGACGGCCTGCCGATCGGGCTTCAACTCGTCGGCCGCTTCCGCAGCGATGCGGAATTGCTGCGCGTCAGCGCACTGTTCGAGGCTTCGCAGGGCCTTCTGTCCCGCTGGCCCGGCTGAGGCGATGATGACGCGCCGCAAAGGGCTTGCGTCCGGCGTCCGGACATGTAGATCGTGCCGCCGGTGAGCCCAGAATCCGAGCGCGCATGAGCGTATTTGTCCTTCGACGTGTCCTGACCCTGCTGGCGACGCTGGTCGGCGCATCCCTGATCATTTTCCTGGTGCTGGACGCTCTCCCGGGCAATGCCGCGCAGATGTTGATGGGGGCCGATGCGTCGGCCGATGCGGTGCGCGCGCTCACCGTCAAGCTCGGGCTCGACCAGCCGCTGGCGGTTCGCTACCTGCAATGGATCAAGGGCCTCCTCGTCGGTGATCTCGGCAACAGCTATGTCTACGGCACGCCGGTAGCGGGCCTGATCGCGGAGCGGCTCGTGCTGACCATTCCGCTCGCGATCATGTCGATGCTGATCACGGTAACGCTGGCGCTCTCGGCCGGCATCTACACCGCCGCCAACCACAACAAGCTCGGCGATGTCGGCGTGATGTCCCTGACGCAGGTCGGCATCGCGCTGCCGAACTTCTGGTTCGCAATCCTCCTGGTTCTCTTGTTTGCAGTGAGGCTGCAATGGCTCTCCGCGGGCGGCTTTGCCGGCTGGGAGGACGGTATCTGGCCCGGCATCAAGTCGCTGCTGTTGCCGGCGATCTCGCTTGCGGTGGTGCAGGCCGCGATCCTTGCGCGCGTCACGCGTTCGGCCGTGCTCGAGGTATTGCGCGAAGACTTTGTTCGTACCGCGCGCGCAAAGGGGCTCGGCAAGCGCGAGGTGCTGTGGAGTCACGTGCTGCGCAACGCCATGATCCCGGTGATGACGGTGATGGGGCTGCAATTCGCCAATCTGCTCGCCGGTACCATCGTGATCGAGAACGTGTTCTATCTGCCGGGCCTTGGCCGGCTGATCTTCCAGTCGATCGCCAACCGTGACCTGATCGTAGTGCGCAACTGCGTGATGCTGCTCGCGGCCATGGTCGTCATCGTCAACTTCGTGGTCGATGTGCTCTATGCCTTCATCGATCCCCGAATCAAGGTCCACGACCTGTGAGCGCGCCCTTGACCATTGACACACCGGTCGCAACGCGTCGCGTGCCCGCCCGGACGTTCTGGGGCCGCGCGCTGCGTCACCGCAGTTTCGTGCTGGGCGGCGTGCTCAGCCTTCTGGTGCTCGCCTCGGCGCTGTTGTCGCTGGTGTGGACGCCGTGGTCGCCGTACGAGATCGACATCGCCTCGAAACTCAGGCCACCGTCGGCGGCGCACTGGCTCGGCACCGATTCCTTCGGCCGCGACATCGTCTCGCTGCTGCTCGCGGGCGCTCGCTCGACGATCCTGGTTGGGGTCATCGCCGTGAGCATCGGTCTCACCTTCGGCGTCTGTCTCGGCCTGATTGCTTCGGCAAAGCGCGGCTGGACCGAAGAGATCATCATGCGCTTCTCCGACTTCACCTTCGCCTTTCCGGCCGTGCTGTCCGCGATCATGCTCGCCGCTGTCGTGGGACCTGGCATGGTGACCTCGATCGTCGCGATCGGAATCTTCCAGATCCCGACGCTGACCCGGCTGACGCGCGGCTCAGCCAACGCGATCTGGGCGCGGGAATTCGTGCTGGCGGCGCGCGCGTCGGGGAAGGGGGCTTTCCGCATCACCATCGAGCACGTGCTGCCGAACATCCTGTCGATCCTGATCGTGCAGGCAACCATCCAGTTTGCGCTCGCAATCCTCGCCGAGGCCGCCTTGTCCTATCTCGGTCTCGGCACGCAGCCGCCGCAGCCGTCCTGGGGGCGCATGCTGAACGATGCGCAGACGCTGCTGTTCCAGTCGCCGATGCTCGCGGTCTATCCGGGCGCGGCGATCGCAATCGCCGTGCTCGGCCTCAATCTCCTCGGCGATGGCCTCCGCGATCTGCTCGATCCACGGCTGGCGCGGGAGCGATGACGATGATTGAGCGCTCAACCAAGCCGCTGATCGAGGTCGACAATCTCGGTGTCCGGCTCAACACCAGCCGCGGGCCGGCGCAGGCCGTGCGCGGCGTCAGCTTTGCACTGAAGCGCGGCGAGACGCTCGGGCTCGTTGGCGAATCCGGCTGCGGCAAGTCGGTCACCGCGCTGTCGCTGATGGGGCTGCTGCCGGACAGCGCCGTCGTTACCGGCAGCATCAAGCTGGACGGAAGCGAGCTCGTCGGGCTTTCGGATGCGGATTATTGCCGGCTGCGCGGCAACCGTATCAGCATGATCTTCCAGGAGCCGATGACTGCGCTCAACCCGATGCACACGATCGGGCATCAGGTCGCCGAGCCGCTGCGGCGTCACAAGAAATATTCGGCTGCGCAGGCGCGAAGAGAGGCGATCGCCTTGCTCGACCGCGTCGGACTGCCCGATCCGGCCAAGCGCGTCGATGCCTATCCGCACCAGTTCTCCGGCGGCCAGCGCCAGCGCGTCACCATCGCCATGGCACTCGCCTGCGAGCCGGACTTGTTGATCGCGGACGAGCCGACAACCGCGCTCGACGTCACCATCCAGGGCCAGATCCTCGATCTCATCGCCGACCTCGTCGAGGAGCGGGGCATGTCGATGGTCCTGATCTCGCACGATCTCGGCGTCATCGCCGAGAACGTGCAGCGCATGATGGTGATGTATGGCGGCACGGTCGTCGAGAGCGGCCCGACCGACCAGGTGTTCCGCCGCATGGGACATCCCTACACGCAGGGCCTGTTCCGCGCCCGTCCGCGCCTCGGTGCACGCAAGGGGACGCGATTGAAGACGATATCGGGCACGGTGCCGGAGCTCGCAGACCTGCCGGCCGGCTGCACGTTCGGCGATCGCTGCCCGCTGGTCGAGGGCAAATGCCGCGCGGCGCTTCCGCCGATGGTCGAAGTCGGTCCGGGGCACGCCGTCCGCTGCGTACGCACCGATGTCTCGATGGCCGAGACTATCGGAGCATTGTCCGCATGACCGCCGCGCCTCTTCTCGACGTGAAGGATCTCGAGCAGCGCTACACGCTGCCGCGGGAAAGCCTGTTCCGTCCGCCTGGTCAGGTGCGCGCGCTCAATGGCGTCAGTGTGCGGGTCGATGCCGGCAAGAGCCTCGGCATCGTCGGCGAGTCCGGCTCGGGCAAGTCGACCTTTGCGCGGGTGGTGATGGCGCTGGAGCGGCCGACGTCGGGCCAGGTCGCGCTGCTCGGGCGCGATCTCAACCGCATCTCCGCCGATGAGCTGCGTCGCGCGCGCCGCGATTTCCAGATGGTGTTCCAGGACCCGTACGGGTCGCTCGATCCGCGGCAGACCATCGTGCGCATCGTCGCCGAGCCCTTGACCGTGCTGGAGGGCGCCGATCGCACGACATTCCGCGAACGGGTCGCTGCGGTGCTGCGTCAGGTAGGCTTGCGCGATGCGGACATGGACAAATATCCGCACGAGTTCTCCGGCGGCCAGCGCCAACGCATCGCGATCGCGCGTGCGCTGATCACCCAGCCGAAGCTCATCGTCGCCGACGAGCCGGTCTCCGCGCTCGACGTCTCCGTGCAGGCGCAGGTCCTGAACCTGATGCAGGATCTCCAGGAGCAGTTCGGCCTCAGCTACATCCTGATCAGCCATGACCTCGCCGTCGTCGACTATCTCTGCGACGAGGTCGCGGTGATGTATCTCGGCCGGATCGTCGAGCAGGGCCGGCCGGAAGATCTGTTCGAGCGCTGCGCCCATCCCTATACGCGGGCGTTGCTGGATGCCGTGCCGCGGGCGCG
>NZ_LGHL01000307.1 GCF_001908205.1 Bradyrhizobium sp. NAS80.1
TGCCGCGAGAACGCGTCAGCACGGCTTAGAAAAATTACACCTCACAGAAAACCGAGTTTTTCAACACAATCGGCGCCACAGCGGACTCGGCCGGACTTGCTACTGGCTCGACCCGGTCGCGATTGACCCTGAGCGGAAGTCATGCAGGCTGCTTTCTTTGGTTCAAGCTGACGCTATTCATGGGCGACCTTAGCGTAAGCCACACCCAGAACCGCACCGTAGATGAGGTGAAGAACAAGCGTCGCCACCGTCGCCTGAGGGCCGAGCGACAGCGCGAATAAGCCATGGCCGGCCAGGGGCATGAAGATGATCATCATCGCGAGCCACGCTAAGGCTCCGAAAATAAGGCCCTTGACGACCGGAGCGCCCGGCAGGCTTGCCTGCAACGCAGCATAGATGATCCCCCATACGGCTGTCCCGAGGACGAAGTGGCCAATCCACCCAAATGGAAGGGGTAGGGTCATGCCTGTCGGCTGGTCCGCGACATGCACGATATCTTCGATTGGATTGAGCTGCGGCAACAAGCCCACCGAGCTCTTGGCTATCATCAATATGGAAAGGACGACGGTGGCTATGAAGCCTGCGATAAGCCCTGCCTGGACATTGAGGGTCACTGGCATTGCATGCAAGGATTGTCTGAGATTCATGGCGTTGCCTCACGAGCTTGAGAATCCTGCCCCAAGTGCGGAAGGATTCCGAACCAAGGTAGATGTTCGGATTCGCTCGCCTGCCGAAGGCTTTCCGCTGCCATTGATTTCGCGGAATTTCGGCTTATCCGCTGGCAGCTCTTAGGCTCATTTTATATCAATTGCCTTTCAGAGTGTAGAGGTGCGATGTCGCCTATTGGCCCTTCGCGTCATTTCGTTGCCGCGCAGCAATCTGGTCGGTTTCGGAGAAGAGCAGACATCGACGGCGGCCGAAACCCGCAGAGTCGGTCGAGAATGAACTAAATCGGACATAACAATCCTTGTCTCCGGGCGTCTTGCCCGCTTCAATGCATGGGCTGCTGCGCACGGCTTGACGGTAGCATGAGCACTGCTCGCCAACACCGATGAGGTGACCGAATGAGGCGGCGCGACCTTCTAGCAGGATTGTTGGCAACAACGGGCGCAAGCGTCCTTCGGGCAGCGGAGCCAAGTCGAGCTTACCGGCTGGCGGCTTGCACCCAGTTGGGAGTGGCGGTCTTTTCAAATGTCTTTTGGTCGCGGTTTTTTGATCGCTTGCGCCAGCTTGGTTATGTCGAAGGCAAAAATTTGGTCGTGGATCGATATGGCGCCGATGGGCAAGCTGAACGCTACGCAGATATCGCCCGAAACGCGGTACGATCAAAACCGGACTTGATCGTGAATGCTCTCGGTCATCAACTCATTTTGCAGCTCGCGAGAGAGACGTCCACAATACCAATTGTTGTTGTAGTGGGCGATCCGGTCGCGGCTGGACTCGTGAAAAACATTGCTCGACCAGAAGGTAACATCACCGGCATTGCCTCGGACGCCGGGATTGAGATGCAAGGGAAGCACCTTGATATTCTGCGGCAGGCTGTTCCTTCTGTATCGCGTGTCGCCTATCTGTCGCCGCGCGATGACTGGGAAAGAGCATGGGGACGTGCGGTAATAGAAGCTGGCCGCCGGTTGGGAGTTTCCATCGTCGGGACGCCGGTGGGACACTCGGCAGAGGAACCGGACTATCGCCAAGCATTCGAGACGATGGCTCAGCAGTCTGCCGATGGGCTGATGTATAACGGGTTAGGTCCGAATTACCTGCACCGATACCTTATAACTGAGTTGGCCGTGAGATATCGGCTGCCGTCAATTGGTTGGTTCATAGACGTTGTCAAAGCTAGCGGACTTCTGGGCTATGGGGCAGACAACCTCGAAATGGCTGATCACTGGGCAGGCCAAGTCGATCTCATTCTCAAGGGTGCAAAGCCAGCAGATATCCCCTTCGACCAACCGACGAAATTCACACTCGCGGTTAATCTGAGAACCGCAAGGACGCTCGGCCTCGCTATACCTTCGACATTACTCGCCAGCGCCGACGAGGTGATCGAATAAGGCCATGTCGCCTTTTGGCCCTTCGCGTCATTTCGTTGCCGCGCAGCAATTCGGTCGTTTTCGGGTTAAAGCAGAAATCGAACGGCACGCGAAAGCCGTAGCGTCGGTCGAAAATGACCCCAAGGAGACATGGGCCGCTTGGATATCTCTCGTAAAAGTGTGTATTCTATCGTTGAGCGCAGCGGGGTGTGGACCAATGCGGCGAAGAGAGTTCATTGCGGCGATGAGCGGCGTCGCAGCTTGGGCGTTCGCCGCGCGCGCGCAGCAGCCGCGCATGGCCAAGATCGCCTACCTAGGTGTGCTGAGTCCGTCGACCTTGGACCCCCGTCAACTGGAAGCGCTTAGACAAGGCCTGGCGGAAAACGGCCTCATCGAAGGCATCAATGTTGAGGTCGATTACCTGTGGGGAGAGGGCAATCCCGACCGCGTGCGCGAACTCGCCGCAGATCTTGCGCAGCGCAACCTTGACGTCATCATCGCACCCGGTACGGCGGCGGTACGTGCGCTGATCGCAACCGGAACCAAAATCCCGATCGTTTTTCCGATCGTGGGCGATCCAGTCGGCGACCGCCTTATTGCCAGCCTTTCTCGCCCCGGTGGAAACGTGACCGGTCTATCGATGTTTGGCATCGATCTGGAGAGCAAGCGCATTGAGGTGTTGAAAGAGGCGGTGCCGACAATCAAACGCATCATGATCTTGCACTACTCCGCTGGCGAGGCGGGAGGAGTTGTGGCGGCGGTACAGTCGGCGGCGCGATCCTTGGGCCTCGATGCAATCCTGGTTGAAAGTCAAGGTGAGCTGGACAGCGCGTTCGCCCGCGCCAAGGAGCAAGGCGTTGATGGCTTGGTGACGACAGCGTCAGCGTTTCTGTATTTCAACCGCAAGCGATTCATTGAGTTGGCGGCGCATTATCGGCTCCCCTCGATTTGGGAAGCAAGCGTCTACGTTCGAGACGGAGGCCTGCTGTCATATGGTCCGAGCTTTGTCGATATGTATCGGCGATCGGCGGCGTATGTTGCAAAAATCCTGAAAGGCGCGAAGCCCGCCGATTTGCCCGTCGAACAACCGATCAAGTTCGAGCTGGCAGTCAACCTCAAGACCGCCAAGGCGCTTGGCATCATAATCCCGCCCACGCTGCTCGCCCGCGCCGACGAGATGATCGAGTGACCGGCCTAATGTCGCTTATTGGCCCATCGCGTCATTTAGCGGCGCTGCAAACTTTGGTCGCTATCGGTGCATAGCGGACGGCTGGCGAGCCGTCCGTCGGGCAGATTTATGTGGTCGCGGTACACGGCACGCGTATTCGTCTCGCCGACATTGATGCCCCGAGCATGACCAACTCTGCGACGATGCGCGCGGCCGGGCCTATCAGTGCGGGGGCGTAGCAGCGAACAGGCTCACCGACTTCATTGCGAGGCGGCTGGTAGCCTGCATGCCTGTCTGTACTGACGGCTACAGAGCACGGTGCAGCGTCGCCGGGCAGGACATCGGCGAATGGTTGTTTAGTAACGGGCTGGCGTTGAGGTGGCCGCAGTACGACCGCGAAGGTCGGTAACAAGCTCCTTGAAAACGGGCGTTCCTCTCGGCTCTTCAGCGGTGATCAGAAGAATTCGTTTGTCGAAAAGATCGTCAGATTTGGCGCTGAGTAGCGAGTAGATTGCGCTCTTTCCTGCACCCTTGTCGCCTTTGACCACATCGATTTCGCCGTTATAAATGCGTTCCCATTGGTCTGTTTCGACGAAATAATTTCCGAGCTCGTTAGTTTCTTCTTCTGCGACCCGAGCACCGAACGAAATCTTCTTCAAGAGTTGCATGCGATCCAAGATGGCGATCCCATTTCCTTGCGATTAGCCAGAGTACGTGTTGAACCTGCCGTGCTTCACGCCGCGAAAGCTCGCAGCTCTGCCGAGGTGACGACAGCTTGCCGTATCGTTGCGGAGCGAAGGCGGCGAATGAGCTGGATGCGTTTATCGCGAGAAGGCCTGTTAGCTGTGAGCCGGTGAACCTTGGCCTAAGCTTTTCAGACTAATCCATGCTGGGATTTTGCAATCACCCTCCCGGGGCTGGACAGCGCCGCCTGCACTTATTTTGAGCGGGCGGCGTTGCCGGTTCGCTGTCATAGACCCGCAATCAAATCCGTCGTAGATTACCGGTTTCCGGCAAATTGCTGGTCGGACCGAACGAGAAGATAAGCCTACGCTCCATATTACGCGTCGGCCGAGCGTGTGAATTGTTTCAGTACTTGGGATATTCAGCACATGGCGTATGACACACCTACAGTGCAGTTGCTCCGCACCATTCTCGATGAAGTGCTCGCTAGCCCGGCCTTCACCCGGCAGCAGCATCATTCTGCGGTGGAGGTCGCGGAGCGCATTCTGTGGCTTGCCTCGCAAGGGGAGCGGGAGCCCTCGGCGATGAAAGAGCATCTCCTGAACGAGTTTTTGGTATACGCCGCCGCATAGTCGGCTAGCTCAGGCTGCGTCTTGAGTGAGGGCGGCTTCGCAATTGCCCAATGCGCGCGAGATGCTGGAGTTGCTTCCGTCGTGTCTCAGGGATGCGTGGCGTACCTTCGGGAACGTCTGCCCGGTTCTGCACAAAAATGCGCAAATCTGTGCGTCTCTCTCCGTAAAATCTGTTACCCCCGTGTTACCCGGGCGGTAAAATTCATCTTGAACACATGATGTTTTCATGTGGGTTTCGATGATATATCAGTCAGTTAGCTGGTGAGCGCGCTGGGGCTCGAACCCAGGACCCCGTGATTAAAAGTCACGGTGTCAGAAGAGCAGTATAGTTGCTTATCTAGGCCAGACGCCCCTCTGTCGCCGGCCGAGCCCCCGGTAACTTCGCTGCATCTGATAAGGCTGAAATTGCGCGGTTTTGCGGGTTTGGCTCACGTCTTACGGTAACAAACCCCAGCAATTTCAATGGGCCTGACCAGACTACGAATCTGAGGGTCGAATCGTTCGCGTCATTCAATACAGGATCGCGAATTCTGAAACTAATACGTCTTCAGTACCGTGAGCTCGCGATTATCTGCCCGGTTCTTTGCAGCGAGCAGGATCTCTCTCATCTGCTTGATCACGGGCGGTTCGAGCGCCTCGATTTTCGCCGCGACTTGCGGATCAAGAGTACCCTTGCGGCCGTAGCGTCCACGAACGTCACTGGCATGCCCGAGAAT
>NZ_LGHL01000308.1 GCF_001908205.1 Bradyrhizobium sp. NAS80.1
TTCTAGCGCTTAAGCTGGCACGTGGCTTCAACTTAGACGACGAACTGAAGAATGTAATTCTAGCCGTGTCTCGATCATTCGCGTTTTTACACAGCCAGGGTCATTCTCGACCGAGTCAACCGGTCTTGCCTGCCATTGGATGTCCGCTTCGACCGAAAACGACCAAGCTCGCGCGGCGGCGCAATAGTACAGAACCTGAAACAGGCATCGCCTACTGGCAGGCTGCGCCGCGAGGCTCGCGCCGGGCCAAAATCAGGCGCCCGCAAGCCACTTTCTACCAAGACCTACTCTGAGACGGCGTTTCTGTTATGCTTGGGATCAAGCCAACGGGGAGGCAAGAAAGCTATGATGGGACGGTTGTTCTCACGACGGGCCAGCCTTGCGGCGGCGGTGAAGTGTTCGCTCCTGTTGGCTCTTGGAACTGCAGCCCATGCCGCCGAGCTCAAGGTCATGAGCACGGTGGCGCTCACCCCTACACTCAACGAGCTCACACCGAAGTACGAGAGCAGCGGCGGCAACAAGCTAATGATCGTCTACAGCACGATCGCGGAGCTGAAGAAGCGGATCGATGCGGGCGAAACCGCAGATGTGATGATCCTGTCGCGCCCTGTCCTCGACGGTCTGCAGACCCAAGGTAAGGTTGCCCAGGGCAGCATCGTCAATGTAGGGAGCTCTTATGTGGCCATCGGGGTACGTACCGGTGCACCCAAGCCCGATATCAGCACGGCGGAGAAACTGAAGACTGCGCTTCTCGCTGCCAAATCGATCTCCTACGCCGATCCAGCGAAGGGTGGCGCTAGTGGCGTTTATTTCGCCAAGGTGATCGATCGTCTCGGCATCGCCGATCAGATGAAATCCAAGACCGTCCTGGTGCCGGGTGCCGAAGCGGGCGAACTAGTCGCCAAGGGCGAAGTCGAATTGGGCGTCGCACAGGCCTCGGAAATTGCCGCGGTTGCGGGGGCTCAGGTGGTCGGACCTCTGCCCGGTGATTTGAACAGTGCGATCGTCTTTGCGGTCGGCATCGGATCTACGACCAAGGACCCAGCAGCGGCCAAATCGCTGATCGAACTCCTGACCGGTCCGACCGGCGCCGCGGTGCTCAAGTCCAAGGGCATGGATCCCGCCTAGGTCCGCTTTCGCTTCTCTACGGATCAACGAGAAGAGAACCGCATCACGTAACCCCTAAGGTAGTGGGCCCTCCGGGGCGAGGCCGCTAGGCGCGCTTGCTACGCTTCGCCGTCTCGCACTGTTTGTTGCAGCCGGCATCGAGCCGCTTGCAGTAATTCCTTTATGCGGCTCGCCATGGCGTCAACCGCGGAATCCAGCGCGGCACATTAGTCCGAAAGCTCTCGTACTCCGTGCCGAATGTTTGCTTGAGCGTCGGTTCTTCGTACATCACCACAAAGACATGAAAAAGCCAGAGTAGCGCGCCGTACCAGAGGAGACGCCAGTCACCAAACAAAAGGGCCTGACCAAAAATGACTGCGACGACCGCGATGTAGATCGGATTTCGCACGTAGCGATAAAGGCCAGTCACTACGAGCTTTTGTGTCGGCGCGATCGGGGCGGGCGTACCCAGCCCCTCCAGCGCAAAACGGGCAAATGAATCCACGAGTCCGGGCACTCCGACGATGATCAATATACCGCCGAGGATGCGGGTTAGATCGACGCCGAAAAAAGCAGACCGAAATTCCCACTGCGTGACCCACCTGGGGACGAAGCCTGCCAGCACTAACGGCGCAATGACGAAGAACAGGGCGGAGCCCAAGACGGCAATTGCTTTCGACATTGCGTGCTCCCACGACCCGACAAAATTAGCTTAGCAAATCACTTTCTGCTACGAGCATTGAACGCGGCTCCACATTGGTTGTCCCGACCGTCGAGTTCTCTTCACCTCGCTTCTGATCTTCAGGCTGAGTTCCGGTATGGGTCTTGGCTGTGTGAAAACGCCAAGGCGCTTGAGCGCGATAGAAGAAGTTATTCGTCCAAGGCGGTTCTAGCGCTTAAGCTAGCACGTGGCTTCAACTTAGAC
>NZ_LGHL01000309.1 GCF_001908205.1 Bradyrhizobium sp. NAS80.1
TGCCGCGTCCACCGCAAGCCCGGCTCGCGAAACGTGACGACACAAGATCGCCCCTCAAGGATGAGCCGGGATGGGCGACACATACGATATTTCCGAATTTCGGTAAAGTGGAATATTTTTGTGGGAAAGGGTTGACGGGGTGGCGGGTGTTTTGCCCGACGGGCAGCAGAGCTTGGCGTTAGAGAGGATCAAGCCTTGACGAACTTTCTTCGGGCTTCGGCATCGAACTCATCAACAAGTTGTGCAAGCTCAGTAGCTGTACCATGCATTACTTTGACGCGCTCGAGAGCCGAGGCCGGCCACGACCAGTTCGAACTTTTTTGACCGAGCCTCCCAAGGCGGGGAACAGGCGCGAGAGATTTGCATTCAGTAGTGCGGGGATCAGGAATGGAACCGTTGCACGCACGACCACATGTTTAGCGGTGGTTTCGCGACGAAACTGGGGTCCAGAGATGAAAAAGTCCCTCTGTTTGGTTTGCGGTGCGCTTGCTGGGATAACAATCCTGCACTTCACCGCCTTTGCGGGAACCACCACGTCAAACTCTACCACCGCTGCCCCTGCTGCCAGTTCCTCTCCGCACAAGCAAAACAGACAACGCCCCGGAAATATTGAGGAAGAGTGCGAAAACGAATGGCGGGCTGATAAGGAAGCGATGATGGGACGCGATATGACCGAAGATCGTTACATCGAACAATGTAGCGTGAGAGACGACGTACCGCCTATGCCCTCTGAAAACGCCGCTCCCTCCGCTGCACCCAACAGATCCCCTGACCGTTAGGGACCGTTTGTAATCCGTGCAACTGACATATGCGGAGTACAGCGGCACGACAACAGCAGCCGTAGCGCATGCGATGGCGATCATCGCCGACCGGCAGACGCACCATGCAAATTGCAAAAAGCCGCTCTTCGGAACAAGGATCAACTCCGTGCGAGCGCTTCCTCGAATCGGAACTTACGGCACTCTTCGCATTATAATAGTCGTCACGGGGGGAACGACTTCTTGAAGCTGAAAAGTGCGACGAGATTTCGTCCTGCAATTTGCCACTGGTGTGCTGATGTTCAAGCACGTCACCGTCGATCGCCGTCGTCGCGCGCTATTGGGCGCTGCAGGAGTGCTCATTCTCCAAGGGATGCTCCAAGCGACGACTGTATCGGGCCAGACCGCCTCCAGTCCCAAAATGAAAATCGGCGTTGTCGGCGCGGGCCATATCGGTGGCACGATTGGCGGCCTGTGGACCAAGGCAGGCCATCCGGTCTTCTTCTCGTCACGTCACCCGGAGGAATTGCAGGACCTCGTTGCGCGCCTTGGCCCCCTTGCGCAGGCCGGGACAGTCGATCAGGCGATTGCATTTGGCGACGTTGTCTTCATCGCCGTGCCTTACGGCGCACTGCCGCAGATCGGCAGAGATTACGGTAAATCGTTAGCGGGAAAGATCGTGCTCGACGCCGACAATGCGGTGGCCAGCCGCGACGGCGCCATCGCCGACGAGGTTGAGCGCAATGGCATAGGAGTTACTTCGCAGAAATATCTGCCCGGGGCGCGGCTGGTGCGCGCCTTCAACACGCTCAACTACATGATCTTTGAGCGCGAAGCGAACCGCCCTCCTCCCAGGCTTGCGGTGCCGATCGCTGGCGATGATCAGGAAGCAGTCCGGGTAGGGGCGGGACTGGTGCGCGATGCCGGCTTTGATCCGGTTGAGGTCGGCAACCTAGCCGATGCAAGCCGCTTCCAGCGCGGCGCGCCGGGATACGGCCAGAATGTGAGTGCGGCCGAGCTCAGGCAGAAGCTGTCGCTGGCACCATGACGGCTGCCACGACAGCTCTCCTGGGCTGGTTGGCGCGCACGGTGCCTGGTACCGCGCGAGAGCGGGGGGCAGCGGTGTGGTCGTTCGCTTATTTCTTCACCCTGCTTGCCGGCTACTATGTGTTGCGCCCGCTGCGCGATCAGATGGGCATCGCCGGCGGCGTCAAAAACTTGCCATGGCTGTTCACGGCCACATTTGTCAGTCTGCTCGTCGCTCAGCCGCTGTACGGCGCACTGGTGGCGAGGTTGCCGCGGATCAGGTTCATTCCCATCGTCTACCACTTCTTCGTCGCCAACCTGGCCCTGTTTTGGCTGTTGCTGATTTTCGACGTCGAAAGAGTGATCGTGGCACGCGTGTTCTTCGTCTGGGTCAGCGTGTTCAACTTGTTCGCGGTTGCGGTGTTCTGGTCGTTCATGGCCGATTTGTTTGCTTCAGAGCAAGGAAAGCGGCTGTTCGGGTTCATCGGCGCCGGGGGGGACCGCTGGCGCGCTGCTCGGTCCTGTTGTCACGATCTGGCTGTCGGCGCCGCTCGGTCCGCTCAACCTGCTGATAGTGGCCGCCGCTTTCCTCGAACTAGCCGTGTTCTGCGTGCATCGAATTGAAAGCGTGGCGGATCCGCCGACGGAAGTGGACCTTCGACGGCAGCGCGTTGGCGGCAGCGCGTTTGCGGGATTGTCCGAACTGATCCGATCGCCTTATCTCCTCGGCGTGGCCGCCTGGGTCAGCCTGCTCTCGTTCGGTGCGACGATTACCTATTTCGCGCAGGCCAACATCGTTTCGGCGACGATCCACGGCGCGGCAGCGCAAACGCGCTTGTTTGCAGGCATCGACCTCTCGGTGGGTCTGCTGAGCCTGGCGACACAGGTGTTTGCCACCGCCGCATTCCTCAAGCGCTTCGGCACCGGCATCGCGGCCGCAGCCTTGCCTGCAGTTTATGTCGTGGGTTTTGCTGCGCTGGCGATCGCGCCAAGCCTGTCCGTGGTGGTGACACTCCAGGTCGCGCAACGCTGGATGAACTTTGCGATCGCAAATCCGGCACGCCAGGTGTTCTTCACCGTGGTCGGCCGCGAGGAAAAGTACAAGGCCAAAAACCTGATCGATGTGGTGATCTATCGCGGCTCGGATGCGTTGTATGGCTGGGTCTATGACAGCCTGCAAGCGCTGGGATTGAAGCTTGGCGCCATCGCGCTGTGCGTGCTCCCGGTCGCGGCGGGCTGGCTCGTTCTCTCAACCACGCTGGGGCGAACGCAGGAGCGCCTCGCGATGAAAGCAGATGATCAAGGAGAGTCGGGATGGCAATCCAAATGACTCAGCAGATCACACGCCGAGACTTTGTCGCGCTTGCGGGCGGATTTTTGCTGTCGACCAACGCCGTTGCCCAGACCGAGACCCCGCTTCTCACCCGTCCAATTCCAGGCAGCGGCGAACGCATTCCCGCCGTCGGCCTTGGCACCGCCTATGTTTTCGATGAGAATAACGAAGCCACGCGGAGCAAGGCCGATGCCGTCGTGCAGGCTCTGATCAAGAATGGCGGACGGCTTATCGACACCGCTTCAACCTACGGCGATGCGGAAAGCGTGCTCGGCGAGGTCACTAAAACGGCTGGCATACGCGAGAAGCTCTTCATCGCTACCAAGCTCGAGTCGCCTGATTCCCAAGAACTCAAACGATCATTGGCCCGACTGAAAACAGCAAGCGTCGATCTACTGCAGCTCCACAACGTCAGAAACAAGCAGCAATCTCTCCAACGCTTCAACGATTGGAAGAGGCAGGGCATGTGCCGCTATGTCGGCATCACCTCGACATTCCACCGGGACTATCCCGCGGTCGTGGCGGTGCTCGAACGGGAGAAGCCTGATTTCGTCCAGATCGACTATTCACTCGATAACCGCGGGGCTGAGAAGACCATCCTGCCACTGGCCGCCGAAGTTGGAGCCGGCGTGCTGACCGCGTTGCCTTACGGCAATGGCAGATTATTCCGCGCCGTGCACGGCAAGGAATTGCCGGACTGGGCACAAGTGTTCGCGAACTCCTGGGGACAGTTTTTTCTGAAATATTTGCTCAGTGACCAGCGTGTGACCGCGGTGATCCCCGGGACCGGCGATCCCCGCCACATGGCGGATAATGCCGCCGCGATGCGCGGCCCGCTGCCCGATCTCGATCAACGGCATCGAATGGTCGAGTTCGTTGAAGCACTTTGATGACGACGTGCGCGTTAGTGCAATTCGCCTTGTGCCAACACCGGTTGACCGCTCACGGCAAATTTTGCGGCTCCCTTACTGTCCGGCGAACCCAATCGTGGAAAATCGTAGTTTGGTGTGGAAATTCGCAGGATTGGTAGCGGGGGAGGGACGCGTTACCATATCCCTCAAAAACAGAATTCCATAGAAAATCCAAAGCCTTGTCTGGATCGGAGGTTCGAGTCTGAGGGTGATACATCTCACTGGGATGTATCACCCCGGCCGGGTCTCCCAGAAAGGCAAGCACGTGGCCCGCCCGGCCTATCTCAGCCGCCGTCCGGACGGACGGTACTGCCTCCAAATTAGATTGGGGAAACGCGCCGCAGAAATCTTTGGCCGGCCCCTGCTCCGTGTCAGCCTCAGAACAGGCAACTTTAACGAGGCGCGGAGAAGGCTGGTGAAAACCCTGAAATGGGCTCTAGAGATCGTC
Organism: Bradyrhizobium sp. NAS80.1; assembly: GCF_001908205.1. Taxonomy (GTDB): domain Bacteria; phylum Pseudomonadota; class Alphaproteobacteria; order Rhizobiales; family Xanthobacteraceae; genus Bradyrhizobium. The sequence continues at coordinate 4,477 of NZ_LGHL01000309.1, forward strand.
CAGGCTCCAGATCTGGAGGCGCTGGGAGCTCTCGTTGACCAGCGGTTGCGAGCGTATGTCGCTGCCGGTGTCCCCGGCGATGAGAGCGAGCTGTCCGGCCGTCAGGCATTTGAGCACCCGGTCCGGACTTTCTTCGTTCGCGCCCGCGAGCGCGGCTTCTTCTCTCGCCCTCATTTTCCCGACCTCGCGAAAAATTGGGTCAGTTTCGTCGATCAGAATAAGGCCGCCGAAAGCGAATTTGCCAAATGCACCGCGCGCCGTCTTAAGTCGTCCGGTCCCAATTTGAGCCAGGCCGCCGGTGGGGCGGATAAAGTTGGGCAATTGCAGATTTTGCCGACCTCCCCTGTTTTGGCGCCCTTCGACTTTGTAGCCCTGGCCCAAGGCTTGGCGACCGAGATGGCCAAGCATTTCGGATCAGCCACGATTGGACCGGCTGAACAGCCTCACCCCAAGCCGGACATAAAGGCTGCCGAGCTCAAGGGCGCGGCCCCGGCATCCACGAAAAAAATGTCGGACGCGCTGGCCGAATTTCTAAAGCCCGCCGACCGCAAGCGCCAGCACAAGATGAAGGGTCGCGGGGAAGCCGAGGCGGTCGTGCAATTTGCGGTCGATTTTCTCGGCGATCCACACATGGGCGAGCTAAGTAACGAGAAGTGGACCCTGCTCGACGAAGCACTCCCGGACATCCCGAACCGCGACAACATTCCGCGCGAGTTTTCGAAGACCCTATTCCAGCGCTACGAATATGCGAAGACACATGACTGGTCCGACCTGGTGCGTGTGACGACCACGACGATTAAGAGCCGTTATTGGGGCGGTCTTTACAAGTTCATTGATTGGGCCATTCAGGAGAAGCTTTATCTGGGACCGCGCCCCAAATTCGAATGCATCGATCCCGAAAACCTAGCTCCACTACCGCGTGACGCGTTCGACGACGAAGAGCTGCTCACCCTGTTGAAACAGCCGCTCTTCACCGGATGCAAGAACCGCACGCACGTATGGCGTGAGGGCGGATTTCGTGCAGTCGCACATTTAGTCGTCCGTGAAGAATACGGATCGGTCTGAGAAATAAGCAGAATTGGTCTTGATATAATATTCGATTTTGCAGGAAAGCGAGGTGTTGGA